>VGPD01000029.1 GCA_016875635.1 Chloroflexota bacterium
CGGCAGCGGTCACCGTGGCAGCGGCCGCGACGGAACCCGAGTCCGCGCTCGCGCCGGAGACTTCCTCCCGCGCGGAGGCTCCTCCCGCTGAGGCCGTCCGGGATCTCGTCGCAGATTCAGTTCCGCCGTCCGCCGGGGAGGCGGCAACCCCCGTCGGGCCGGAATCACCGCCGCAGATGGCGGGCGACGTGCTCCCGTTTGCACGGCCGGCGACCGATGTTTCACAGGCGCAGGAAGCGGCCCAGGCGGAGTCTCCCAGCGTCGCCCCGGCAGCTCCGACGGCTCCGGTAGCGCCCTCTGGTAGCGCCGAAGGGCAGGTAGCCGAGCCGGCCGAGCCAGTGTTGGTCGTGCCCCTGGCGGTGCCACCTCCGGCGCCTGAGCCGCAGATCACCGTGTTGCCGGCTCGCCCGGCCGGGCCGGCACTGCCGGCGCTGATGACGCGTGAGGTTGCCCTCGGCGACGCGGCACGGGCGCTCCGGGGGGCGCTGCCGGACGTCCTGACGATGACGGACGGGCGGCGGCTGCGCCGGGCAGTCGCCCTCGGTGCGGCGACCTCCGTGGTGGCCGCCGCGTTCGCGATCCGTGGGCGCCGCCGGTAGGGCTCGTCGCGGCGGAGGCCTTCCGGGGGATTTCACAGTTCCGCAATGCTCCCGCAATCTGCACCGCACAACTCCCGCGCATGATCCGTTTCAGGAACACGAGACGAGCAAGATTCGTCTCTGATTCATGGAGAGGAGGCGGACATGATCTACACCAAGGCTTGTCCGCGCTGCCAAGGGGATCTCACTCGCGTCGAGGACATCGGTGACACGTACTTCTCGTGTGTCCAGTGCGGACACACCTCGTACCAGGCACCAGGTTCCGGCAACGGCCAGGCGGTGGATGTGAAGCGTCCTTGGCTGACCGCGGTCGACCGCTCGGTCGCACGAAAGCGTCGGGTCGGTCGCGCGCCGACCACCGTCGTACGCGCGGCGTAGCCTCACGCGTCATAGCCGGAAGGGCGGGGTCGTGAGACTCCGCCCTTCCTGTTTTCCTGGCCAGGGCAGGAGCCTACCCCTGGAACCGCCGGAACACGGCGCTCGCGTTCTGGCCGCCGAGGCCGAACGAATTCGACATCACAACATCGATCTGCGTCTGGACCGCCACATTGGGCGTGATGTCCAGGTCGCACTCCGGGTCGGGGAACTCGTAGTTGATCGTGGGTGGCACGACGCCGTGATGGAGGGCGAGTACCGAGGCGACGGCCTCGATCCCGCCGGCCCCGGCCGCGAGGTGGCCGGTCATCGACTTCGTCGAGGAGATCTTCACGCGTCGTGCGTCGCGGTCACCGAGGGCGATCTTGATGGCATGCGTCTCGGTACGGTCATTCAGCGGGGTACTTGTGCCGTGCGCGTTGATGTAGTCGACCTGCGCTGCCTCGATGCTGGCATCGCGCATGGCGCGGGTCATCGCCAGCGCCTGCCCCTCCGGGTCCGGTGCGGTGTCGTCCGTGGCGTCGAATGACCAGCCGACGCCTGCCAGCTCGCCGTAGATGCGCGCGCCCCGCGCCAGGGCGGCCTCTTCGGACTCGATGAGCAGGACGCCGGCGCCCTCGCCGAGGATGAAGCCGTCCCGCTTGATGTCGAACGGGCGACAGGCGTGGGCGGGGTCATCGTTGTTCTTGGAGAGCGCGCCCATCCGTCCCATTGAGGACAGGGATAGCGGCGTGATCATCGCCTCCGCCCCTCCCACGAGGATGGCGCGGGCGTGGCCCAGACGGATCAAGGAAAGCGCATGGCCGAGGGCGTCGGTACCCGAGGCGCAGGCGGTGTTGATCGTCGTATTCGGGCCGCGGATCCCCAGTTGCCTCGCCAGGCGCGCCGCGCCCATGTGCTGGCCCATGCGAGTGATGATGAACGGGTCGACACCGCGCGCGCCACGCTCCACGTAGGCCATCCACTCCGGCCCCATGTTGAAGACGTCACCCGAGGTCGCCATGACGACGCCAATGTCGTCGCGGTTCGCCTCGGTCACCTCGAGGCCTCCATCGCGCATCGCCTGGACGCCAGCGGCGTGGGCGAATTGCGCGAAGCGCCCGGTGCGGCGTGCGATCTTCTTCTCCAGGTAGGGTTCGATGTCGAATCCCTTGACCTCGCCAGCGATCTGGACGAGGTCGGCAGACACGTCCCACTGGGTGACGCGCCCGATCCCGTTGCGGCCGGTGCGCAGCCCCTCCCAGTATTCCTCGATGTCGTTGCCGATCGGCGTGACGGCGCCCATGCCGGTGATGAGGGCGCGGTGGATGGTGCGCGTGGCGGGCATACAGGTCCTCCCGAGGTCATCTTGACGCCCCTCATGCTACGCGGGCCGCCGCGTCCGGGCGACGGATTGCGGACGCCCGGGGGCTGGCGGGGCGTGGCAGAATACCGCCGTCGCGCCGTCCCCCCTCGGCGCGGAGGAGGCTGTGCGATGCCGCTACCACTGGAGGGTTATCGGGTTCTCGACCTGTCAGTCTGGCAGCAGGGGACCTATGCGACAGCGATGCTGGCCGACATGGGCGCGGACGTCATCAAGATCGAGTCCTACGCCAATCCGGACCCCGGGCGCGGCCTGCAGCAGGGAGGCCCGCGTAACGCCTACTTCAACACCTTGAACCGAGGGAAGCGCTCCATTCTGCTGGACATGAAGAACCCGGCAGGCATGGAGGTGTTCTGGCGTCTGGTCGAAACCGCCGACGTCTTCCACAACAATATGCGCGGCGGCGTGATGGAACGGCTGGGGGTCACGTTCGAGGCGATCCAGCAGCACAATCCGCGCTGCATTTTTTCGAGCGCCACCGGCTGGGGGCACCTGGGTCCCGACCGTCACACCGGTGCGATGGACACACTGGCGCAGGCCCGTGGTGGCTTCATGTCCGTGACCGGCGAGGGCGAGGATGGCCCGCCCACGCCGGCTGGGTTCCCCCAGGCGGACCACGTGGGCGCGGTTGTCTCCGGGTACTCGATCGTCCTCGCGCTGCTCCACCGCGAGCGGACGGGCGAGGTGCAGGAGGTGAACACCTCGCTGTACGGGTCGCAGATGCTGATCCAGTCGTACAACATCACGCACGCGATGTGGAGCGGGCAGTTGATCGGGCGGCGGAAGCACAACGAGCGGCCGCCGACCTGGAACCATTTCCAGGCGGGGGACGGCAAGTGGTTCATGATCGGCTTTCTGCCGGCGGACAAATGGTGGCCGCAGTTCTGCGATGCCCTGGGTTCCGAGGAGTTGAGGCGAGATCCATACCGGACCGGCGTGCAGCGCATGGAACGGCTCGCTGACGTGACGGCGAAGATGGACGCGATCTTCCAGACGAAGACGCGAGATGAGTGGATCCAGATATTCCACGCGCAGGACCTGCTGGTGCAGCCGGTGATGGATTACCTCGAGATCGGCAACGATCCGCAGGCCTGGGCGAACGACTACATCGTTGAGGTGCCGGACGAACACGGGAAACCGTGGCCGATGGTCGGTTCGCCGGTGCACCTTTCGAAGACGCCCGCGCAGATCAGGAAGCAGGCGCCGGAGTTTGGCCAGCACACGGAGGAGGTGCTGCTGGAGTCCGGGTTCACCTGGAACGAGGTGGAGGCGTACCGCGCGAAGGGGGCCTTCGGCTCGGCTTCGTAACGATCATCGTGGGGATGACACAGAGAGGCCCGGCGACAGCGCCGGGCCTCTCTGGTGTGTGTGGAGTCTTGAGTCCTGAGGCTACAGGCCGCCGAGGCTCTGCAGGAACTCGCGGATGTTGAGGGCGAGGGAGGCGGGTTGGTCTGTGGGGACCGGGTGGCCGGCGTCCTCGATGAGCGAGACACGCGAACCAGCGATGCGGCGGTGGAGGCGCTGGATCGCCTCCGGCGTCAGCATGTCGGTCTCGGAGCCGCGCACGATCATCGTGGGGCACTGGATGCGGTCAGCCGAGTCCCAGAGGTCGGCGAGCCGTCGCTGGCCGGGGTCCGGCTCCGGGGGGCGCACCGTGGCGTCCCGGAACACCGGGTCGAAGTCCCAGACGAACACACCTTCCTCATTCACGGTGAATGAGGCACGCACGCGGCGCTCCAGCTGTTCCGTGTTCGCGTACGGGAAGAATTCGCGGAACGCGGAGACGGCCTCGTCGAGGCTACCGAAGGAGTCGCCGACGGAGAGCAGGCGACGGAGCTGCTCCACGCCGGAGCGCAGGACCTCGGGAGCGGACTCGATGACGACGAGGGCGGTGACGGTCTCGGGGTGCTCGGCCGCGTAGCAGATGGCGTTGGCGCCACCCATCGAGTGGCCGACGAGCGTGACCGAGCGCAGGCTCAGCGCCTCGATCAGCGAGGCGAAGTCCTCGACCTGGGTGGCGCGGGTGTAGTCGCGGTCGGCGGCGCGGGCGGAGGAGCCGTAGCCGCGCTGGTCGACGGCGATCACGCGGTACTCGCGAGCGAGGTCGGAGGCGACTTCGGCCCAGGCCTCGGCGGTCTCGGCGTAGCCGTGGAGCAGGAGGAGGGCGTGGCGGCTGCGCGGGTCGCCCCACTCCCGGACGTGTAAGCGGACGCCGTTCGCCTCGATCATTTCGTCGCGCGGACGCGTGTTGGTTGCCATGGGAGATCCTCCGGGTGGTGCGTCATCGATGGCGCATGGGTGTCGAGCGGCGCGAGCCGGCTCCGGGGCTGCGACGGGCGTCTGGAAGGTCGAATGTACGGCGGGGCATCGCTACGGCGTTGAAAATATCACAAAAATTATGATGCTGAATCTGGAACCCCGCCGAGGCGATCGTTGAAGGGATCGCTAGAGGGACCGCTACAGGGCGGCGGTGATGTCGTTCGCGACCGTGAGGCCGTCCTGGAGTGCCAGCCAGTTCTTGCCCCGGTCGTGGGAGGCCCAGAGCTGCGAGCCGGCGGCGACGAAGACGAGGTCGTCCCAGTCGAAAGGCCGGACGACGCAGGGAACGCGATCCCACTCGTCCTGGTCGTCGAGCATCACGCGTTGCCATGTCACGCCGCCGTTTGCCGAGCGGAAGACGGCACCCTCCACGCCTGGGGCGCGGCGTGCGGCGGAGTAGATGAGGGTGTCCGGTGCCCCTGGCAACACCGCGAGGGTGCCGCCCCAGGAGCGGTCGAGCCCGCCGAGGCTCTGCACCCAGGTGTAGCCCTCGTCCTCGCTGCGGAAGATGCCGGTGGGGGTGGTGGCGAAGAGGCGGTCGCGGCGTTCGGGGTGGACCCATATGTGGTGCACCTTCGGATCGAGGCCGTCCGTCCGGCGCATCCATGAGACGCCGCCGTCCCGGGTGTACCAGCAACCGCCGCCGACGATCGCGATGACGAGGCCCTCGGTCACTTCGCCGGCGGCGGCGATGTACGGGACGACGCCCGGCGCCGGTGGTACGAAGCGGTTGAGCTTGATGACGTTCTGGACGCCGTCGATCGTCGTCCATGTCGCGCCCTTGTCGTGGGAGCGGTGCAGGCGGCCGTCGACGCTGCCGATGAACAGGTCGCCGGCCGTGGTCACGGAGACCGAGCGGGGGTCGCCCTCCCAGCCGCGCTCCCAGCGTTTGCCGGCGAACACCCAGACACCGTCGCCCGGTACGGAGGCGAGTCCGAGGCCGTCACGGAAGTCGACGCGGTCGAAGCGCTTGCCTGCGACGGCGACGACGGGCGCGCGGCCAGGTTCGACCTGCAGGAGCCCTTCGTCGGTGGCGAGGACGATGCCGAGGGGGTCGTACTTGCGGCGGCTGATCATCGCGAGCCCTCTCCATGCGAAGCGTTCTGCTGCTCGCGGACCGCCGCCACCAGCGCCGGCAGCGCCTCGCCGGAGGCGGCACGGACGACGACGTCAGCGAGCGGCGTCAGCGGCGTCTCCTCGGGATTCACCTCGATGAGGGGGACGCCTCGGCGGGCGGCCTCGATCGGATAGGCGGCCGCGGGGTAGACGACGGCGGAGGTGCCCACGGTCATGAAGCAATCCGCCTGCGCAGTCTCCGCCTCGCAGCGCGCGAGCGCGAGCGGCGGGATCGGTTCACCGAACATCACGGTGTCGCCCTTCACGATGCCGGAACAGCCAGGGGCGGCGCAACGCGGCGGCAGATTGGCCTCGTCCACCGGGAATTCCTCGCGTGGCCAGCGGACACCGCAACGGACGCAGCGCATCCAGAGCCGGTTGCCGTGGATCTCGGTCAGCGAGCGCTGGCCGGCGCGGCGGTGAAGGTCATCGATGTTCTGCGAGATGACGTGGGCGACCCGGCCCATGTCCTCCAGCTCGGCCAGCGCGCGGTGTCCGGCGTTCGGTTGCGCGGCTTCGATCGCGGCGCCGAAGGCGTTCCCCGCGCGAGCGTCCGCGAGGCGGCGTTCCCACCAGCGCTTCGGGTCGGCGGCGAAGGTCTCGTACTGGTTGAGGGGTGGCTCGCCCTGCGTCGTCCAGAGGCCGCCCTCGCCGCGGAAGGTGGGGATGCCGGACTCCTTCGACATGCCGGCACCGGCGAGGACGACGGTGTGGTGGCTGCGGAGGAGTACCTCCGCCGCTCGACTGATCGCCACCTGTGTCACCTGATCCAGCACGGCGGTGATCCTACCGGGCGGGACGCCTGCGGTCAGGACGTCTTCAGGAAGGGGAGGCAGTATCCTCGAAGGGTGGCATCCATCTCCTCGGTCCTGAGTCTGTCGTCCCTGTCCCCGGCGCGCCGGGACTGGCTGCGTCGCGGTGTGGCCACGTTGATCCTCCTGGGTGCGGTCGTCGCGTTCGTCTCGGAAGAGCGCGCGGCCGGCGGCGACGCGGACGTCCAGCGTCTCGGCGTGCTGGACGGGGTCACGAGCCCCGGGGTGGGACAGGCGGCGCCCGACTTCGTGCTGGAAGAGCACGGCACCGGCCGGCTGATCCGACTGTCCGACTATCGAGGGAAGACGGTCGTGCTCAACTTCTGGGCGACCTGGTGCCCACCCTGTGTCGCCGAGATGCCGGAGCTCCAGTCGCTCCATGCGAAGCACGAGGCGAGCGGTGACCTGGTCGTCATCGCCGTGGACGTCGAAGAGCCACCGGCCGCCGTCGAGGAGTTCAAGCAGCAACTCGCGCTCACGATGACGATCGTCGGCGATCGCACGGGCGACGTGCGGAGGTACTACGGACTGCCGGGCCTGCCCGGAACCTTCTTCATCGACCGTGACGGGGTGATTCGTGCGAAGGCGCTCGGCCCAATCATGGGGAAACCGCTGGCGGATGGCCTGGCCTCCGTCGGAGGGGGCTAGCGGTGCACCTCGGCTTCGCGTTCCTGTGTGACGCCGCGCAGGACTCCGGCGGCAAACTGCACGCGCTGGGGATCGGCGTCGATGTGCTGCATGCGGCGTCCCTGCCCGCCGTGCATCCCCACCTCTCGCTGGTCGTGCGTTTCGCCTACGGGCGGGAGGACGAGGGCAATCACGACTTCTCGATCGCGGTCCTCGATGCTGACGGGAAGAACGTGGTCGCGCCGGTGGGTGGCCAGATGACGCTGCGGTTGAGCGGCGAGGAGACGGCGGGCGGCGCGAACCTGGTCGTGGACCTGCAGAATGCGCAGTTCACCACCTACGGCCCGCATGAGGTCTCCGTCAGCGTGGACGGCCGCGCGTTCGCGACGCTGCCGCTGGCCGTCCAGCGGCTGTGAGCGCGCGTAGCGCCGAGGTGGTCGCGGAAACGCTGCACACCGCGCGGCTCGACCTGGTCCCGTACGACCTCGACTTCTGCCGGGCGATTGTCGCGGGCGACCGCGCGGTCGCAGCGGAGTGGATGGGGGCGGACCTGGGAGCGTGGCCCGGCGGCGGTGAACTGGAGTCCGGGTTCCCCGCCAACCTTCGGGCGCTCCGCGAAGACTCGAGCGCGCTCGGCTGGCACGGGCGTGCGCTGATCGTGCGGATGCACGGGGCGGTCGCCGGCAGCGTGAACCTGAAGGGGCGTCCTCGTGACGGGCGTGTCGAGGTCGGGTGGGAACTCGATCGGCACTACCGATATCAGGGCTACGCGCGCGAGGGCGCGCGTGCCGTCGTGGCGTACGCCTTCAGCCACCGCGAGGTGCAAGAGGTCGTCGCGGAGATCGACCCCACGAACGCACCCTCGATCGCGGTGGCGGAGTCGGTCGGGATGCATCGCACCAGTGAAGCGAGCACGCAGCATCCGGGCGCGATCCTCTGGGCGATCACACGCCCCGAGTTCGAGGCCGGCCGGTAGGCCTCACTCCAGCACGCCGTGCTGCCGGAGCGCCGCCCAGATCTGGCCCGCCGTGTCCCCGGCCGGATCGATCCGCTCAGCCCTCCAGCCGAGGCTCCGCGCGGCCTCGACGTTCTCGGGCAGGTCATCGAAGAACAGCAGACGCGCGGCCGGGACGCCGCTCGCTTCCTCGAAGGCGCGATAGATCGCGGTGTCCGGTTTGAGGATGCCCGCGAGATGGCTGGCGACGGCGTGGCGCAGCCGCGCGACGGTGGGGTAGCGGGTGTCCGGGCCGCGCAGGTCAGCCCAGTGTGGCTCGCTGGTGTTGGAGAGCGCGCCGGTGAGGACGCCAGCGGCTTCGATGGCCTCGACCGCCGCATCGACGCCGGGGTACTCCGCCCAGTGCCAGGCGAGGTGGCTGCGCTGGATGTCGTCAGGCGTGTAGACGCCGTCGGAGGCCTCAGCGACGCCTGCGTAGTACTCGACCGGCGCGATGTGCCCGACGGAGAGCGCGTTGAGCAGCGGGGCGCGCCGTGCGAGGAACGCCGCGTCCTCGGCGATCGGATGATGCGTGAGACCGGCACGGGCGTGCGCCTCGCCCCACGCGCGGACGATCTGCACGAGGACCCCGCCAAGGTCGAAGACGACCAGGTCGATCGGCTCGCTCATGGACGGGCTTCGTTGGTGGCGCAGCACTCGTGGCGCCGCGACAACCACATGTGGATGATGACGGCCATATTGGGCCTCCGAGCGTGGATAACCGCGTCCCGTCCCCGTCCGGGGGATGTACCATGCCGCACCGGGCAAGCCTAACGGGTAGGCCGCGCGGATAGCGGGGTCCCGGGTTCTGGGGACGGGGAGTACCAATGGCACAAATCGACGGCGCCACGATCATCGCTCGTTCGCTGAAGACGCAGGGCGTCGACGCGATGTTCGGGGTGGTGGGCATTCCGGTGACCACCATCGCGATGGCGGCGCAGCGCGCCGGCATCAACTACGTGGGCATGCGGCACGAGATGCCGGCGACGTATGCAGCGCAGGCTGTCTCCTACCTCGGCGGGCGGATCGGCGCGGCGCTGGCGGTCTCCGGGCCGGGCGTGCTGAACGCGGTGGCCGCGTTCGCCAACGCCTGGTCGAACCGCTGGCCGATGATCCTCCTCGGCGGCTCCTACGAGCGCACGGGGCACATGATGGGCTTCTTCCAGGAGGCGGACCAGCTCACCGCCCTCCGCCCGTACGCGAAGTTCGCGGAGCGCGTGGAGACGATCGAGCGCATCCCGCTGTACGTCGCCGAGGCGGTGAAGAAGGCGATCCACGGGGTCCCCGGCCCGGTCTACCTCGACCTGCCCGGCGACGTCATCGCCGGCAGCGTGGACGAGGACACGGTGCAGTGGGCCCCCCGCGTGCCGGACCCGCGCCGGACGATGTCCGACCCGGCGGACGTGGAGGCCGCGATCGCGGCGCTGAAGACGGCGGAGCAGCCGTTGATCATCATCGGCAAGGGCGTCGCCGCCTCCCGCGGCGAGCAGGAGATGCGGGCGTTCGTCGAGAAGACCGGCATCCCGTACCTCGCAATGCCGATGGCCAAGGGGATCCTGCCCGACGACCACGACCAGGCGGCGGCGGCGGCGCGTTCGTTTGTGCTGCAGAACGCCGACCTTATCTTCCTCGTGGGGGCACGACTGAACTGGATGCTCCACTTCGGGCTGCCGCCGCGCTTCCGCAAGGATGTGCGCGTGGTGCAGCTGGACTTCAACCCTGAAGAAGTCAGCGTGAACGTCCCGACCGAGGTGATGATGATCGGCGACGCGAAGAAGACGCTCGGGCAGTTGCTCGATGTCCTCGACCGCGACCACTGGCAGTTCCCGCAGGACAGCGAGTGGTTGCAGACCGTCCGCTCCGAGGCGCGCTCGAACTCCGAGCTCGTAGAGGGGATGAAGCAGGAGGAGACCGACCCGATCGGTTACTACCGCGCGCTTCACGCGATCAACCAGAACCTGCCGCCTGACGCGATCTTCGTCGCCGAAGGGGCGAGCACGATGGACATCAGCCGGACGGTGATCGACCAGATCATCCCGCGTTCCCGCCTCGATGCAGGGTCGTTTGGCTCGATGGGCCTCGGCCACGGGTTCGCGATCGGCGCGGCCACGCAGTTCCCGGGGAAGCGGGTGATCTGCCTCCAGGGCGACGGCGCGTTTGGCTTCGCGGGCACCGAGTGCGAGGTGGCGGTCCGCTACAACCTGCCGATCACCTGGATCGTGTTCAACAACGGCGGTATCGGCGGGCACAAGCCGGAGCTGTTCGAGCGGCCGAACAAGCCGGTGGGCGGCATGAGCCTCGGGGCGCGCTACGACATCATGATGCAGGGCCTCGGCGGGACCGGGTACAACGCGAAGACGTACGAGGATCTCCAGGGCGCGTTGAAGCAGGCGCTGGCGTTGCCGGGGCCGTCGCTGATCAACGTGCCGCTGGACCCGGACGCGAAGCGGAAGCCGCAGAAGTTCGGCTGGCTGACCTCGACGCGCACGTAGCGTCGACGTCAGCGGCTCTGCCGCGTGGAGTGAAGGCGAGGGCGTCCCACGGGGCGCCCTCGTTGTTCGTGGGTGACGACTCCTCGCCTTTCGAGGGGCAATGGGGCCGGGGGTCGGGGGCCTTCGCAGAGGTGAGGGAGGCGGAAGGCTTCGCGCACGCATCGATAACGTTGGAGATAGGTGATGCCGAGGCATAATGCGCTGTTAGAATCCGGCGCATACCGCCTGTATTTGTGAGGGGGCTCCGATGGACTGGGACGACAGCGCGCAGGAGGCCGAGTTCCGGGCACTGGTGCGGGCGTTCATCAAGGAGCACGGGGCGAAGCAGCGCCTGGGCGGCGGCGAGGGCGGCGGCGAGGAGCAGATCGGCTCGAACGCGCGGGATGTGCGCGCGCGGACGAAGCCGTGGCGCGATGCCCTCGTGGCGAACGGGTGGATCGCGCCGGCGTGGCCGAAGTCGTACGGCGGGGCGGGGCTGTCGCCCAAGGAGCAGTTCATCCTGAACGAGGAGCTGGCGGAAAATGGCCTCTCCAACGTCGGCGGGTTCGGCGTGATGATGCTGGGGCCGACGCTGATGATCCATGGCGACGACGAGCAGAAGGCGGAGCACCTCGGCAAGATCCTGCGCGGCGAGGTCGTGTGGGCGCAGGGATGGTCGGAGCCGAGCGCGGGGTCGGACCTGGCGTCGCTGCAGACGCGCGCGGTGCGCGACGGCGACGAGTACGTAGTGAACGGCCAGAAAATCTGGACGAGCGGCGCGCAGCACGCCGACTGGATCTACATGCTGGCCCGCACCGACGCCGATGCCCCGAAGCACCGAGGGATCTCGCTGCTGATGTTCTCGATGAGCACGCCGGGCGTCGAGGTGCGGCCATTGATCAACATGGCGAACCAGCACGGCTTCAACGAGGTGTTCTTCGAGGACGTGAAGGTCCCGGTGAAGAACCGCGTGGGCGAGGAGAACCGCGGCTGGTACGTCGGCATGACGCTGACGGACTACGAGCGCAGCGGCATCGGCTCAGCCGTCGGCACGCAACGCCGCCTCAAGCAACTGCTCGAGGTCGCGCGCACGGATCCGTCCGCGAAGCAGGCGGAGGGGACGCGCTCGAAGTCGTGGCGGCTGTACTTCGCCGACCGCTGGATCGAGGCGGAGATCGCGCGGCTGTTCTCTTACCTCAACATCACGATCCAGGCGCGGAACCTCGTCCCGAACTACGAGGCGTCGATGTCGAAGCTGTACACGACGGAACTCGGTCAGCGGATTGCGCACACGGCGCTGAAGATGTACGGGCTGCAGGGGATGGCGTGGGACGCGAAGCGCGCCGAGAACGGCCGCGGACGTGTGGCCACCGCCTATCTGAGCGCCGTGAGCGCGACGATCGCCGGGGGCACGTCGGAGATCCAGCGTGGCATAATCGCGACCCGCGGGCTGGGGTTGCCTCGCGGGTAGCCCTGGCGCTCGGTCGACGCCGATAGGGACGCCCGCGGCGTCCCTATCGCTTCACGCCGTCGATGTAGTTGAGCCGGGTGATCTCGATCCGAGCGGCGCTGAGGTCGGCGAGGGCGGCGCCCAGCGCTTTCATATGTTCGGTGCCGCGATGCAGGGCGAAGGCCTCGTCGTCCGCGTACTGCTCGTAGAAGAGGAACACCCCCGGCTGGCCCTCGACGCTGTGCATGGCGTACTGCATGACGCCCGGCTCGTTCGCCTGCACCTGCGTGATCAGTTGCTGGAGGGCGGCCTGCATCTCGTCGGCTTTGCCCTCTTTGGCGGTGAGTTTCGCGGTGATGTTGATCATGGGGTGTCTCCTGTACTGCGAGGAGGAATGCTAATGCGTGGCCAAAGCGACGGATGAAACTAACTAGAGTGTGCCAGCTGGTGTCGTTCTCTCAAGTGTCGTGTTGCATAATGCGGGTATTCCTGACGATAGTCTCCAGATCTTCGTCTCTTCGGTGATGACGGATGAGAACTTGTCCGCCGAACGCGGCGTTGTTCGGGATGCAATCCGAGGCCTCCGCCTTACCCGTCCCTGGCTGTTCGAAAAGGGCCCCGCGGAGCCGGTCCCGGTCGGCGACGCCTACCTTCGTGAAGTTCGCGAGAGCGACCTACTCGTCTTGATCGTCTCAAGGACTCACATGAGAGCAGTTCAGAATGAGATTGAGACAGCAGATGCGGCAGGAGTCCACATTCTGGCGTTTGTTCGTGGCCAAGCCAATAGTGATGGGCGCGCGACAGTCCTCAGCTGGCTTCGTTCGAGGGTTCGCTATCGGGAGTTCGATAGTGAGAGCGAGTTGTTCGAAGAGGTCCAACGAGCCATTTCGGTAGAACTTGTGCGCGGCTACCGCCGATACCGGCTGGCCAAGGCCGACATCACGACCCTTCGACCTCTGGTAGAGACTCCACCAGCCGCGCACGTCCGACTCGCAACGGCAGACGATGCTGATGATGTGCGCGCGATTCTGGAGGAACTACGGACTTGGTATCCGAAAATTGATGATTGGATAGAGAAAGTCATTATTGAGGATCGGTTGGGTGGCGTGCGCCTTGTCTCTTGGGATCAGCGACTTGCCGGGATCTCGATCTCTCGCGACAAAGATGATCGTGTGCGCAAACTCTCAACTCTTTATCTACGTCCTGAGTTCAGGGGTGAGTCGATCGGCCCATATCTCGTCTATGAAGAAGTCCGACGTACCGCGAAAGAAGGGTTCGAAAAGGCATACGTCACGTTCGCGGCCGAACTGGAGGCTGCACTGGGTCCGATTCTGGCACGGTACGGCTTCGTCGCAGAGGGGGTCTCGGCAGGGCGGTACCGGGCGAACCGCGCCGAGTTCGTGATGGGTAAGACCTTCGTGAATGGAGTAGTGGCGGCAGACTCGTTCCGAGCTTTCGTGAAGGGAAACCTCGTCGACGCCTTTGGTGGCGAGACCGTGGCTGAGGACGGCACCGGTTTCGAAGTTGTGCTGGGGCACGCCCCCCTCTGGGGCGTCCCGGTTGCGGGTCAACGCTTTCGGTTGGAAATTTCGTCAAGCCCCGAGCCTGAGGTGGTGTTCGAGCGCCTGGTAGCTCAGCCACCCAATCTTCCCTGGTGTTTCGTAAGTCTGTATGGGAAGCCAGCAGAGGCCGGTCACTGGAGTCACAACCGCAAGGACTGGATCGATGGTTCGGATCTAAAGCGTTTTTTCTATCCAGTGGTACTAGATCGGCCAGAACAACGGGGCTTGATCTGCACAATCGAACCCCGCTTCGCTGATGCTCTGTTTCCGAGGAGTGAGCAACTGCCGATGCTTGATCCTTCCCGGTTTCAGGTGCGGCCTGACAATGTCTATTACCGATCTCCTTCTGCGTACCGTGGTCTCCGGCGTGGCGCTCCCATCTTCTTCTATGTGAGTGCACCTGAAATGGCCATTCGTGGCAACGCGACCCTGTCCGAATATTTCGTAGGTTCGCCTGATGACTGTTTTGAGCGATACGGATCGAAGGGCGTCCTCACGACCGCGGACCTGGATCTCATCGGAGAAAATGGACGTGGGCGGAGCCTCGCCTTGGCGTTCGACTGGTACCGAGAACAGCGCCAGCCTTTGAGTCGAGTTCGCGACGTAGTCAACGGGTACAATCCGCAGGCAGCAAGACGGATTGCGTTCCACCAAGCGAGGAGACTGTCTGAATGACGCCCGTCTTGCTTGGTATCCACCCCAGACATGCTGACGCCATCCTGCGGGGTTCAAAGACCGTCGAGTTGCGTCGGCGCTTTCCAGCGATTGCTGCTGGCACCACCGTTTATCTGTACGCATCAGCACCGGTGTCGGCGGTTGTTGGTGCGTTCGAGGTGACTGGTGTGGCGAAGGCCGCGCCCAGCCGACTATGGAGAGATCACGGCAAACGGACGGCGATCGACAAGGCCGAATTTGAGCGGTATTTCAGTGGTGTTGAGGAAGGTCATGCGGTTCTTGTGGGTTCACCTGTGACCTTCAGTAACCCTCTTCGTCTCAGCCAACTGATATCGCGCTACGGCATCCTTGCGCCACAGAACTTCCGCTTTGTCACCAGCGCCAGTCTCCGGCGTGTGCTAGCAGGTCGCTGCGTACCGCCTTCCAGCTCCCATGCCTGACCCGTACGAGATGCCGACGGACGACGAGCTGCGCAGCCACGGGGCGCAGGTGACGGTCGGTGTGCTGCATCCGGGGGAGATGGGGAGCGCGGTGGGGGCCTCGGCGGTGGAGGCGGGGGCGCGGGTGATCTGGGTGTCGGAGGACCGGAGCGACGCGACGCGGGCGCGGGCGGAGGCGGACGGGCTGCACGACGTCCACTGGCTGAACGGGCTCGTGAACCAGTCGCACATCATCCTCTCGGTCTGCCCGCCGGACGCGGCCGAGGAGGTCGCGGAGTCGGTGACGACGCTCGGCTACCACCGCATCTACGTGGACGCGAACGCGGTGTCGCCGGCGACGGTGCGGCGGATGGCGGCGCGCATCGAGGAGACCGGGGCGCACTTCGTCGACGGCGGGATCATCGGCGGGCCGCCTCGGAAGGCGGGGATGGCGCGGCTCTATCTCTCGGGCGAGTACGCGCCGCGCGTGGCGACGGCGCTGGCGGGCGGGCCGCTCGAGGTGTGCGTGCTGGACGCGCCGGTGGGGGCGGCCTCGGCGCTGAAGATGGCGTACGCGGCCTGGACGAAGGGGACGAGCGCGCTGCTCGCCGCGGTCGAGGCGCTGGCGATCCACGAAGACGTGCTGGAGCCACTGCTCGGGGAGTGGCGACGCGGGCGGACGGGCCTCGAAGAGCGTGCGGACGGGCTCGGCGGCGCGGCGGCGAAGGCGTGGCGCTGGGTGGGCGAGATGGAGCAGATCGCGGCGTCGTTCGAGGCGGCGGGGCTGCCCGGCGGCTTCCACCACGCGGCGGCGGAGGTGTACGAGCGGATGGTGCAGTTCAAGGACGACCGGAACGCGCCCGGCGGTCCGACGCTCGCGCAGACGCTACTCGACCACGCGCCGCCTCACGAGTAGTCCTCAGCGGCCGCCCGGCGTGCTGGTTGGCGTGCGGCGCGTCCCACCTCGACGGCGCGCGACCCCGATCCCACACGAGGCCACCGGCGAGGCCGCCCATCGCGACGATGAGCCACGCGCTGGCGTTGAGCGCAGCGCGGTCGGCCTGGTCGCCGACGACCTTCCTCAACTGCTCGGCGAGGTCGACGCGGAGGTCGGCTGGTATGCGTCCGGCGGGTTGGTCACGCTGCTCCGCCACCCAGCGGTCGAGAGGGTTCGACAGCGTCGCCTGGTAGATGGCCGTCGCGCCGGTGAGTCCGATCGTGGCCGCGACGAGCAACGCGGCGCTGCCCCAGGCGAGCCTCGATGGCCACGCGGCGCCACCGAGGAAGGCGATCCCGACAACGAGGACGAGACAAATCAGCGGCGCACCGTAGAAGCCGGCGAGGCGGACGGCGCGGAAGTAGCCGCGCACCTCGGTGATCGTGGGGCCCTCGACGGGCGTCCCGGCGGCGGCGCTCTTCGCGCGCTGCTGGTCGTAGCGGGCGATGATGTCGTCGTCGGTGATGGCGCCGCCCTTCGCGGTGAAGAGGGCGACGGTGTTGTCCGCCCTCGACAGCGCGGGGTTCGAGGCGTTCCCGAGTTGCTTCTTCAGGTCGGCGTCGGTGAGCCGCCAGCCCTGCGGGGTCATCTGCTCGGGCGGCAGGCGCAGCGCCTTCGCGAATGGGTCGGCGAGGAAGGGGAACGCCTCGAAGGAGATGCGGGCGTTCATGGTCTTCGAGTCGCCGGCGAGGTACGGGACGGCCTGGTCGACGAAGCCGAACCACTGCTGGTCGAACCAGGCGCCGGCGCTCTCTCCTCGCAGTTCGACCGCGGCGGTGACGGTGTGGACGCCCGGGGGCGCGCCGGGGACTGGCTTGCCTGCATTGGCGGGGTCACTGTCGTAGGCACGAGCGATGCTGAGGACGGTGCGCTGGCCCATGCCGAGGTCGCGCCATGTCCGCTCGAACGCGGAGGGCTGGCCCGAGGTCGGGTGGCCAAACGTACCGATGAGACCGTCGTGCAGGCTGACGTTGATCGCGAAGTGGTCGCTGCGTCCGGCCAGCCACGGGAGGATCGCGTCGATCGTCTCCTCGGTCTCGCGCTCGACCCAGGCGGGCGGCAGGAACGACTGCGCAAGGGCGGTGATGCTGTCCTCGGCCTTCTGGTCGGTGGGGAGGTCGATCACGCGCAGGTTGGCTGGCCGCTTTTCGGGGTGGTCGAGCACGTCGCGGACGATGCGGCGCGTGCCGTCCTCGTGCAGCCGCTGGTAGAGGCGGAGATCGCGCGCCTGCTGTTTCACGAAGGTCGGGTTGAGCAGGGTGCCATCCAGCCGTCCGGCGACGAGGCCGAGCAGGAAGAACACGGTCAACGGCAGAACGAGGAATACCGCGAGGACTCGTCGCGCGTTCAACGTGCGCCTTCGGATCGGCTGGGGGCTCCCGTCACCACTGCTTCCCAATGCCGCCGCGCTCTCCGTAGAAGGCAGCAGGCCAGTTGCGGCCGGTCATCATCGCCTTGTCGATGTCCTCGCGGGTGGCGATGCCCGCGGCGACGAGTGCGTCGGCCTCGCGTTTCGCGGCGGCGAAGACGCGGTTCATGACGAAGCCGTAGGAGCCGGGGTCGTCCTTCACCATCGAGACGGCGCGTCCCGCCTTCTCGGCGACGCCCTTCACGGCGTCGACCGTCTCCTGCGAGGTCTGCGGGGTGTAGATGACCTCGCACATCTTCATCGTGGGGACGGGGTTGGAGTAGTGCATGCCGGCGAAGAGCGGCAGGCGCGCCTCGGACACGTCGCGCGCGACGTCGGCGACGGGGAAGCCGGAGGTGTTCGTGGTGAAGATCGCCTCGGGCTTGATCAGCGTGTCGAGTTCGGCGAAGACCTGTTGCTTGAGGTCGAGCCTCTCCGGGACGGCCTCGATGATGAGGTCGGCGTCACGCAGATCGCGTGGGGCGAGGGTGAAGGAGATGCGTCCGATGGCCTCGGCGCACTGGTCGAAGGAGAGCTTGCCGCGTTCGACGGCGCGCTTCATGCCCCAGCGACCCTCGAAGACGGCGTCGCGGGTCACCTCGACGAGTTCGCTCGTGAGGTCGCGGACGATCACGTCGTAGCCGGCGACGGCCATGATCTGGGCGATACCGCCGCCCATGACGCCGCCGCCCATGATGCCGATGGTCTTCACCTGGTCGAGCCGCATCGTCGGCTCCGCGTTCGATGGCCTGGGTTCAGGAGGCCGGTTGTCGCCGCTGTTACCACTGCCGTCCGATGCCGCCACGCTCTTCGTAGAAGCCGGAGGGCCAGTTGCGTCCGGTCTTCATCGCTTTGTCGATGTCTTCCTTCGACGCGATGCCGGCCTCGACGAGTTTGTCCGCCTCGCGCCGGGCGGCGGCGTAGATCCGGTTCACCATGAAGCCGTAGGAGCCGGGCGCGTCCTTCACATGGACGGCGACCTTGCCGGCCCGTTCGCCCACGCGGAACACCGCGTCGGTCACCTCGGGCAGCGTCTGGGGCGTCGAGATGATCTCGACGCACTTCATGGCGGGGACCGGGTTGAAGAAATGCATGCCGGCGAAGAGCGCCTTGCGCCCTTCGGAGACGTCCTTCGCCATCTCGGCGACGACGAACCCTGAGGTATTCGACACGAAGATGGCGTCCGGCTTCACGATCTTGTCGAGGTCGGCGAAGACCTGCTGCTTGAGGTCGAGTTTCTCCGGCACGGCCTCGATGACCATGTCGACGTCGCGCAGGTCCTCGACCTTCGTGGTGAATGAGATGCGCTCCATCGTGGCGCGGGCCCTGTCGAACTCGAGTTTGCCGATCTCAACGGCGCGCTTGATGCCCCAGCGGCTCTCGAAGATTGCATCCTTGGTCTTCTCGATGAGTTCGTCGCTCAGGTCGCGGACGATGACGCGGTATCCAGCGGCGGCCATGACCTGGGCTATGCCGCCACCCATGACGCCACCACCCATCACCCCGATCGTCTTGATGTCCTCGAATTTCATCGGTCTCTCCCTCGCCCGAGGTCACGGGCCGGGGGCAGTCTAGCCGCAGATCCCCCTCACCGTCTGGAAGAGGATCTGCATCCCCAGCCGCAGGTTCTCGATTGAGATCCGTTCGTCGTTGCCGTGGACCCGGCCGTGGTCCTGAGGGCCGGTGAGCGTCGGCACGAATCCGTAGGCCTCGATGCCCCGGCGCCGGAAGATGCGCGAATCCGTGAATCCGGTGCCGACTCCGGGTACCACCACGGCGTCCTCGACGGCGCGTCGTGCCTCGCGCTTCATGACCTCGTAGAGCTCGGTGCCGACGGTCGAAGCAGGGGAGGCGGAGGCGAAGACCGGTTCGACGTCGATGCGGTCGTCCGCAATCACTTCCGTGATTTCCCGGATGAACTGGTCCGGGTCGTATCCCGGGATGAGGCGGACATCCAGGGTGGCCTCGGCCTGCGCTGGGATCACGTTGTGCTTCACGCCCGCTGTGAGCGTGGTGAGTGAGATCGAGTTCATCTGGACTGAGCGGTGACGCGGGTTCTCCTTCGCGAACTCCGCGAGCACCTCGTCAGTTGGTTCTCGATCAATGATGCCGGCCTGCCAGAGTTGCCGGAAATTTTCGCGCACCTCGGGGGTGGGCTGCAGCGGGCGTTCCCAATCCTGGATGCGCTGCAGTGCGCGGATGAGCCGGTCGGCGGCATTGTCGTCGTGCGGGACGGAGCCATGTCCCGGCCGGCCGTGGGCGCGCAGGCGGATCCAGAGCGGCCCCTTCTCGGCGACGCCGATGTTGAACGTGTTGCGCTGGACGCCGAGGACTTCGGTCGACCCGCCGCCGCCTTCGTTGATGACGTAGTCACAGTCCAGCAGGTCAGGGTGGGTGGCGTCGAGGAATTCGACGCCGAACTCGGATCCCGCTTCCTCGTCGGCGACCGCCATGAAGACGAGGTCGCGCGTGAGCGGCAGGCCGAGACGATGGTGGAGCAGGAAGACGACGAGCTCCATGATGCCCATCCCCTTCATGTCCTGTGCACCGCGCCCCCAGACGTAGCCATCGCTGATCTCGCCGCCCATGGGGTCGACGGTCCAGTGGTCGCGTTCAAAGGGCACGACGTCGGTGTGGTTGAGGAGGATGAGGCCCTTGCCGCGTGTGCCGGTGCCGCTGAGGCGTGCGACGAGGTTGCCGCGTTCCGGGGCACTGCGGTAGACGGTGTAGGGGATGCCCTCGGCGTCGAGGATGCGGCCGAGCCAGTCGCAGGCGCGTATCTCGTTGCCGGGCGGGTTCACCGTGTCGACACGGATATAGTCGGAGAGCCACTCCGTGGCGCGTGAGGTCCAGTCGTCCCAGTTGATCCGCGGCTCCGCCATCATCGAGACCTCTCGTCGCTCCGTCTGTCCGGAATACCGGCATCATAGCGGGCGCGATGGTAGCCTCCGGCGCATGTCGGACTCCCGCCTGAGCGGCCGCCACGTTCTGGCGCTGGGCGTGGGTGCCCTGGCGATCTCCTTCGCTGCGCCCCTGGTCCGGCTCGCCGATGCCCCCGCGCTGACCATCGCGGCGGTAAGGCTGGCGATCGCCGGTCCGCCGATGCTGCTGCTGGGGGTGACGACCGGAGGCGTGCGCCAGTGGCGAGGACTGACGCGAGGCGAGGGGCTGCTCCTGGCGCTCTCCGCCGCCGCGTTGGCGGCACACTTCGGCTTCTGGGTCGCATCGCTCCAGCGTACGTCCGTCGTGGCGAGCGTGGCGCTGGTGACGATGCAGCCTCTGTTCGTGGCCCTCGGCGGCTGGGCCTTCCTCGGCGAACGACCGCGCCGGGAGACGATCGCCGGCGTGGTGGTGGCGACGGCAGGTGCATTGCTGCTGGTGCTGCCGCACGCCGGCGACCGGGGGACGCTGACCGGCGATGCCTTCGCGCTCGTCGGAGGGGTGATGAGCGGCTGCTATCTCCTCGCGGGCCGTGGCGCGCGTCGACATCTGTCCACGGCCGGATACACCGGTGCGGTGTATCCGGCGACGGCGCTGCTGCTGCTGGCCGCGCTCCTCGTCAGCAGCACACCGCTCACGGGGCATCCACGCGAGGCGTATGTGGCGATGGCACTGCTGGCGCTCGTCCCGCAACTCGTCGGGCACAACGCGCTGAACTGGGCGCTCGGATCGATGCCCGCGGCGATCGTCGCGGTCGCCATCCTCGGTGAGCCGATCGGCGCGGCGGTCATCGCAGTGCCGCTACTGGGCGAGACGCCGCGTGCCGTGGAGGTCGCTGGCGGGGCGGTCGTACTGTTCGGGGTGTACCTTGCCCTGCGCGACGCGCGCACCCTCGATGCCGCGCGGCCTGAGGTGTGAGGGGGACGCTATGCCGCCGTTGCCGACGACCGGGCCGCTGGCCGGGATCCGGGTGCTGGACCTGACCTGGGTGCTCTCCGGCCCGTTCTGCACGGCCACCCTGGCTGACCTGGGCGCGGACGTCATCAAGGTTGAGCGTCCGCCGTATGGCGACGTCGCGCGCACGACGGCCCCGATCATCGACGGCGAGTCGGGCTACTTCTTCTCCGTGAACCGCGGCAAGCGATCGATCGCCCTCGACCTCACGACGGAAGAGGGGAAGGCGATCTTCCGCGACCTAGCCCGCGAGGCGGACGTGCTGGTGGAGAACTTCACGCCCGGGGCGATGGATCGGCTGGGTCTGGGCTACGACGCGCTGTCGAAGGACTACCCCTCGCTCATCTACGCGGCAATCTCCGGCTACGGCCGGACCGGTGAGATGTCCTCGAAGCCCGCGCTCGACGTGATCGTGCAAGGGGCCGGAGGAGTGATGTCCGTCACGGGGGAGCCGGGCCGTGGGCCCGTCCGTCCCGGGCTGTCGCTGGGCGACATCGCGGCGGGCCTGTATTGCGCGATCGGGGTGCTCGCCGCACTGCGGGAGCGAGAGCAGTCGGGATTCGGACAGCTGGTGGACATCTCGATGCTGGACTGCCAGATCGCGATCCAGGAGAACGCCTTCATGCGCTGGCATCTGACCGGCCAGGTGCCGGAGCGCCTCGGTACCCGACACCCTTCGGCGGTGCCGTTCCAGGCGTTCCCGACGGCGGACGGTTGGATGGTGCTGGCACTGGCGTGGGGCGTGCCGAACCAGTGGGCGTTGCTCTGCTCCGAACTCGGCATCCCGGAGATCATCGACGACCCGCGTTTCCTGTCGTCCGCAGCCCGCCTGCGGAACCACGGTGACCTAGAACCGCTGCTGAACGAGGCATTCCGGAAGCGCCCGACGGCGGAGTGGGTCGCCGCATTAGAACGGTACGGCATCCCGTGTGGCCCGCTGAACTCGATTCCCGAGGCGGCCGCGATGCCTCAGGTGCAGGCGCGCGAGATGTTCGTCCCGGTGGCGCACCATACGTTCGGCGCTGTGCCGCTGACGAATACGCCGGTGAAACTCTCACGGACTCCCGGCGGGTTGCGCGGTACCTCGCCCGACATGGGGCAGCACAGTCGCGAGGTGCTGGCGGAGTTGCTGGACATCGATGCCGCCCGGCTGGACGACCTCGTCGCGCGGCAGGTCGTGTGGGAGGAGCGCCCTGCGGTGGAGCTGGGCTAGCCCCGGCGCGGTCAGGGCCTCACTGGCGGCGGCGGCCACCCCGTCGGTAGGGGAGACGCGGCAACCCGACGGCGCGCGGCGCAAGGCGGTTGCGGAACGCCCAGAGCACCATGAGGGCGATGGCGCCCAGGGCGATGAGGACGACCGCGAGCAGTGTCGCCTGACGCGCCTCGGCGTTGGTGAATCGGCCCTTGAGGCTGTTCTCGTCGACGTCGGCCAGTCGCTTGAGGGAGAACGTGTTGACCTGTTTCGCGGACTGGAAGAGGGCGACGTTGCCGGTCAGGCCGCCCTTCGGCAGCGCGTCCGCGGCCCAGCCGAGCGCGATGTTGTCCGTCCCGGTGACCGCGAGGAGCCGGCGGCTCGGTGCCCACGGCACATGAGCCAGCTGCAGCGCACCGACGCGTGAGGAGTCCAGGATTTCCGCCAGTGTCCCCTTCTCCTCGACGAGCGCACGTGTGCCGTCGGGACGCAGGATGAGCGGCAGCACCCTCTCGAACTGCTGACCGACGGCGGTCTCGCGCGGGACGTTGATGGCGACGACGTGACGGTCGCCGATGCTCTGTGCCGTGGTCGTCGTTGCAGGCACGACGGTGAAATCGTTCTGGGCGCCGAACCGGCGACCGAGCGCAATGGTGGCGAGCATCCCGGCGCGCAGGGCGTCGTTGTCCCGCTCATTCACGACAAATGTGGTCTCACGGAGGCCGAGCAGGCCGGCGAACGGGAACGGCAGTGAAGCGAGGTCACTACCGGAGCTGGCGCCCGCTGCCTGCGGCAGCGAGATCGCGGAGTCGTCATGCACGGTGATGAAGAATCGTTCGGAGGCTGTGCTCTCGCAGGCCTCCAGCACCAGCGGCTCCGGGTCATACAAGGTCGCCCGCAGGGTGAGGGTGTTGGGACCGACACGGAGGACATCGGAGAACAGGTCAATCTGATAGGAGACACGGCGCGTCTGTTCCTTGTTGACGCGGATGGTCTGGATCGCCTGTCCGTTCAACTCGACTACGACGTTCGACCGCCGGCGGTCGATGATGTCCGGGTGGGAGACGATAAGGTCGAGTTTCCCGTTGGCGCCCGGCGCAGGTGCGGGAGAGGAGAAGACGAGGGTGATGGTCTGAGTACCGCCGCCGACCAGTGTCTGCTCGCTCGCGCCGGCCTCTTTGAAGGTGAAGATCGACTGGAAGCTCCGGGTGCTGGGTGGTGTTACCGGTTCCGTGAGGATGCCGGTCGGGCCAGCGAGCAAGGCAGCGGGCTCGGCGCTTGTGAGCGCGTCGACTGATCGCTTGACCGCCTGGTCCGCGGCGCCCGTCGCCAGCAGCGCTCGCAAGTTGCCATTGAACGGCGACGAGGTGAGCGCGAGGATGCCGAACGCCGGGTCGAGCGCCTGCTGATCGCAGAAGATCTGATCCCCCTGCAAGCGGAACGGGGTGCCTGGCAGCGCACGGGCAACGAGCGGATTTCGCTGCGGTGTTCCGATGAGGATCAGCTGCTGGTTCTGCAGTTCATCCTGGGAGATGGAGGACACCGGCCGCACGCTCAACAACTCAAGGTCGAAGAGGACGCGCGTCGCAAGGTCAGCCGCCAGCCGGTAGGCACCGGTGAGTTCTACCTCGTTCGGTCCGTCCGGGATCGCGATCATGACCGGCGCAACGACCGGGTAGCCAGGCCGGAAGAACGGGTACGGGTATTCCGCGAGGTTCGGCGCCCCGATGCGGGGGGTGGGCGGGTTGCTGGCGAAGTCGATCTGCAGGGCGGTTGTGCGGAGGATGTTGGTGAAGAGTGCCGGGCTGAACGGGTCTTCGCAGAGCAGGCCAGTCGTCATACCGAATTCGAAGGTCAGCCGGTTGAACTCTTTCGCCAACAGGTCTTTCGTGACGTTGATCTCGTAGTGCCCGAAATTAACGTTGTTCTGATCGAGCCGGATTGACTGCAACGGCCGGTTGTTGAGCACAACGTTCATGACCGAGCGCTGGGCATCCAGCAGGTTCGAATGCGAGATGTCGACTAAGACCTTGCTGTTGTTCCCCAGTTCATAGTCGCCGGCGCCCGAGAAGAAGAACTCTTTCGAGACGCGCGCGCCTAGGGCGGCGGTATCGCCGAGGCCGAGGTCTTCAATCGTCGTGAGGCTCTTGGGGGCAGTCTTGGGGGCGAAGGTCGGCGGTTCCTGCGCGTGCGCTGAGGTGTCCCGAGGAGGACGCTGAGCGCCAGGATGGCGACGGTGGCAGAGGTCTGCCACCACGCCGGGAACAAGGAACGCTGGCTGGAACGCCTCATGGGTGCATCCTAAGACGCGGCCCGGTTACGTCTGCCCGTGGAAGCCACCGTTTACTCGAATTCAACCGCCGGCCGGGGGTTCCGCCGGCGGTTATGGTCAGTCTGGACGAGATCGGCTATAGTCCGGTGCCTTGTGATGAATTTCGCAAAGGCCCACCGTGGGGTTTGCCCGATGGACAGGAACTGGTCGGGGTACAATTCCTGGCTCCCGTTGCTTCCGGAATCTGGCGAGGGCGGATAGGTCATGATGTTAACGGTCTGCTATCGCGTTTCCTTCGTGATGGTGGCCGATTGCGCGGGTGGGGGGCTGAGTAATGGGTGAGCCGGGGCTGCCGCCGGCCCAGGGGCTCTATAACCCCGCCATGGAGCATGACTCCTGCGGCGTGGGTTTCATTGCGCACCTTAAGGGCAACCGATCGCATCAGATCGTCAGCGACGGGTTGCTCGCGCTCGAGAACCTCGACCACCGCGGCGCCTCGGGCTCGGAGCCGAACACCGGTGACGGCGCCGGCATCCTGATCCAGATCCCCGATGGCTTCTTCCGCGACGAAGCCACCCGCCTGGGCTTCGCGCTGCCGGAAGCCGGCGCGTATGGCGTCGGTGTCCTGTTCGCGTCGAAGGATGAGGATGCCCGTCAGCGTGTGACGGCGCTGCTGAGTTCGATCGTGGAAGAGGAGGGTCAGCGCGTCCTGGGGTGGCGGGACGTCCCGGCCGATTCCGTGACGGCGGACCTTGGCGCCAGCGCGCTCTCCGTTGAGCCGCACATGCTCCACGTCATCATCGGCCGCGAGGCCTCGATGCGTGATCAGGAAACGTTCGAGCGACGCCTGTACGTCATCCGCAAGCGGTTCGAGAAGGCGGTCGTGACGTCCGGGATCCCGGGCGCCGGGCTGACGTACCTCTCGAGCCTCTCCTCGCGCACCCTGATCTACAAGGGGATGCTGACTGCGCTCCAGTTGCGGATGTATTTCCCCGACCTGCGTGACCCGCGCATGGTCAGCGCGATGGCGATGTTCCATTCCCGGTTCAGCACGAACACCTTCCCGTCATGGAAGCTCGCGCACCCGTACCGGATGATCGCCCACAACGGCGAGATCAACACGCTGCGCGGCAACATCAACTGGATGACCGCCCGCGAGGCGCTGTTCGCCTCCCCATTGTTCGATGACGTGCAGAAGATCTTGCCGGTGGTGCTGGACGAGGGTGGCAGCGACACGGCGATCCTGGACCACGCGCTGGAGTTGCTCGTGCAGGCCGGATGGTCGCTGCCTCACGCGATGATGATGCTGATCCCGGAGGCCTGGTCGGGCCACACGACGATGCCCCGGGCCAAACAGCAGTTCTACGAGTACTACAGCACGGTCATGGAGCCATGGGACGGCCCTGCCTCCGTCACGTTCACCGATGGCCGCTCGATCGGGGCGGTCCTGGACCGGAACGGCCTGCGCCCATCCCGTTACATCGTCACGAAGGACGACATCGTCCTGATGGCGTCCGAGGTCGGCGTGCTGCCGATCGAACCGGAACGGATCCTGATGAAGGGGCGCCTCCAGCCCGGCAAGATGTTCCTGGTGAGCCTTGACGAGGGCCGGATCATCGACGACACCGAGTTGAAGATGGGACTCGCGGAAGCGAAGCCTTACGGCGACTGGCTGGCGGACCATGTCCACCCGCTCGCCTCGCTGGCGGTCGGCGCGGCCCCACCGCGGCTGCTGGGCGATGAGCTGCTCACGAGACAGATCGCCTTCGGCTACGCGATCGAAGACCTGAAGTACATCCTGACCCCGATGGTCCTGAACTCGGAGGAGTCGACCGGGTCGATGGGGTCGGACACGCCGCTGGCCGTGCTCTCCACGCGTGCCCAGCCCCTCTACAACTATTTCCAGCAGTTGTTTGCCCAGGTCACCAACCCGCCGTTGGACGCGATCCGCGAGGAACTCGTGACCTCGTTGAATACCGTGATCGGGCCGGAGGGGAACCTGCTGGATCAGTCCCTGGCGGACATCCATCTGGTCAAACTCGACAACCCGTTCATCGACAGCGAGCAGATGGCGCAGATCAAGGCGCTGAAGGATGACCCGCACTTCCGCACGGTCGTCATCCCGATGCTGTTCCCGGCCGTCTCCCGGACGGGGAAGGGCCACGCGCTCGAAGAGGCGATGGACCATCTGTTTGAACAGGTCGACGCGGCGATCGCTCACGGGGCGCGGATCATCGTGCTCTCCGACCGTGGCGTGAACCGCGACCACGTCGCGATCCCGGCGCTGTTCGCCACAGCGGGTGTCCATAACCACCTGGTGCGCGAGCGGAAGCGGACGCAGGTCGGCCTGGTGATCGAGACCGGGGACGCGCGTGAGGTACATCATTTCGCGTTGCTCATCGGATACGGTGCCGGCGCGGTCAACCCGTATCTGGCATTGGACGGCCTCTCCCGGTTGCGGAAGGACGGATATGTCACGGTCGACCTGAACGAGGACGAGGCGCACCAGCACTATCTGAAGGCGATCAAAAAGGGCGTCGTGAAAGTGATGTCCAAGATGGGCATCTCCACGGTCCAGTCGTATCGCGGAGCGCAGATCTTCGAGGCGATTGGCCTCGCCCCTGACTTCGTCGACCGATATTTCACGAAGACCGTCTCCCGTATCGGGGGCATCGGCCTCGACGAGGTCGCTGCGGAGGCACTGCAGCATCACCGCCGGGCCTTCCCGGCCCGCGACGGTGGGGTGCGTGAGCTCGCGTGGGGTGGCCAGTACCAATGGCGGCGCGACGGCGAGTTCCACCTGTTCAACCCCGACACCGTATTCCGGCTGCAGCATGCGACGCGCACGGGGCAGTTCGAGATTTTCAAGGAGTACACCGCGCTGGTAGATGACCAGAGCCGCCAGCTGGCCACGCTCCGCGGCCTTTTCGAGTTGAAGCCCGCAGGCCCGCCGATCCCAATCGAAGAGGTCGAGCCCGCGGAGAGCCTGCTCAAGCGGTTCAAGACCGGTGCGATGTCGTACGGCTCGATCAGCGCGGAAGCGCACGAGACGTTAGCGATCGCGATGAACCGCATCGGCGGGAAGAGCAACACCGGTGAAGGTGGCGAGGATCGCCGTCGCTTTACGCCGGACGCGAACGGCGACTCACGGCGCAGCGCGATCAAGCAGGTCGCCTCGGGCCGGTTCGGCGTGACGAGCGAATACCTCGTCAACGCGGACGAGATCCAGATCAAGATGGCGCAGGGGGCGAAGCCCGGTGAGGGTGGCCAGTTGCCCGGCCACAAGGTCTACCCCTGGATCGCGGAAGTGCGCCACGCCACGCCGGGCGTCCCGCTGATCAGCCCACCGCCGCACCATGACATCTATTCGATCGAGGACCTGGCGCAACTGATCCACGATCTGAAGAACGCCAACGTGAAGGCGCGCATCAGCGTCAAGCTGGTCGCGGAGGTCGGCGTCGGTACGGTCGCCGCCGGGGTCGCGAAGGCGAAATCGGACGTGGTCCTGATCAGCGGCCACGACGGTGGGACGGGCGCGAGCCCGCTCACCTCGCTCAAGCATGCGGGCGTCCCGTGGGAGCTCGGCCTGGCCGAGACGCAGCAGACGCTCGTCCTCAACCGGCTGCGCGACCGCATTACGGTCGAGGTGGACGGCCAGCTGAAGACGGGCCGCGATGTTGTCATCGGGGCGCTGCTGGGTGCGGAGGAGTTCGGCTTCGCCACCGCTCCGCTGGTGGTGATGGGCTGCGTGATGATGCGCGTCTGCCACCTGGACACCTGCCCGGTCGGCATTGCCACCCAGAACCCGAAGTTGCGCGAACAGTTCGCTGGCCGCGCGGAGCACGTTGTCAACTTCTTCTATTTCATCGCTGAGGAAGTCCGCCAGTACATGGCGGAGCTCGGCTTCCGGCGGCTCGAGGACATGGTCGGCCGGAGTGACCTGGTGGAGATGCGCCAGGCGGTCGACCACTGGAAGGCGAAGGGGCTGGACCTGTCTGCGATCCTCTACCGGTCTGACGTGGGGTCGGATGTCCCCACGCACCAGGTGACGTTGCAGGATCACGGCATCGACCGTGCGCTCGACCAGCGTCTCCTGAAGCTGGCGGCGCCAGCCCTCGACCGGGGCG
>VGPD01000030.1 GCA_016875635.1 Chloroflexota bacterium
GGCCCGGGCGGCGAGCGCAAGCGGCGTGACCGCCGGCGCGACGAAGAAGAGACGCCCGAGTTCATCGAGAAGGTCGTCTTCATCAACCGCGTCGCCAAGGTGGGGAAGGGTGGCCGTCGCTTCTCCTTCTCCGCGATTGTGGTGGTGGGTGATGGGGCCGGGCGCGTCGGTTTCGGCATGGGGCGTGCGGCCGAAGTGCCGGAGGCGATCCGCAAGGGTGGCGTCATCGCCCGTCGCACCATGTTCAAGGTGCAGATGCAGCAGGGCACGCTGGCGCATGACCTCATCACGGAGTTCAAGGCCACGCGGGTGATCATGCACCCGGCTGCCCCCGGTACCGGCCTGATCGCGGGTGGCGCGGTGCGGGCTGTCATGGAGGCCGCCGGTGTGACCGACGTCCTGACGAAGACGCAGGGCTCGACGAACCCGGTCAACGTCGTGAACGCGACCGTGAAGGGCCTGCGCAGCCTGCGCGACCCGAAGGCCGCACGCGAGCGCCGGCTGGCGCTGGCGGGCGTGTAAGGAGCTGGTGATGGCCAAGATCAGCGTCACCTATACAAAGTCCGCGATTGGCTACGCGTGGGATCAAAAGCAGACCATTCGTGCTCTGGGCCTCCGCAAGATGCAGCAGACCGTGGAGCACGATGACAACCGCACCATCCGTGGGATGGTGCGGAAGGTGCGCCACCTGGTCACCGTCCGGGAGATCCAGTAGCCATGGACCAACACAACCTCAGTCAGACCGAGGGCGCCAAGCGGCCCTCGAAGCGAGTCGGCCGCGGTAATGCGTCCGGCCACGGCACATACGCGACGCGCGGCCGCAAGGGCCAGAACGCGCGTGGCGGCGTGCGTCCCGGTTTCGAGGGTGGACAGATCTCCGTCGTCCGTCGAGCGCCGAAGTTGCGTGGTTTCAAGAATCCCTTCCGAACGGAATTCCGTGCGGTGAACGTGGATGTGCTCGCCGAGCGGTTCACCGCCGGCGCCGTCATCGACGGGGAGTCGCTGCACGCCGCCGGCCTCCTGGGCCGGGCGGACGAGCCGTACAAGGTGCTAGGCCGCGGTGAGTTGCCCTTTGCGCTCACGGTGAAAGCGCCGCGCATCTCGGCGAGTGCGAAAGAAGTGATCTCCGCCTCGGGCGGTACCTTCGAGGAGTTTGCCCCGGCCGACCGCACCCCGCGCGACCGCAAGCACCGCCGCGAACAGGCGAAGGGCTAACCCGCTATGGGTTTCAACTCCGGTTCATCGGCGGGCAACCGGCCGCGCCTCTTGCAGGCGGGGATCGATGCGTTCCGTCAGCCGGAGATCCGCGGCAAGCTGTTCTTCATCATTGGGATGCTGATCATGTTCCGCTTCATCGCCCACGTCCCGGTCCCGGGCGTTGACCGGGAGCAGCTGAAGGCGACCTTCGAGAGCAACGCGATCCTTGGATTCCTCAACATCTTCTCGGGCGGTGCCTTGGCGAACCTGTCGATCGCGGCGCTGGGCGTCTACCCGTACATCACGGCATCGATCGTGATGCAGTTGGCCTCGCCGCTCATCCCGCGCCTCCAGGCCCTCAGCCAGGAAGGCGAATCCGGGCGACAGAAGATTCAGGTCTACACGCACTGGATGACGCTGCCACTCGCGGCCTTTCAGGGCTATGCGCAGTTGCTGCTCATCCAGCAACTAGGCGGCATCACCTCGATCGGTCTCGGGTTCAACTCCCAGGGCCTGGTCACGCTGGCGACGCTGTTCGCGATGGTGGCGGGGACGATGCTGCTCGTGTGGATGGGCGAACTGATCTCGGAGCGTGGCCTCGGCAACGGGGTGTCGATGATCATCCTCGCCGGCATCGTCGCCGGCCTGCCGTCGCTCATCGGGCGGGGTGTGCTCACGGGCACCGGCGCGGCGATCGGCGGCCTGCTGCTGCTCACGCTTGTAGCGGTCGCTGTGGTGGCGTTGATCGTCCTCTTCAACGAGGCGCAGCGGCGGATTCCCGTCCAGTACGCGCGCTCGCAGTTCCGCGGCGGACGGCTCTACCGACAGCAGGGGCAGACGCACATCCCGCTGAAGGTGAACGGTGCGGGGATGATCCCGCTGATCTTCGCCACTTCGATCATGATCTTCCCGCCGGCGTTCATGCAGTTCCTGGCGAACAGCGCGGATGTTGGCTGGATCGCTAGTACGGCGGATCGTCTGGCTGGTTGGCTGTCGCCCACCGCTCCGATCTACTGGGTCGGGACATTCACCCTGGTCGTGGTCTTCACGTTCTTCTACACGATGGTGATGTTCCAGCAGCAGAATCTGCCTGAGAACCTCCAGCGGCAGGGCGGGTTCATCCCCGGCATCCGTCCCGGCCGGCCGACAGCGGAGTACATCACCCGCGTGCTGGTCCGCATCACCTGGGGTGGCGCGCTCTTCCTCGGGTTCGTGGCTGTCCTGCCGTTCCTTGCAACGCGCCTGACGAATGTACAGGCGCTCCAGATCAGTGCGACAGGCCTCCTCATCGTCGTGGGCGTGGTCATCGACACGATGCGACAGATCGAAGCGCAGATGACCATGCGCAATTACGAGGGGTTCATCTCCTGATGCGACTTATCCTCCTCGGTCTCCCCGGCACCGGTAAGGGCACGCAGGCGAAGATCCTCGCCACCCAGAAGGGGCTGCTGCATATCTCCACGGGAGACATGTTCCGGGAGGCTGCGGCGGCCGGCACGGAGCTCGGCAAGCGCGCGCAGGACTACATGTCGGCGGGGGAACTCGTCCCGGACGAGGTGACCATCGGCATGCTGCTTGAGCGCATCGCCAAGCCCGATGCCCAGATCGGGCTGATGCTGGACGGCTTCCCGCGGACGATCCCACAGGCGGAGGCCCTCGACCGTGCGCTCGCCGGGCGTGGCCAGCAGATTGACGCGGTCCTCTACATCCAGGTGCCGGAGGCTGACCTGATGGCGCGGCTGACGGGACGATGGTCTTGCCCGAACTGCGGGGCCATCTACCACAGCCGGACCAAGCCGCCGAAGGTCACCGGGACGTGTGACGACTGTGGGGCGACTCTGACCCAGCGGACGGACGACCAGCCGGCTACGGTGAAGACCCGTCTGGACACGAACCGCGCATGGACGGAAGCGCTTGCCGAGTTCTACGGCAAGCAGGGGAAATTGCACGAGATTGACGGGACGGGTGCGATGGAGGCGATCACCGAACGGTTGATCGAATCTATTTCTCGCGTGCCGGGTGCGGCATAGGGCGTTAGGACGCTACACTGATATGTCTGTCGAGCTGAAGTCGGCGGTGGAGCTTGAGGGGATGCGGCAATCAGGCCGCATCAACGCCCAGATACGCCGTTTGCTCTGGGACGCCATCCGTCCTGGTGTGACCGGCCTGGAACTCGACCAACTGGCCAAGAAGGCGATCAAGGAGCACGGGGCGGAGCCCACCTTCCTCGGCTACGCGCCGATGGGGAAGCCGCCCTACCCGGGTGCCATCTGCTACTCGGTCAACGAGGAGCTGGTCCACGGGATCCCGGGTGGTCGGGCGTTGCAGGAGGGGGACATCGTCACGATCGATCTCGGTGTCACCTATAAAGGCTGGGTCTCGGACGCCGCCTTCACCGCCGTGGTGGGGGATGTGGGCGATGAGGCTCGCGCCTTGATCGAGACGACGCGGCGGGCGCTTTGGGCCGGGATCGAAGAGATGAAGCCGGGCAACCGTCTGGGCGACGTCTCCCACGCGATCGGCGCGAAGGCCGGCACGTACGGCATTGTGACCGGCTACGGCGGGCACGGCGTCGGACGGAAGATGCACATGGAACCGCACGTGCCGAACTATGGCCGCGCGGGCACGGGGCTCCGGCTTCAGGCCGGGATGGTGCTGGCGCTCGAGCCGATGTTCAGCATGGGCGCGCCCGCAACGGAAGAGACCGACGACGATTGGACGGTCGTCATGTGTGACGGCAGCCTCTCGGCGCATTGGGAAGAAACAGTGGCGATCACCGCAAACGGGCCGGAGGTCTTGACCCGCCTCGACTGAGGCGAGTCCGAAGCCTATGGGACGAGGACGAGGCCAACGGCCGCAGCCATCGCGTGGACCGCGTGAGCCGCGTGAGAAAAAAGAGGTCATTGAGGTCGAAGGAGTCGTGAAGGAGGCTCGTCCGAACGCCATGTTCGACGTCGAGCTTGCAAACGGCCACCACGTCCTCGCCGGTGTCTCAGGGCGGATGCGGTTGAACTACATCCGCATCCTGCTGGGGGACCGGGTACTGGTCGAATTGAGCCCGTACGACCTGACGCGGGGACGGATCACGTACCGGTTCCGCTAAACGGGACGGGTGGGTGCAGAGGCCGGAAGGCCTCAAGGAGTTTGGTATGAAGGTGTCGGCATCCGTGAAGAAGCGCTGTGACAAGTGCCAGATCATCCGGAGGCACGGCCACGTACGGGTGATCTGTGTGACCGCGAAGCACAAGCAGCGGCAGGGCTAGGAGACGCGCCATGGCACGTATCGCCGGCGTTGACATCCCGAGGGACAAGCAGGTGGCGTTCTCGCTTCCGTACATCTACGGAGTCGGGCGCCCCACCGCGATGCGGATTTTACAGCAGACCAATGTGGATCCCGCCACCGTGGTGCGCGACCTGACAGACGACGAGGTCAGCCGACTTCGGGCCGTCATCGAGGGCGAGCTCCTCGTGGAGGGTGACCTCCGCCGCCAGGTGCGCGGTCATATCCAGCGGTTGATCGAGATCAACTGCTACCGCGGCTCCCGGCACCGCAAGGGCCTGCCGGTGCGCGGCCAGCGGACGAAGACCAACGCGCGCACCCGTCGCGGGGCGCGTCGGACTGTTGCCAACAAGAAGAAAGCCACGAAGAAGTAGCGAGGGCGGATCGTCATGGGCCGGACCCGACAGCAACAGACAGCGACCCGCACCCGTCGTCGCGAGCGGAAGAACATTCCGCGCGGCCGCGTCTTCGTGTCATCCACGTTCAACAACACCATCGTCACGGTTACGGACCCCAACGGGAACGTGCTTGCCTGGGCGAGCGGTGGTGTCGTGGGCTTCAAGGGCTCCCGCAAGAGCACGCCGTACGCGGCGCAGCTTTCCGCGGAGCGCGCGGCTGCGGTCGCCCTGGAGAATGGCATGCGCGAGGTGGACGTGACGGTGAAGGGGCCGGGCCCCGGCCGCGAGGCCGCCGTGCGCGCCCTCTCCGCAGCCGGCCTTCGCGTCACTTCGATCCGCGACACCACACCCATCCCGCATAACGGCTGCCGCGCCCGTCGACGCCCGCGTCAGTAGTACGTCTGTAGAGATCGACCGCAGGACCTCGGAGGAACCATGGCTCGTTACGTAGGGCCCAAGTGCCGGAAATGTCGCCGCTACGGCGTCTCGCTCTGCGGGACGGCGAAGTGCGCCGGCCTGCGCCGCCCATTCCCGCCGGGACCCCGGTCGATGCGGCGTCGCAAGATTTCTGACCGCGGCCAGCAGCTGATCGAAAAGCAGAAGGTGCGCTTCGCGTACGGACTGATGGAGGGCCAGTTCCGCCACACCTACGAGCGCGCCGCGCGCCGTCCGGGTGCTACGGGCAACAACTTGATGTCGCTGCTGGAGCTCCGCCTGGACAACGCGGTCTACCGCCTGGGCTTTGCCAGCACCCGGTCGCAGGCCCGTCAGTTGGTGAGCCATGGCCTCATCGCCGTGGATGGCCGGAAATTCTCCGTCCCTTCCGCGAAGTTGAAGACGGGTCAGGAGATTTCCCTGACCGACCGCGGCAAGCGGTCCGCCTACGCGAAGATCCTCGCGGAGGAGATCGTGAACCGCGACGTGGCCGGCTGGCTGGAGGTTGACCGCAAGGCCCTGAAGGGCCGTGTGGTCACGGAGCCCGGTCCGGGTGACTGGGAACCGTTCTTCAATCCGAACGCGGTCGTCGAGTACTACTCGCGCTAACCCGGCGCGTATTCGTGAAACGCCTCGTCGCCCCGGTGGGGCAGGAGACGAGAGAGGTGTCGCTTGGCCGACCTGCTGCAGCCCGAGATCCGCATCGAGACCGTGGAGGCCGACTACCTTCACCTGGTCGCTGAACCCCTGGAGCGCGGCTTCGGAACGACGCTGGGCAACGCCCTGCGTCGCGTCCTGCTCTCCGCGCTTCCCGGCGCCGCCATCACGTCTGTCCGTATCGAGGGCGTGGAGCATGAGTTCTCCACCGTCCCCGGCATGAAGGAAGACGTGACGGAGCTATTGCTCAACCTGAAGGAAGTGCGGCTCCGCGCGTACGCGGACCGTGCCGCCCGCCTGTTCCTGGAGGTCTCCGGGCCGGGCGAGGTGACTGCGGGCCAGATCCAGTCGACCGCGGATTACGAGATCGTGAACCCTGATCTCCGGCTCGCTACGCTGGAGCAGGGTGCCTCGCTCACCGTGGACCTCAACGTCGAGAGCGGCCGCGGCTATCTGCCGGCGACGGTCTCCGAGGGCCTGCCGATCGGCGTCATCCCGGTGGACGCACTGTTCACCCCGGTCCGTCGCGTGAACTACCGCGTCTCCAACACCCGTGTGGGGCACGAGACGAACTACGACAAACTCGACTTGGAAATCTGGACCGACGGCACACTGGACGGCGAAGCCGCTGTCTCGATGGCCGCCGGGATCATCCGCGGTCAGTTCGCACCGTTCCAGCTGCTTGGCCGCGTCGAGGCTGTGCTGGAGCCGGAGCGCGCCCGTCCTGAGGCGCAGTTCGAGGGCCACGACATGCCCATCGAGCAGCTGGACCTCTCGGTGCGCGCGTACAACTGCCTGAAGCGTTCCGGTCTGATGACGGTCGGCGCCGTGCTGGAGAAGAGCGAGGAAGAACTCCTCACGCTCCGCAACTTCGGGGAGAAATCCTACTTCGAGCTGCGGGAGAAGCTGGTGAACCGCGGGTTCCCGGCCCCGCGGTCGGAGTCGCGCCGGGCGGCCCCGTCTGAGATGTCCGCGGGCGCGTCAGTCGCCGATGTGGACGACGAAGAGGAGATGGACGAAGAGGACGAGGGCGACACGCAGGTTTCCGCGCTGGGCGCGGCCCTGATGGAAGCCCTCAAGGAAGCCAACCGGGGCGAAAAGTAGCGAAGCGCGCGTGCCGCCGCGGGGCGTAACGCGAGAGGACAGGTCCGATGCGACACGGAGACTCCGGCCGCAGGTTTGATATGCCGACCGGGCAGCGGATGGCGATGTTCCGCACGCTCACGAGGCACGTCATCCAGCACGGCGGCATCCAGACCACCGAAGCCCGCGCCAAAGAGGTGCAGGCGATGGTGGAGAAGATGATCACCCTGGGCAAGGCGAACACGGTGCACGCGCGCCGCCAGGCGCTCGCGTTCATCGACGACCGCGATGTCGTGCAGCAGCTCTTCGACACCGTTGCGCCGAAGTATGCGGAGCGTCCGGGCGGGTACACCCGTGTGGTGAAGCTCGGCCAACGCAAGGGCGACGCCGCGCGTATCGCGCGACTCGAACTCGTCTAGGGAGATGGACGGGCGGCGGCTGGCGCTGCTGCTCGAGTATGACGGGACGGCGTTCGCGGGCAGCCAGTTGCAGCCTGCGGTGCGTACGGTCCAGGAGGTGATCGAGGCGGCCCTGGAGCGGTTCACCGGCAGGCAGACGCGCATCGCGCTCGCCGGCCGGACGGACACCGGGGTGCATGCGCTGGGGCAGGTGGCCGCGCTCGACATCGAGCAGGCCCACGCGCCAGTGGTTGTGCGCGATGCGCTCAACCACTTCCTCCCGGAGGACGTGGTGGTGCGCGCGGTCGCCGAGGTAGTGGCAGGGTTCGACCCGCGGCGACAGGCCGTGGCGCGCACCTACCGCTACCGCATCGAGGACGGCCGGGTCCGCGCGCCGCTCACGCGGCATCGGGCCTGGCAGGTGGAGCGTCCGCTGGACGCGTCCGCCATGGCGGCGGCGCTTGCGCTGCTGCCAGTCGGGGTCTCGCGGGACTGGTCCGCCTTCAGCGGGGCGGTGCCGGCGGGATACCCCACCGTGCGGACGCTCCTCGACGCACGCGTCGAGCGATGTGGACCGCAGGCTGTGCAGGTGACGCTGGAGGCCGATGGCTTCCTGCCACACCAGGTGCGGCTCACGGTGGGGGCGCTTCAACGGGTGGGGGTCGGAAGGCTCGCCCCCGCGGAGTTCGCGGCACTGGTGGACGGCCCACCGGCTTCGGCCGGGCCAGCCGCGCCACCGCAGGGACTGACATTGGTCGCGGTGCGGTATCCGCCCGGGACGGTCGAGTGGGGTAACTGATGGCGATCACGATCACACAGAAGACATTCCGGCTCAGCGGCAAGAACCTGGGCGAGCAGTGGCACGTCCTGGACGCCGCCGGCCGTCCGCTCGGTCGTGTCGCCGGCGAGGCTGCCCGGCTCCTGCTGGGCAAGCACAAGCCGACCTACGAGCCCCACCTCGCGATGGGCGACCATGTCGTCATCGTCAACGCGGGCGCCGTCGAGGTGACCGGCCAGAAGTCGCTCCAGAAGACGTACTACCGCCACACGGGCTACCCGGGCGGTCTGCGCGAGCGCACGCTGCGCGAGCAGATGACGATGGACCCCACTCGAGTCATCGAGCGGGCGGTCAAGGGGATGGTGCCGCACAACGCGCGCGGCCGTGCCCTCATGCGGCGGTTGAAGGTGTACGTCGGCCCGGAACACCCGCACGAGGCGCAGGTGAACGCCGGCCGCGGCAAGTCCGCCGCGGCGAAGGAGTAACGCGATGACCAACGAGCACTATCACTTCGGCCTCGGCCGGCGGAAGTCCGCCGTCGCCCGTGTCCGGCTCTACCCGGGCAACGGCAAGGTCCTGGTCAACGGCAAGCCGCTTGATGAGGTCATCCCGCGCGAGTTCGCCCGCGAGGACATGCTCCGTCCGCTCGCCGTGACCGAGATGCTGGGCGCCTTCAACGTCCAGGTCAAAGTCGAAGGTGGCGGCATCTCCGGCTGGGCTGGCGCGATCCGCCACGGCCTCGCGCGTGCGCTCGTCGCAGCGGACGAGGGCTACCGCCGCCCGCTGCGCGCCCACGGCCTGCTCACGCGCGACCCGCGCGTCAAGGAACGCAAGAAGCCAGGCCTCAAGCGCGCCCGCAAGGCCGCGCAGTTCACCAAGCGCTAACCGGGGCCTCGCGCCACGACGAGACAGGCCGCCCATCGGGCGGCCTGTCTCGTCGATCTAATCTGACATCATCAGTTGATGACGCCTGCTCACGCTGCCGCCAGCGCCGCAAGGCGACGACTGTCCACACGACCTCGACGGCGCCGAACGGCCATGCACCCTGCGCGAACCCGTACGCCGAAGATGCTGCGCACGCAGCGGCGAACGCGAGGACGAACGCACGTGCCCGATGCTCCAGTGCGTAGAGCAGCAGCATCAGCGAGACGGCGACGGCGCCGAACAGCGTCAGCGGCCCCATCGGACTCTCATCCCTCCGACAGGCGCGCCTTCAGACCGTCCATCACCGGGATCGGGTAGGGGTCTACGCCGCGGAGCAGCGCGAGGTAGTACGACGACCAGGAACCGAGCGCGCACCCGAGCATGATCGTCTCGAGCATCGTCCGTCCCGGTAGTGCCACCACCTCGACGGGTGTCCCTGCGTCGCGCAGCAACCGCGCCGTCTCGCGGACACGGAGCCGGTTCCGCTCGTGAGCCACGGGTGAGTCGAGGAGCACCACGCGGAGGCCTGGCACGGCTGTCATGCCCGCGGCCTCCAGCAGGTTGTGGTCGAACTCGGGCAGCCCCGCGGAGAGTGCCCACTGCTTTGCGTTCTCTGCGATCTCGCCCGCCCATCGGCGCGCAGCCACTTCGAGGGCGCCTGGCGCGATCACCAGCGTAGCCCGGCCGTCCAGCGCGCGCCCGATCCGCTTCGCCTCGTTCGCAGGTGCCTCGGGCACCCACTGCGCGGTGTACGTCTCCAGCGCGTCGATCGTCGCATCGGCCTCATGGGGTGGGAGGTGGAAGACCCCGAGCCGGCTCAGGATCGCCAGCGTCGCGAAGACGCCGAAACCGAGGCCGGTGCGTGGCGGTCCATCCCAGGTGTAGGTGAACACCGGTAAGCCGTCACGCTCTGCGCGCCGTGCGAGTTCGCCGCCGGTTGTGAGTACGAGCCGCATCGCCCCGCGGGACGCCTCGTACGCTGCCAGCGTTTCCTCGGTGTTCCCTGAGAATGAGGAGGCGATCACAAGGGTGTGTTCATCCACCGGGGGCGGCTCATACTGCCGCACGACCTGCACCGGGATTTCGGAGGCAACGCCCGCGAGGGTCGCCACGACATCGCCGCCGATCGCCGAGCCGCCCACGCCGGCGAACAGCACCTTCCGTGGCGTCCGGATTGAGGACGGCAGCGGCCACTCCAAGCCGAGGCGCCACGCCTCGCGTGCCGAGGAGGGCAGGGCGCGCAGCAGACGGTGGAACCCTGCCGGGTCGACCTGCCCGATGAGCGCCGGGTCGTCGAGCTGCGCGAGCGTCACGCTCACAGTGAGACCCCGGCCAGCGCCTGCCCCTCGGCCAGCGCCTGCTCCACCTTCGCCATTGAGGGCATCTCGGCGTAGATCCGCATCAGCGGTTCCGTCCCGGAGAACCGGATCAGTAGCCACCAGCCGCCCTCAAGCGTGAAGCGATACCCGTCGAGCTGGTCGGTGTCAGTCACGGCAAGGCCAGCGATCTGCGTCGGACGCGCGCCGCTGACGCGGGCCTCGATCACGGTGCGCTCGTCCGGGCGCACCGTCACGTCGATCCGGTCGTACTCGTGTGGCCCGACCCGCGCGTACACATCCGCGAGCAGTTCGGACGGACGCTTCCCCGTCTTCGCCATCGCGTCGAGAACCAGCAAGCCCGAGAGGACGCCGTCACGCTCGGGGATGTGTCCGCGGAACGCGGAGCCGCCCGACTCCTCGCCGGCGATCATCGCGTCCGTCTCCATCATCTTCGGGCCCAGGTACTTGAAGCCCACACGGGTCTCGTGCACCGGACAGCCGTACAGCTCGCCCAGTCGGTCCACCATCCGCGTCATCGTCACGGACCGCACGATCGCCCCGCGCTCGCCGCGCACCTCGAGGAAGTAGTGCACGAGGAGCGCGAATGTCTGGAGCTGCGTGACGAAGCGTCCGCGCTCGTCGATCAGGCCGAAACGGTCGCCGTCGCCGTCGGTTGAGAGCCCGCAGTCGAAGCCGCCGTTGGCGATCAGCCCCATGGGCTCCGTCAAGTTCGGCGCGATTGGTTCCGGTGCGCGCAGGCCGGGGAACGATGTGTTCCGTTCGCCGTGCAGTTCCTGCACGGTCGTTGCCCCTCCGAGGATCGCCTTCGCGATCCAGCCCTGGGCCGCTCCGAACATCGAGTCGATCAGCACGTGGAACCCTGCCGCCTTGATCCGTTCGAGGTCGACGAAGTTCGCGCACGCACGGAGGTACGAGGAACGCACGTCGAACCGCTCGACGAGGCCCTGCGCCTCCAGCTCGCCGAGCGGCGCGTACGGTGTGTGGCCGCTGGCCTGGATCGCCGGGATCGCGCTTTCGATGGCCGCCGTGACCTCGGTCGGCGCGGAACCGCCGTACCACGGCTTCACCTTGAACCCGTTCCAGCGGGCAGGGTTATGGGATGCCGTGATCATGATCCCCGCGCCCGCCCCACGTTCGCGTACTGCGAAGGAGAGCGCGGGCGTGGGGAGGAACGCCGAAGAGAGGGCGACCTTGATCCCGTTCGCCGCCATCACCTCGGCGGCTGCTCCGGCGAACGAGCCCGACAGGAAGCGGGTGTCGTAGCCGATGACCACGCCCTTCTCAGCGTGCCCCTCGCGCTTCATCCACTGCGCCATCGCCTGCGCCACGGCACGCACGTTCTCGAACGTGAAGTCATCCGCGATCACGCCCCGCCAGCCATCGGTGCCGAAGACGATAGGAGGTGTCGATGTCATGTTGCGGTCCCTCCGAAGGTCTCCCCCGGTCCGACCGAGGCCCCATGCAGTGTCGCACCCGGCGGCACGATGGCCCCGTGTGCGACCACACCGTCCTCCACCGTGGCCCCGGCGCCGATGTGCGCTCCGGTCGCGATGGTCGATCCGCGGACGGCGGCGTCGGCGCCGACGCGTACACCGTCCCAGAGCACACTCCGCGTCACCCGTGCGCCCCGCTCGACGACCGTGCCGGGCCCGATGACCGCTGGCCCCTCGATGCGGGCCCCGTCCTGAATGGTGGCCGTCTGGTCGACGAGCACTCCATGTGAGACGGGTACGTCCGCGAGCCGCGCCGGGATCGCCCCCTGCACCAGGTCCAGGTTCACGCGCAACAGCGCCGCCGGGTTGCCGACGTCGCGCCAGTATCCTCCTGAATGGTCGAAGCCGAAGACCGGCTGGTTCGCGTTGCACAGGTCGGGGAACAGGCGCTCCTCGACTCGGTGGAACGTCGTCGGGTCCATCTGCGCGAGCAGCGATGGGTCGAAGATCCACGTCCCCGAATTTGCGAACAGGCTCGGTGCATCCTCTCGCTTCGGCTTTTCGACGAACCGGCGGATGCGAAAATTCTCCGCGAGATCGGCGACGCCGAACGCGGATGGGTCGTCCACCGTGAACAGTGAGATGGAGAGCACCGCGCCCCGCTCGTGATGGACTCGCCACATCGCGGAGAGGTCGAGGTCAGTGATGACGTCGCCATTGCTGACGACGAACGGCTCGTCCCACCCGTCGGCGATGCTGGCGATCGCGCCGCCCGATCCCAGCGGCGTCTCTTCGTATGCATAGTCGAGGGCGATCCCCAGCCGGGCGCCGTCCCCGTATGCCCGCTGGATGAGGTCGGACCGCCGCGTCATCGCGAGCGTCGCGCGGTCGACGCCATGGTTCCGGAGATGTTCGAGGAGGTGGTCGAGCAGGGGACGGTTGAGGATGGGGACGAGTTGTTTCGGCGTCCGCCAGGTCAGCGGGCGTAGCCGCGTACCTTCTCCGCCGACCAACACAATTGCTCGCATCCCGTCGATCCTACGCGGGATCAAGAAAGCGGGCCAAGCGGCACGCCCTCCTGCATGTTTATGTCGGTGGCCGATGCCTTACCCCAGACCGGCCGCCTTCCGCAGCGCGTCCGCCACGTCGAGACGTTCCCAGGGCAGGTCGAGGTCGAGTCGCCCGAAGTGGCCGTAGGACGCCGTCTGCTGGTAGATCGGGCGACGCAGGTCGAACCGCTCGACGATCGCCGCCGGACGCATGTCGAAGTGCGCCTCGACCAGCCGTCCGAGTTCGGCCTCGTCGACCTTCGCCGTCCCGAACGTCTCGAACGCGATCGAGGTGGGGCGCGCCACACCGATGGCGTACGACACCTGCACTTCGAAGCGATCGGCGAGGCCGGCCGCCACGACATTCTTCGCGAGGTGGCGTGCGGCGTACGCGGCCGAGCGGTCGACCTTGGTCGGGTCCTTGCCGGAGAACGCGCCGCCGCCATGGCGGGCCACACCACCGTATGTATCCACGATGATCTTCCGCCCGGTCAGTCCGGCGTCGCCCATCGGCCCGCCGACGACGAACCGGCCGGTCGGGTTGACGTAGATCTTCGTCTGGTCGTCCATCAGCTCCGCCGGGCAAATCGCGCGGATCACGTCCCGCTCGATCGCCGCGCGCAGGTCGTCGTAGGCGATCTCCGGTGCGTGCTGCGTCGAGATGACGACGGCGTCGATGCGGCGGGGGGCGCCATAGGCATACTCCACCGTGACCTGGCTCTTCCCGTCCGGGCGGAGCCACGGGAGGATGCCGTTCTTCCGCAACTCGGAAAGGCGCAACGTCAGCTTCTGAGCGAGCGAGATCGTGAGGGGCATGTACTCTTCGGTCTCGTTGCACGCGAAGCCGATCATCATTCCCTGGTCGCCCGCGCCGACGCGGTCGTACTGGTCGACGTCGCCCGCCTGCTCGCGCGACTCGAGGGCTGCACCCACGCCCTGCGCGATGTCCGGCGACTGCCCCTTGATCGAGGAGATGACGCCGCAGGTCTCAGAGTCGAAGCCCATCTCACTGCTCGTGTAGCCGATGCTGCGGAGCGTCGAGCGGACGATCTGTTCGATCTCGACGTACGCGTTCGTCGTGATTTCGCCGAAGACCCACACCGTGCCGGTGGTCGTCGCCGTCTCGCACGCGACGCGCGACCGGGGGTCCTGCTGCAGGATGGCGTCCAGGACAGCATCCGAAATCTGGTCGCAGATCTTGTCCGGGTGGCCCTCCGTCACGGACTCGCTGGTGAAGCGCAGCAGCGGGCTGCTCATGAACGAAGTGGTCATCGATCCTCCGTATCCGGCGCGTGCCGGCGCGAGCGTACCGAGGCCGGCGCAGCTGCGCGAGCTTCGGCCGATGGACTGTCTGGATTAGTCGGTGCCGAGTTCCCAGGAGTTGAGATAGCGCTCCTGCTCCTCGGTCAGTGTGTCGATCCTGACGCCCATCGCTTCGAGTTTGAGGCGCGCGACCTCATCGTCAATCACCTTCGGGACGTCGTATACATCCGGCTTCAGGTTCTTCGACTCCCGCACCATGTACTCGACGGAGAGCGCCTGGTTGGCAAAGGACATGTCCATTACGGACGCTGGGTGCCCCTCGGCGGCCCCGAGGTTCACGAGGCGTCCCTCTGCGAGGACGACCAGCGCGCGGCCATCCATCAGGCGGTATTCCTCGACGAACGGGCGCAGCGCGCGACGGCTCTCAGCCATCTCGTCCAGCGCCTTCAGGTTGATCTCGGCGTCGAAGTGGCCGGAGTTTGCCATGATCGCGCCCGACTTCATCGTGGCGAACGAGGCACGGTCGATCACGTTCACGTCGCCCGTGACGGTGACGAAGATGTCGCCCAGCGGTGCCGCTTCCGCGATAGGCATGACCCGGAAGCCGTCCATGACCGCCTCGAGTGCTCGCAGCGGCTCCACTTCAGTCACGATCACCTGAGCGCCGAGGCCCTTCGCGCGCATCGCGACACCCTTGCCGCACCAGCCATAGCCGCAGATGACCACGTTCTTCCCGGCGAACAGGATGTTTGTCGCGCGGATGATGCCGTCCAGGGTGGACTGGCCCGTGCCGTACCGGTTATCGAAGAAGTGCTTGGTGTTCGCCTCGTTCACCGCGACGATCGGGTACTCCAGCTTCCCCTGCTTCGCGAGCGCCTTCAGCCGGATCACCCCGGTCGTCGTCTCCTCCGTGCCGCCGACGATGCCCTCGAGGAGGTCGCGCCGTCCCCGGTGGAGCAGCGCGACCACGTCCGCGCCGTCGTCCATCGTCAGGTGCGGGCGGTGGCCCACCGCTTCCTCCAGGTGACTGTTGTACGTCTCGGTGCTTTCGCCCTTGATCGCGTAGGTCGTGATGCCGTACTCGACCGCCAGCGCTGCCGCCACCTCGTCCTGCGTGGAGAGCGGGTTTGAGGCTGTCAGCCTCACGTCCGCGCCGCCGTCCTTGAGCGCAAGGATGAGGTTCGCCGTCTCGCTGGTGACGTGGAGGCAGGCGGTCATCCGGATGCCGCGGAACGGCTGCTCCTTCACGAACCGCTCACGGATCTGCCACATCACCGGCATCTCGCGTGCCGCCCACTCGATCCGCTGCACACCCTCGCGCGCGAGGGCGGGGTTGGCGATGTCGCCCGAATAGTTACGGGCCTGCTGCGTCGTCATCATCGATCCTCTCGCGCGAGGACAGGCCTCGCATCTACCAGTTCTATTCCAATGCCGACCGTGCGGCCGCGCCGGACCGCACGCGCACGCCGCCACCACGCAGTGATGCCGAACGCATCCCGCCGTCGCAGCCGTGCCTCCACGACCTCTGACCCCGGCCGGAAGCCGAGCCGTGTGTACGCGGCCACGGCGGGCGTGTTCTGCGGGTCGACCGTCAGCACCACCTCGCTGCAACCACGTTCGAACAGCTCCGCCGTCACGGCGGAGGTCACTCGTTCCGCGTAGCCGCGGCCGCGGTATTCCGGATGCGTGAACACGTTCCCCACCACCGCGACGCCCTCGTTCGGGGCGACGATATGCGTCCCGGCGACCGCCACCAGCAGGTCACACTCGACGACGCCGTAGTAGATCGCCTGCTCGATCGCGTTGGGGTAATAGCGTCCGCGTCCGCCCTCGATCGAGTACAGCCAGTTGATGCGTCCCGCGTCGCGTCCGCGGAGGCGGCGGGTGAGGCCGCCCACCGGAGCGAACTCGCTGCGTGTCACAGCCATCCGCCGCATCGTCAGCACGTTGCCGACGAGGTAGGCGTCGCGCAGCGCGTCCGTGTGTTCGCGTGCCGCTGTCGTCAGATACGTCGCACGCGGCCCAGGATGGATCGACACGATCGCGGCGATCGCCCCGGGGTCTCCCACGGTCACCATGCTCTGTCCGAGCGCACTGGCGTGCATGACCAGCCCGCCGGCGCCGCTGCCGCGTCCTTCCGCGACCCAGAACCGCGCGTACTCCAGCAGGCCACCATCGAGGTGTCCCAGCGCGTACGCGGAGAATGGCCGGTCCACGGCCAGCCAGGCGCGGACGTCGCGCCGCTGGCGCAATTCGCGGACCTCCCACGGGCCGGGACGCAGCGAGCCGCCACCTGCCGCGCCACGTTCGATCGTCTGAGCCATCAGGCGGCTCCCCCGACGGAGCCCCAGTAGCGCCGCACGATCACGCCCAGCCGGCTACGCGTCTCGGACGGCACCCGCTCGCGCGCCGTCATCAGCGCCGAGGCCAGCGCGTCACCGCATCCGCAGGCGCGCGGCTGCTCGCCAAGGGCGACGATCGCGTTCGCGACCGCCTCGCGGGCGCGCGCGACGTTGGCATTCAGATTCTGGACGACGAGGTTGGCGGAGACGTCTTCCTCGCCTTCCCGCCAGACGTCGTAGTCGGTCACGAAGCAGAGCGTGGCGTAGCAGCACTCCGCCTCCCGGGCGAGCTTCGCCTCCGGCAGCGCGGTCATGCCGACGATCTCGGCGCCCCATGCGCGGTAGAGGTGCGCTTCCGCCCGCGAGGAGAACGCCGGTCCGTTGATCACGACGAGTGTCCCGCCGCGATGGACGGCGACCCCGGCGCCCTCGGCCGCGCCGGCGAGGGCGCCGGCGACGGAGGGGCAGAAGGGGTCAGCGAAGCCGACGTGCGCGACGGCGCCTTCGCCGAAGAATGTCGAAGGCCGGCCGGAGGTCCGGTCGATCACCTGGTCCGGCACTACCGCGTCGAGCGGGTGGACCTCTTCGCGGAGCGAGCCAACGGCGGAGACCGCGAGGATCCGCATCCGCGTGACGCCGAGCATCTTCAGCGCATAGATGTTGGCGCGTGAGGGCAATTCCTCGGGGAGGATCCGGTGGCCCTCGCCGTGTCGGGCGATGAAGGCGACCTGCCGCCCGTGGAGCGACCCCACCGTGACAGGTGACGAGGGCGTCCCGTACGGCGTGTCCAGATCGTAGGCGTGCGCATCCGCTAGGCCCGGCATCTCGTAGAAGCCGGACCCGCCGATCACGCCGAAATCTGCTCGCAAACCCTCGACCATGGCGCTTTCCGACGCGCGCTCGGGCGGTCGTGTGTGGGGAGCGGTTGGGGGAGATCGTAAGCGTGCCGTACCCGTCCCGTGGGGGCAACCGGGAGACTCCCATAGGGGGAGGCGGCTGGGCGGGGGTCAGTACCGCAGTACGGCGCGCACGGCCTGCCCGTCGAGTTGGGCCCGGCCAGCCAGGGCTGATAGTTCAATCAGGAAGACGAAACCGGCCACCGTCCGCCGACCTCCTCCACCAGCCGAGCGGCGGCCGCCGCCGTGCCTCCGGTCGCCAGCAGGTCGTCCACCACCGCCACCCGGCGACCCGTGACCGAGGGCGACCGATGCATCTCCAGCGTCGCCGTCCCATATTCGAGTTTGTAGTCTGTGCTGGCGACGGCGTCCGGCAATTTCCCGGGTTTCCGCATCGGCACGAACGGCAGCCCCAGCCGTTCCGCGACCGGCAGCCCGAAGATGAACACGCGGGACTCGATGCCGGCGACCACGTCCGCGTGCAGCCCGCGGTCCTGCTCGGCCATCGCCTCGATCGCGGTGGCGCGGGCGGCGGCGTCGAAGAGGAGCGGGGTGATGTCGCGGAAGAGGATGCCCGGCTGCGGGAAGTCCGGGATCGGCCGGATCAGGGCTTCGAGGTGCGACAGGTCGACTTCGGGCATGCGGCGTAGGGTAGGGGGAGGGCCGTCTGAGCGCCCGCCGCGCCCGCCTACCCGCACCATCCGGTAGCATCCGGACGTGACCGATCTGCCGCCCACCACCAACGCCGACGATGACGCCTTCACCTCGATCGCGCCGTTCTACGACCTCGATTTCGAGGAGTACCACGACGACGCCTCGTTCTACGCGCGGCTGGCGGCGAACCACGGCGGCGAGGTCCTCGAACTCGGGTGCGGCACCGGGCGGGTGACGGTGCCGCTCGCGCGCGCCGGGCTGAAGGTCACCGGCGTCGACATCAACGAGGCGATGCTGGAGATCGCGCGCGACCGCTCGAAGGGGCTCCCCGTCGCGTATCAGCGCGGCGACATGACCGACCTCGACCTCAAGCGCACCTTCGACCTCGTCACCATCCCCCTCGGCAGCGTCCAGCACCTCGCGAGCAGCGACGACCTCGTCGACACGCTGACGACGGTGGCGCGACACCTCGGGCGGGGCGGCGTCGGCGTCGTCGACGTGGAGTCGCCGCACTCGGACGACTTCCAGGTGGGGCCGCTGCCCGTCGTCGAGCACTGGACGAAGCCGTGGCAGGGCGGCAGTGTGACGAAGGTCGTCGCCGTCGAGCCGCACCCCTCCGAGGGGATGAAGTGGATCTCGTGGCACTTCGACGTGGCCGACCGCGAGGGGCGGTTGCGGCGGGTGAACGCGGCGTTCTCATTCCGCACAATCACGATCGACGAACTGCACCTCGCGGGGCGGCTGGCCGGGCTGCGGATCATCGCCCGCTTCGGCGACTACGAGTTCAGGCCGTACCACGACGGCGCGGAGCGGCTGATCGTGCTCTTCCAGCGCGAGGATGACGACGTGCAGTGGCTGTACGAAGAAGACGGCGAGGAAGACGGCGCGATCGACGAGGACGAGAGATGACCGCGATCGCGCTCGACGCGATGGGTGGGGACGACGCGCCGCGCGTGACCGTCGAGGGCGCGCTGGAGGCGGCGGCGGCCGGCGTGGAGGTGATCCTCGTCGGGGACTCCGAGGTGCTCGGGCGCGAGCTGAACCGCCTCGGCGGGACGGGGGCGAACCTGCGGATCGTCCACGCGCCCGACCAGGTCGCGATGGGCGACCACGCCGCGCGCGAGGTGCGCCGCCAGCGGCTGACCTCGCTGTACGTGGGGATGGAGCTGGTGAAGAGCGGGGACGCCGGCGCGCTCGTCTCGATGGGGAACACGGGCGCGGCGATGGCGACCGCGCTGGTGGTGCTCGGGCGGATGAAGGGCGTCGAACGTCCGGCGCTGGGCGCGGTGATCCCGGCGGGGGACGGCCAGGTGCTGTTCCTCGACGTGGGGGCGAACGCCGACGCGCGCACGAGCCACCTCGTCCAGTTCGCGCACCTCGGGTCGGCCTACATGCAGTCGGTGTACGGCGTCGCGCACCCGCGGGTGGCGCTGCTCTCGATCGGCGAGGAGCCCTCGAAGGGTTCGACGCTGGTGATCGAGACGCACGAGGCGCTGGCGCAGGAGAGCAACATCCGCTTCATCGGCAACATCGAGGGCCGCGACCTGCTCACGCAGCACGCGGACGTGATCGTGGCCGACGGGTTCACCGGCAACGTGGCGCTGAAGATCGCCGAGGGGCTCGTCTCGTATCTCTTCGACCAGCTGCGCACGACGGCGAAGTCGTCGCTGCGGAACAAGGTGGGCGGGATGCTGCTGCTCCCCTCGCTGCGAGGGGTGCGCGAACGACTCGACTACCGCGCGCACGGCGCGGTGCCGCTGCTCGGCGTGGACGGCGGCGTGTTCATCGGCCACGGGCGGAGCGACGGCCACGCCGTCGCGAGCGGCCTGCTGGCGGCGCAGCGCGCCGTCGACCGCGGGATGCTTCCCGCGCTTGAACGTTCTCTGGGCGCTCCTCCGGCCTCGAACTCGTGAGTCGCTGAGTTCGGTCGCGCCCGCCGTTCGGACCCTCACCACACGCCGTCCAAAGCACAGAGATGGCCCGCAATCCGGCGGGCCATCTCCAGTCGCGCCCGGTGGCCGCGGTCTAGCGATACTGGCCACAGACCACCGCGTGCGCGGCCACGTACAGCGGCGAGCCGGTGACGTTCACCGTGTAGGTGTCACCGGCGGCGGCCGTCAGGGCATGCAGGTTGCCCAGCTGGCCGGGAGCGGCCGTCGTCGGCAGCGTGGTGCCCACGTACAGGTGCGTCTCGTCCATCGAGAAGCCGGGGAGCATCGTGAACGTCACCTGCGTCGAGGTCGCTCCGGGGGTGACGGTGAGCGAACCCACCAGCGTCCCGGCCTCCAGGTTGTTGCCACCGGCAGCAGCGTAGATCGGCGCCGTCACCGGGCCGTCGACCGTCAGCACCCAGCCCCAGCGGGTGGCGATGCCGAGCGACTTGAAGGTGTCGCCACCCAGCGCCCAGGCGGTCTCGCACGTGTTGACCGACGGCGGCGGCGGCAGACAGTTCACCGTGAAGGCGAAGTAGGTCGCCCACGAGCCCTTGGCTGTGATCCGAGTGCCGGCGCCCCAGCCGGTCTCCGTGCGGACGACTGAGCCGTTCGCGTCACGCAGCGTCATCGCGGCGTGCGAGGCGGCGAGCAGCGTGTCCCCACAGGACGCACCCAGCGACGCCAGCGGGATCGTGACCACGGAGGTCGTCGCGCCGCTGATGTTGCCGCTGAAGTACGGGAACTGCCCGATCTGCGGGTTGCCTGCCCTGTTCGTCGGCAGCGTGCTCAGCGAAGACCCCACCCAGAGGTGCGTCTCGGTGAACGACCAGCCGGCCGCGGCCGTTTAGGTCACCACGAGGTTGTCGCCAACGACCTCCGTGGAGACGGTGCCGGCGACCGTGTTCTGGCCGGCCAGCAGGTTCACGGCAGTCCCGGCCGCGTCAGCCGGCTGCGTGGCGGTCAACCCGACGGCGGCCACCAGCGCCACCAGCCCCAGTGCCGTCGCGCGGAGCGAGCGGCCCATCCATCCTGTTTTCATGTTGCCTCCTCGGGCATGCGTCTGCGGTCGCCACCCTTTGTGCTCCCTCAGTGAGGATGCGGTAGCGGCGCCGGGCGCTCGATGCCGGGGAGAGTTGCGGCGAGTTAAGTTTCCGACAAGCAGAGTAGAGAGCGGTGTGGAGGCCCTCGCCGCCCCGATTGGTCGAGGCGCGACGGCGGTGCGACGGGCGGCCATCCCCCTGCCCCCTCTCCTCGATGAGAGGGAGCAGCCGGAGTTCGATGGCTTCGCGCCGAGTGCGGGGAGGCGGCCGAGGGCTACCGGGGCAGGACTAGAGGGGCAGCGGCGAGGAGGCGCCGACCTCGCTCGGGGTGGCGCCGGCGCCTCCGGCGGCGGGGGCGAATTTCCACCAGAGGCGCATGGCGTCGCGGAGGGCGGCGATCTGGGCTTCGGGGTCGCGTTCGCTGAGGCAGGTGGCGAGGTGGGCGTCGAGGACGGCGGCGCCGGCGGTGTCGATGCTGGAGCGGACGGCCATGAGCTGGGTGACGATGTCTTCGCAGGTGCGGTTTTCTTCGAGCATGCGGGCGATGCCGCGCACCTGGCCTTCGATGCGGTGGAGGCGGGCGATGAGGGCGGCGTGGTCGGGGGCGGGGGTGGCGGCGGATCCGGGTGGGGTGGCTGGCATGGTGGGTCGCTTCCTCGCTGCTGGCTGGTGCTGTCCGTCGAGTGCCGTCGCGCCGTTGACATACCCGGTAGGGGTATGTAGGATTGTGCCTGTGGTGGTCCCGGACGTCAACCCGTCCGGACTCCTCTCTCAGAGCGAACAGGGCGCGCCAGCCGTCGAGGGGGCGCAGCAGGAAGGAGCAGGCGATGCCTGCCGACACGAGCGACGCGACGTTCAAGGCGGATGTGCTGGACAGCGAGATCCCGGTGCTGGTGGACTTCTGGGCGCCGTGGTGTGGCCCCTGCCGGATGGTGGCCCCGGTGGTCGAGGAGCTGTCGAACGACTACGCCGGCAAGGTGAAGTTCGTGAAGCTGAACACCGACGAGAACCCGAAGGTGTCGGCGCAGTTCGGGATCCGTTCGATCCCGACGCTGATGATTTTCAAGAACGGCCAGCTGGTGAACCAGGTGGTGGGGTTCCGGCCGAAGTCGCAGTTGTCGCCGCTGCTTGATGCAGCGACGGCCGGCGCTACGGCGTAGTCGGTCTTCGGCGTCCCTTCGGGGGCGTCGATGGTTGGTGATCGAGAAGGGGCGGCCGCGAGGCCGCCCCTTCTGTGTGTGTATGGTGTGGGTAGGGACTTCCACGGGCAAGGTATGCTCCCGAGCGGAGCATAAAATGAGTTCTATTGATCTAGAGGCAGTCGCCTGCACACCGATCCCGCTGGACCCGGCACAGTTCAATCCATCTGCGGATCTGCCGCACGGGCTTACCCTCGCGCACCTCGAATCGGCGATGCAAGAGTTCCTCGCATTTCTAGGATTCTTGAACGGTCAGCTTCGTACTCGGCAGTTGACTCGTCTCGAAGCGATGCTGATGCCCGCGAATTTTTCGAGCGTGGTCGGCGAGTTCATGACGAGCGGCTCGCGTTCGGCCATCTGGTGCATGCGCTCGCGAGGTCGTCGGGGATGGATCTGCCGGCGTCGATGAAGGGCGTGAGCCTAGACTCCACCAGCGGTGGGCCGAGGATAGGGCAGGTTGCTCAGGGCGAGGCTGACGATTCTTGGTCGGCGCGGGCCTTGAGGCTCGGGCCTGCGCCCTGCTACTGGTGGCGGTCGGGCAGGGGCTCCGGTGTCGGCTCGCTCGGCGGCGTCAACTCGGGGGTGACGAAGCCTTCGCCGAAGAGGATGCCGGAGGCGAGCAGGAGGAACATCCCGCCGAGCGGAAGCAGCAGCATCGCGAGCGGCAGTGACCAGCGCATGAGGTCCGGCGCGGGCCCTCCTCGCTGCTCAGATTCGGTCGATGGCGGCGTGCGGGCGACGACTACACTCCCGCCGAACCCCGGGTCTGGTCGGGCCTCTGACCGGGCCGGCGGGGGGAGGGAGCGCGCGAGCATGTCGTACGAGTACGAGAACCTCATCTGCACGGTCAGCGATGGCGTGGCGACGGTGATGCTCAATCGTCCGGAGTCGCTGAATGCGTTCGGGCCGGGGATGGCGAGCGACATCGGTGCGGTCTTCGAGGAGATGGCCGCCGACGGTGATGTGCGCGTGACGATCCTCACCGGGGCGGGCCGCGGGTTCTGCGCGGGCGCGTTCGTGAAGGATCCGAACACGCATGCGCTGGACTCGGTGGCGGAGGGGGTGATGGCCCAGCGCGGGCGCAGCGCCTTCCCGTGGGACTACCCGAAGCCGCTGATCGGGGCGATCAACGGCCCGGCGTACGGCGCCGGGCTGAACATCGTCCTGTGCTGCGACGTGATCCTGGCGTCGACCGAGGCGCGCTTCTGTTTCCCGATGGCGCGACTCGGCATCATCCCCGCGTGGCCTGGCGTCCAGACCCTCGCGCTGTATGTGGGGAAGGGGAAGGCGGCGGAGATGTCGCTGATGGCCCGTCCGATCGATGGCGAGGACGCCTACCGCTGGGGGCTGGCGAACAAGTGCGTGGCGCCCGAGGACCTGATGCCGGAGGCTCGCGCGTGGGCGCGGGAGTTCGCGGCGATGGCGCCGGTGTCGTTGCGCTTGATCAAGGAAGAGCTGCACGACAGCTACGAGGCGAATTTCGACCGCAAGCTGAACCGGCTCCGGTTCATGACGGCCCAGGTGACGGCAGACCGCGTCGAGGGCCACGCGGCGTGGCGCGAGAAGCGGCAGGCGAACTTCCGGGGTTTGTAGAGGCGAGCCCTCGGCTAGTCGTTGCCGAGGGGGATGGAGGCGGGGGGCTCGTCGGCGCGTTTGCCTTTTTCGATGGTGCGGCCCTGCTTCTCCTGGAGGCGCGCGAGGGCGCGGCCCTTGTCGGGGGTGGGGTCGGGTCGGAGGCCGTAGGCTTCACGGCCTTCGTGGTCCTCGGGCAGGTGTTCGGTGATGGGAAGACCTTCCTCATCGCAGAAGAGCAGTCAGTGGCAGTACTTCCACCGCTGCATCTCTTCGCAGGGACAGATCCAGAACTTCTTCTCGATTTCGGCCTGCTTGTCCTCGAAGAACATGCAGGGGCAGAGGGGTTTGCCGAGTTCGTCGGCGTTTTTGGCGAGGCCGATGACGAGGAACTCGGTGATCTCGCGCTGGGTGTGGAGGTGGGTGCCGGACTTCTCGGCGAAGTTCTCGACGAACTTCCACATCTTCGCCATGGTCTCGGGCTTGGCGATGGAGCGGTCGGCGTCGGAGGGCTGGTCGAGGGTCACGAGTGCTCCGATACGCGAGAGGCGCCCGCCGGCGCGCCGAATCCAGTGTCGGGCCGGATGGGGGGGGCTCGCAAGCGGGGGAGGCGAGCGAGGGCGGGGGCGTCAGGGACGGGTGTGGGCCGCTAGGATGGCGTCGGGAGTGGATGGCTTCCGGTGATGTCCGCGATCTTCAAAATCGACGTGGGGTCGCGTTGCGGTCCCAGGTGGGTTCGACACCCACGCACTCCCGCCAACCACGCTGGGCGCTCCTCACAGCTCGAACTCGTGAGCGGTGATCGACTGTCGCGCCGGAGCCCTCACCCCCTGCCCCCTCTCCCGCGTCGCGGGAGCGGGGGATCCTGATCACCCTCCCCCTGCCCTCCTGGCCGGGAGGGGTGGGCTTCGCTCTCGTTCGTTGGGCCTCGACGGCGGTCAGTTGAGGCGGCGGACGGAGCCCCAGGCGGCGATGAAGACGGCGAAGCAGACGGCGGCGGCGGCCATGAAGGCGCCGATCCCGGTCTGCACGCCCCAGGCGGAGATCGCGAATGCCATGGGGAACGAGCCAATGGCCTGGACGCCTTGGGACATCTGGTTCACGGCCATGACGCGCCCTCGCATCTCGTTGCGGGCGACCTGGTGGAGGAGGGTGTTATTCAGCGCCATGGCGACCGAGTGGAAGATGCCGGCGGTGGCGAGGATGGAGAGCGCCAGGGCGTAGTTGGAGGACTGGGAGAAGGCGAGCAGGATGACGGCGTAGGCGACGAAGCAGCCGAGCATCAGCCAGCCTCGGTTGCGCGCTCCGCCGAGGTAGGCGAGGGAGAAGAGCCCGAGCAGGGAGCCCCACCCCATCATCGACGACAGCATGCCGAAGCCGGCGTTCCCGCGGTGCAGCACGTCCTCGGAGACGATCTTGAGGAACGGGATGTAGGGGTAGATGAGCAGCGAGGGGATCACGGAGACGAGGATGAGGCCGAGGATCCGCTTGTCCTCCCACGAGTAACGGAAGCCCTCGGCCATCATGCGCCAGGGCGAGATGGCGCTAGTGACTCGTTCCTGTCGGGTGGCGTGGCTGATGCGGAGGGTGGCGACGCTGGCGGCGACCTGGAGCGCGACGAGCATGACGAGGGCGGAGGCGACGCCCCACGCGGCCATCATCACCCCGAACCCGGACGGCCCAAGGACGCGCGAGACGTTCTGCACCATCGAGTTCACGGCGACGGCGTTCGGGAGGGTCTCGTCGGTGGTGACGTCGAAGACGAAGGCCTGCCGCGCCGGCTGGTTGATCGACTGCGCGAGCCCGCCGCCGAAGGCGATGACGTAAACGTGCCAGACGTGGGCGAGGTCGAGCAGGACGAGGGCGGCCAGGGTCGCGGCGAGGGCGGCATCGAGGAGGGTGGAGGCGACGATGATGCGCCGGCGGGGGAAGCGGTCGGAGAGGTAGCCGCCGTACGGCGCGATGAGCGTCCCGACGCCACCTCGGAAGGCGGCGACGGCGCCGAGCTGGACGGCGGATCCGGTCATTTCGTAGACGAGGGCGAAGAGGGCGAGTTGCTTCGCCCACTGGGCGAATCCGGCGGCGAGCGTGGAGAGGGTGAGGTAGCGGAAGTCGCGCAGCCCGAACGAGACGAAGACCTCGCTGGTGGAGGCCCTTGCCCGTTTCGGCGGCGGCGTGGCGGTCGCGTCGGTTGCCGCGTGGTCGGAAGGGGTCGGTAGGCGGCCCGTTGCCATGGCTTGCCTCGATTTGCCGCGCACCATAGCACCCGTGGTGGTTAGCGACCGCCGCATGCGCGTCCTCGACCGTCGCTAGGATGGCGGCGCAAGCGAGGGGGATGCGATGCGCGCTCTGGTGGTCGATCCGGATGTCGAGGGGCGGTTGCGGCTGGGGGAGGCGCCGGAGCCACAGCCGATGGCGCACCAGGTGCTGGTGGCGGTGCGGCATATCTCCCTGAACTACGGCGACCTGCGAGGCGCACAGGCGCGGCCCGCCGGGTTCGTGCCGGGGTGGGACGCCTCGGGTGTGGTGCTGCGCGAGGCGTCGGGTGGCGGTGGGCCGGCCGAGGGCGCGCGTGTGGTGACGACGATGGGGTCGCAGGGCGGCTGGGCGGAGCGTCGCGCGGTGGACCTCGACGAGCTGGCGGTGGTGCCGGACGGCATCGACCTCGGTGTGGCGTCGACGTTGCCAGTGGCGGGGGTGTCGGCGCTGCGGGCGCTGCGCCGGTCGGGCGCCTTGCTGGGGCGTCGGGTGCTGGTGACGGGCGCGTCGGGCGGGGTGGGCCGGTTC
>VGPD01000031.1 GCA_016875635.1 Chloroflexota bacterium
CGCCCGAGGGCGTTCCGATCTCCGAGGCGGAGCAGGCGTATCGCGCCCACCGCGAGCGCTTCGAGGCGGAGGAGACGGGCTACTCCCGGATCCAGCGCACGCGTCCGCAGACTCTTGGCTACGCGCTGAACGACTCCCCGGTCGGGCTGCTTGCGTGGATCCTCGAGAAATTCTGGGCGTGGGCGGACCACGGCGATGACCTGTGGGATCGTCTCGACCGCGACCGGGTGCTCACGAATGTGACGCTCTACTGGTTGACGGGCCACATCCTCTCCGCGAGCCGCATCTACTACGAAATGTCCCACACAACCGAGCGGGTCACGGGCCCGATCCCGGATGCCGTGCCGCTGGGCTACGCGAAGTTCCCCGCCGAGCCGTGGGCCGCCCCGCGCGAGGCGATGGAGCGCGTCGGACGGCTGGTGCGCTACTCCGAGCCGGCGCGCGGCGGCCACTTCGCCGCGTTCGAGGAGCCGGAGTTATTCGCGCGGTACGTCTCGGCGTTTTTCACCGGGCTGCGGGGCTGAATTGCCCGCCCCTCAGGGCGTCCGTATCCTGACTGCAGGTCGCGCCCTCGTAGCTCAGGGGATAGAGCACTGGCCTCCGGAGCCAGGTGCGCAGGTTCGAATCCTGCCGGGGGCACCATGACTTCAGCGACCGACCCGATCTACGCCGAGTCCGTCCCGAACCCGTGGTGGGTCCAGGCCACTCTCTGGCTCGGGCCGCCGGCGACCCTGGTCGGACTGGTCTCGGTCGGGCGCGAGGAATACGGCATCGCGCGCGTGATGGGCGTTGTGCTCTTGCTCGCGCTCGGAGCAGGCCTGGTCGCCGTCGCCCTGTGGTTGGCCGCGCTCAAGATCGAGGTCACGCGCGACGCGCTCCGCTACGGGTGGGGCCCTCTGGGCGCCACCCGGCGCTGGCCGGATGTCCTCGACGCCGAGGTGGAGCCGTACCGCTGGGTCACCTACGGCGGATGGGGGCTCAAGTTCGCTACGGGGAAACGGCGCGCCTACTCCGTCCCGGGGGTACTCTTCGGCGTGATGGTGCGGACTCGCGACGGGAAGCGGACGCACCTCGCCAGCAGGCAGCCCGAGGCGTTGTGCGCCGCGATCCAATCGATGGTCGCGACATCGTCCGGTGACGCGCGTGGAGGACACGAGTGACGAACGACCGGCATGATCGCAGGCAGCAGGAGAAGCTCCAGCGCCGCCGCCAGCGCCGCACGGAGCGCCAGGCGCACGCCCCAGCGGCCGTTTCGGGGCCCGCCTTCGAATTCCCCGGGATCATGGGCTGGATGCAGCGCAACATGCGCGTGCTCTTCCTCGGGGGCATCGTTGTCCTGTTCCTTAGCCTGGGTGCGGGGACGTTCTTCAGTTCGAACAGCACGAGCAGGCCGCGTCCGACAGAGACGCCGACCGCCACACCTTCCGCAACGGCAAGTACCACGCCGACCGCGCCGGCGAGTCCGACCCCGCAGCGGACCTACAGTGCCCCGCCGTCCATGACAATCGCCCCGAACAAGCAGTACGAGGCCGTCATCGCTCTCGAAAAAGGCGGTGAGGTGCGGATCGAATTGCTGGCGAAGGATGCGCCGAAGTCGGTGAACAACTTCGTGTTCCTGGCGAAGAACAACTTCTTCGACGGACTCACCTTCCACCGGGTGTTGCAGGACTTCGTCGCGCAGGGCGGGGATCCCTCGGGGACCGGCTCTGGCGGCCCGGGATACTTCCTCGAGGTCGAAAAGAACACGGTGCCGCTGGCTGCCGGGGTGATCGCGATGGCGAAATCACCGGCTGGCGTCTCCGGGTCGCAGTTCTTCATCACGTTGACTCCGCAGCCGGGGCTGCAACCGGACTTCACGGCGTTCGGCCGTGTCACCGCCGGGATGGAGGTCGTGCGCCAGATCACGCTCCGGGACCCCTCGAAACCGAACCAGCCAAAGCCGGACGTGATCAAGAGCATCACGATCGTCGAGAAGGGATAGCGCCGACCATGGCGAAGCAGTACGACACCCCGCCCCAGATGGTCATCGACACCGCGAAGAAGTACTCCGCGGTGATGAAGACCGACCGCGGCGATATCACCATCGACCTCCTGGCGGACGTCGCTCCGACGACGGTGAACAACTTCGTGTTCCTCGCGCGCGAGGGGTTCTACGACGGCTGCACGTTCCATCGCGTGATCCCGGGGTTCGTGGCGCAGGGCGGTGATCCCACCGGTAGCGGTCGAGGTGGGCCGGGCTACCGCTTCAAGGACGAACTGACGCCGACGCCCTTCGTGCAGGGCATCATGGGGATGGCGAACGCGGGCCCGAACACGAACGGGTCGCAGTTCTACATCATGCTGGGTGACGCACCGCACCTGACCGGCCGGTACACGGCGTTCGGGCAGGTGGTTGCGGGGATGGACGCGGTCCTGGCGCTTCGCCCGCGCGACCCGGAGCGCGACCGCGAGCCCGGCGACAAGATCGTCAGCGTCACGATCATCGAGGAGTAACCGCAGAGGGGCGCTGCGCCCCTAGGGAGTTCGTTGTCGCTTCCGATAGTTCAAAGCAGGGCATGCCGCCACATGTCCTCGCGTGACCGGGCCGCAGTCGAGTCTCTCGACGCGGCCGGTTCGCGCCCCCGAATCACCCGCTTCTTTGCCGGTGACTCCCGCTCCAAACCCGTGGGGCGTGCGGAGGCACTGGAGGCGTACCCCGATCTGCCGACTATTGGAGAGAAAGCGCGACTAGCGGGAGGTGCGTTGTCGTGCCGCCGCGGAGGCCTTCCGCTCCACGTAGGCCATGAGCCCGAACGCGGGGATGAACGCAGCGAAGGCGACGAGCGACCAGGCGAACCAGCCGCCGATCAGCATGAGCAGGCCGATCGCGAGGGCGAACGACATGCCCAGGATCGAGCCGATCCGGGCGACGAGCACATAGGGGGGGATACCGTCTGGCATGTGGTTGCCTCAGATGATAGCAGCGGGAGTAGCCCAGAACAACGCGCGCGACCCGCAGGTCGCGGCGCGGCAGGCGGCGCTGCGCTCCGTATGGCGACTTCGCCGGGCGTTGATCCTGATCGGCCTGGTGGCTGCCGCGGCCGTGCCCGACCTCTTTCCCGTGTCGCGGATTTTGTCGTGTGCATCCTCATCTTTGCCGTGCTGTCGGAGGTCGAGATCTTCCTGGTGCCACACAGTGTGGATGTGGCACAGTTCGGTGCACGGCTCCTCTGGTTCCGGATCGCGTATGTGGCGATCTTCACGGTCGCCTCACCCGGGTTTCCCGCGCAGTGGATGTACCCCACGATCGTCGCCCTGCAACTGATCGCGGCGCCCGGGCAATTCGGCGGGCGCGGGCTCGCTTTCCTGACGGCGGTCTCATCGACGGCCTACCTGGCGGCGCCGCATCTCCCTGACTGGGGACTCGACATCCGCTGGCAGGATGCAGCACCGGCGATCCGTCCAGCCACTGAGGTGTGGTGCGTGGGACTCGTCGCGTTACCCCTCATCACCCTGGCCCTGCACATCCGGCAACAACGTGTCGCGGCAATCCAGCGCGAATTGGCGGCAACCGTCTCGCGCCTCTCGGCCGCACAGGAGGACCTCGGCGCGTCCAAAGAGCAGTTGGAACGCTGGAACCACGCTCTGCATGAAGAGGTCGAACGTCAGACCGGCCGCTTCTGGGTTCGCTCGCTCATCCCCACGGCAGTCTCCGCGGCATGGGAACGGAAATTTCTCGGCACCCCGCTGGAGGATCTTGCCGCGCGAGTGGAAGCGCGTGCCACGGCGAGCGCAGGGACACCGGCCGAGGAACCCTGGCGGGCTCTTGTGGCAGCGATCCGCGAAGAGTCGGGCGACCGCCGGTGCCGGGATGTGACCGAGGCGGCGTAACCTTCGATCCTCCGATGGCAGCTGGTTGGTGGCAGCCCGATTGGCCTGCCGATACTGTCGTCAGTCGCGATCCATGCATCCATCTGCGAATTGTCCGATGATTCCCATCGGTTGCCGGCTGGCGTAGGGGCGAGGGGTACTCGATGACGACGCTGCTGTCCGTTCTTGCCGCCCTGGTCATCGGGGCTGGCGGTGCTGTCCAATCGGCGATGCTGGGCGCGCTCGGCCGCGAGCGGACGCCGGTTGGCGCTGCCTGGGTGAGCGTGTGGGCAACGGTGGGGGGACTGGCGTTGCTGCTGGCGATCCGGAGCTTGCGTAACGGTGACGCGCCGGCACCACCGCTGCGTCGACCGGAGTTACTGGGAGTCCTGGCGCTGGCATGCTTCTCCGTGCTGATCGTCGCGATGCGCGGACTGCCGTGGCACTACGCCGTCACTGGCATGTTCGGGCTCACGTTCATCATTGGCGCGGGTGTGATCGTCCCGAAGATCGGCGTCGCCTTCTGGGTCGGAGGGACGTTGACGGGGACGCTCATAGCGGGCGTCCTGCTTGACCACCTGGGCGCCTTCGGGACGACGGCGACGCCAGCCGGCCCCGCACGGCTGATCGGCATCGGCCTGCTCGTGGCTGGATTGGGCATGATCCGACGGTGACGCAGCGGCCCCCCGCCTTCTTCGGGCGGGTTGTCCACGGTTCGCCCGTTCCCTGCTCGCCGGGCGTCCGCCGTGCCGCACCGGATGACTCGTACCCGGTACCATCGGGCCCCGGTTGGCCAGCATTGATCCCGAAAGCCGTAACCAATGCACACTGAGCCCATCCAGAAGTTCGTCACGTCTCAGCGGATCCGGATCGCCTACTGGGACTGGGGGAACGAGGGTGCCCCACCGTTGGTGCTGGTGCATGGCGGGCGCGACCACGCACGCGCGTGGGATCGCATCGCCGATGCGTTCCGCGACGAGTACCACGTCGTCGCGCCCGACCTCCGCGGCCACGGCGACTCCGCATGGAGCCCCGGTAGCGCCTACGGGCTTCCCGACAACGCACTCGACACCGTCCGGGTGGTTGAGGAAGTCGGCGCTCCCGCCCGTGTACTCGCGCACTCCTACGGTGGCGCGGTATCGCTCATCGCCGCGGGGACGTATCCCGAACACTTCACCGCTCTCGCCGTGATCGAGGGGACGCATTCGATGAACCCGCGTGACGAGTCGGAGATGGGGCCGCACTGGATGCGGGCCTGGGCCGACCGTGTCCGGTCGTACGAAGCCTCGGAGCCGCGCGTCTACCCCGACCTGGCGACGGCTGAAAAGCGCGTCTACGACGCGAATCCCCGTCTGCCCATCGACTTCGTCCCCCACCTGACGGCGTACGCCGCCCGTCCCGTGGATGGCGGGTATGTCTGGAAGTACGACTGGTGGGTCAACGGGCGGACCTCCATGGAGATACGTCGGGACGAACAGCCCCGCTTCTGGGCGGCCATCGAGTGCCCGGTCCTGCTGTTGTTCGCCCGCGAGTCACGCGTGGGCCAGCGGTCGGATGCCGACCAGTTCTTCAAGGACGCGCGCATCGCCTACATCGATGACGCCGGACACTGGCTTCATCACGAACAGCCTGAGGCGACGATCGCGCAGGTCCGCCCCTTCCTTGCGAGTGTCCCGTCGCGCTAGACGCCGCTCGATCTCGCTACGAAGCGGCGCTACCCGCCTCGCGGATGGCGTCGCGCAGGAAGCGCAGACTGTGCGTGGTGAATTCGACCATGTTCGCCCCGCGGTCGGAGATGCCTGTCTCGATGACCGCCGTCCGGGCCACGGGGCCCGCCACCCCAATCGTGGTACGCCCCGCGGGGGCGCCGGCCCGGCCGCCGGTCGGCCCGGCCAGCCCGGACTCGGCGACACTCCACGTCGTGGCGAGGCGCTGACGCATCGACTCGGCGAGCGAGGCGAGCAGCTCCGGCGTCGTGCCGCGGTAGTTGGCGTACTCCTCGCCAGGCACACCGGCGAGGCCCGTCCGGGACTTCAGGGTGTACACAACGCCACCGCCGACGTAATAGCGCGACGCGCCAGCGACCCAGAGCAGGGCCGCTGAGATCAATCCGCCCGTGGTCGCCTCCGCTACGGAGATGGTCTCTCCGCGATCCGTGAGCAGCGATGCGATCTCCTGTGCGAGGCTTTCTTGTTCGGCGTTCAGGAACGTGGCCACGGGATCTCCCTTCGTACGGCAGGCGTCTGCGCGATGACGCTCATGCTGGGGTGATTGTATTGACCGTGCGAAAGCGGTGTGCCTCAGAAGATCGGGAAGGAGATTGAATCGAGGAAAGTATCGAGTTCACCGGGGCGGATCGGAGAGTCGTCGCCGCGCTCACCCCGGGAACGGTCCCTCCAGGAGCGCGAGTATTCACTCTCTCCGGTCAGCAGATCACTCAACTGACCGGCCCACTCGATCTGCGTGAGCCCCTGGAGCACCGGATTGAGCACGGCAGGGAGGCGGGCGACGGGTTCGTCTCCATCGATGAAGGGCGTGAGCACCTGCTGGATGCGGGCATGCACGGGCGCGACGTCCACGCGAACCGGCTGCTGGTCGAGCCATGCGATGTGGTGCGAGACGAACGACAGTAACTCGTCCCTCGTCTCAAGCCAGAAGAACCCACGCAGGCCGTCCCCTGCGACACAGAAACCCCAGCTTTCCGCCGTGGGAATACGAGAGAGCGCCGCCTCGGACTCTGCTTCGCGAGTGTCCGCGTGGTCATTCATGCTGCGCCCCCTTCATCCACGGTGCAAAACCGTTTTGCCCATCGGATGGGCCCGCGGAGCGATGCAGGAAGGGGAAGTTGGTCGGGGCGCGCAGATTCGAACTGCGGGCCTCTGCGTCCCAAACGCAGCGCTCTGCCAGGCTGAGCTACGCCCCGATGTCCCCAGGCATGACGGATCGGATCGACCGCCGTCATCTGCGGTTGTGTCGCTCGTCACCCCGTCACCGGGGCCCGAGTGGTTCTCGGCAGGCCTTCATCTTATCTGCGGATCCGCCAAGCGTGTGAATGACTGCGGGTGGCAGATCCGAATGCGGCGATCCACATCGCGTGCTGGGCACAGCCGGATGCGCCCGTGTGCCTGTGGCCCCGATGGGGAGGATCGGGCCGGATGCTCGGGCTAGGCCGACGCGATGGTGGCGCTCTCCAGGAGTGCGTTCACGCGGCGACGCAGCCCGTCTGGCCCCTCGTAGTACCGATCGATCAGCGCAGCGGTTTCCGGGCGAAGTTCCCGCCGGCGCCCGGTTGAGGTGGCAAACCCGAGCGCACGCGCTGCCAGCGCGGCATCCCGCAGCGAGCCAGTGAGCCCCGCGCGCTTCCCCTGCGCCAGTCCGCTGATCGCGTCGACAAGTGGCTCGGGGAGTCGCCAGGCGCGTGCGAGCGCCACGCTCAGGTCGAGCGCCGTGTAGCCGAAGGCCGACTGTTCGACCTGATGCCACGGGATCTCGCCGCGCAGTTGGATGGTGCGCACGACGCTCAGCCTGCCCGGGTCGTTCTCCTCGAGGATCAACCGTCCGAGATCATGGAAGAGCCCGGCCGCGAATGCGTACTCGCGCCCTTCGACGCGTCGTGCATATGCCAGGGATGTGGCGACGAACGCAACTGCGGTGGAGTACCGCCAGAAGGTCAGGTAGTCGAAGGCCGTCGTCTCGATCGGGAGCGCCTTCATCGCCGTGATGAGCAGCGCGGCCGAGTGGACGCGCCGGAACCCAATCTCCACGAGCCCCTTCTCCAGGCTGCGCGTGGCGGTGCGTTCACGCCACGGACCGTCGCCGCGGGCCACGTTCGCGAGCCGCTTCGCGAGGTCCTCATCGAGGCGGATGATCGCGGGCAGCACCGTCATGGCGCCCGGTAGTGATTCGTTCACACTGAGGAGCTCGTACATCACCGCGGGCATGGGATGCCTGATGACAGCGTTTGCCGCGACATCCACGACCGACAATCGCATGGTGACCCGCTTCAGGTGAGGGAGCACGGACCGACTGGCGATCCGCTTTCCACCTTCGACGTGACCGATCATAGATTGGGATCCGCGGGCCCCGGACGCAGCCCAGTGTGATTGTCAGATTAGTCAGAAACGGCACGCGGCAACCGGGGCGAGCCCGCGGGGGATTCCCTTTCGTCGACAGGCGAGGAGCCTCAGTCGCGTCGCCGCGCCACCCCACGGATCTCGTCGAGCCCGTTGAGGCCTTCGGCTAGGCACCACGCCTCGAGCTCATCCAGGATCCGCCAGGCGGCCGACGGGTCGAGGAAGGACGCCGTCCCGATCTGGACAGCAGATGCGCCCGCCATGACGAACTCCACAACATCGGTGCCTGTCATCGCCCCACCAGAGGCCACGACCGGGAACTCCACGACCGACGAAGCGAGGTAGACCTGGCGCAGCGCGATCGGCTTGATCGCAGGGCCGGATAGTCCGCCGAAGACGTTGGCGAGGACGGGACGGCGGCGTCTCACGTCGATCGCGAGCGCCGGTACCGTGTTCATCACCGTGATCCCCTGCGCGCCGGCCTCCTCGACCGCGCGCGCGATCGGACGGATGTCGTTCACGTTCGGGGTGAGCTTCACGAGGAACGGCAGCGAGGTGTTCGCTGCGACCTCCCGGACGACGGAAGCCGCCGCGCGCGGATCCTGCCCGAACTCGATGCCGCCGGCCTCGACGTTGGGGCAGGAGACGTTCACCTCCAGGCCGGCGACGCCCGGGACCCCGTCGAGGCGGGCGGCGAGCGTGCCGTACTCCTCCAGCGTCTCGCCCATGATGTTCACGAGGACGGGGACGGACCATTTCTCCCAGACCGGCGCGATCTGGGAGACCAGCGCGCTGACGCCGATGTTCTGGAAGCCGATTGCGTTCATCATCCCCGCGGCCGTCTCGACCGTGCGGGGGACGCCGTTCCCGCGTCGAGCCTTCAGGGTTGTCCCTTTGGAGACGAGTGCGCCAAGGCGTTCGACGTCGTAGTGCTTCGCGATCTCCAGCCCGTTGGAGAAGGTGCCGGACGCGGTCATGATCGGGTTACGCAGGCGCAACTCGAGTTTGTGATGCGGGGCGAGGTTGACGCTCAGGTCCACGCGCATCCCTTCGTCCTGACCGGGGCGGGTTCATCATACGGGCGTGCGGTGCGCTCGATCTTCTGGCATGGAAGAGGGGCGCCTTCTCGGCGCCCCTCAGTCGTCTCGTCCAAAGGCCAGGACTTACGCCTCGTCAGCCAGAGCGACCTCGGTGACCTTCGAGGATCGCCATCCGCCGCGGTTGAGGTCGCTGCGGAGCGTGTTGGTCTGCTCCCACATCACGGAGTCGTTCGAGTTCGAGAACGAGCGGTGAATGCCGCAGCGCTTGCAGACGCCGAGGCTTTCGCGCCCGTTGGGGGTCTCGATCGCCCAGTGGTGGACACACTTCGGGCCGCTGGCCGGCGTCTCCGGCTGGGGGGCCGCGACGGGCTCCTGGGGTTTCACGTTTGCGGTGCGACTCATCGTCGTCTCTCTTCCCGGTGACGGCACCATTTAGGGGCGCAGCTCGCAGTCACCCTCTCATCCGTCCTCGGGCGGGTGACCCGCCGGGGGGCCGGTGCTGCACCGGCTTCGGATCTGGATCATCGCCTCGCGCCGACGAGCGGTCAAACCTTTTGTGCTAAATAAGTGTAAAAATGAGTGAATCCCGAGTGAAGGTGCTTCTGGCACTCTTAGCGAGGAGGAATCCAAGTTGATGGGCCGTACCGGGACGCCCGCTATACTCGAAACACGCCCGGTTTCAGCCCGGCGGGGTGACTCCACCCCCCGCTGACCGTGGTAGCAATTGAACGCCGGCGAGCCGGGCAAGGTTCCCTTCGCGCCCCCGGCGCGTGGTTCAGCCCGCCTCCCTGCCCGTAAGGAATGGCCAACTTGGCTGATCAGAACGCCGTGCTTGCGGCGCTCCGGACCGTGAACGACCCGGAACTGCACCGCGACATCGTCTCCTTGAACATGGTGCGAGACCTCGTCATCGAGGGCTCGACCGTCCGCCTCTCGGTGGTCCTCACGACCCCCGCCTGCCCGCTGCGCGAGACCATCGACCGCGATGTCCGGTCGGCTCTGAATGGCATCGGCGTGAGCGATGTCCAGATCGACTGGGGCGCGGAGGTGCGGACGACGAGCCGCCCGGACGGCCCCCGGAAGATCGAGGGCGTCCGCAACGTGATCGCGGTCGCCTCCAACAAGGGTGGCGTGGGCAAATCCAGCGTCTCTGTGAACCTCGCCGTGGCGCTCGCGAGCCTGGGCGCTCACGTCGGGCTGCTGGACGCTGACATCACCGGCCCCAACATTCCTACGATGCTGGGGATTGAGGGTGGCCTCCAGGCTTCTGGACAGAACGGCCTGCAACCTGTCGAGGCCTTCGGGATCAAGGCTGTTTCGATTGGCTTCGTCCTCCCGAAGGGGACGCCCGTCGTCTGGCGCGGACCGATGATCGGTACCGGTGTGCGTCAGTTGATGCACGACGTGGACTGGGGTGACCTGGACTATCTGGTGATCGACCTGCCGCCGGGGACGTCGGACGCTTCGATGAGCATGGCGCAGGACGCGCTGATCGCGGGCGCCGTGATCGTGTCGACGCCCTCGAAGGTGTCCATCGAGGATGCACAGAAGGCGGTCGGGATGTTCGACCGTCTCGGTATCCCGGTCTTTGGCATTATCGAGAACATGAGCAGCGACATCTTCGGCCGTGGCGGTGCGCGCCAGGCGGCGGATGACCTCGGCCTCGAATTCCTCGGCGAACTGCCGCTGGACGAACGCATCCGCGAGGGCGGCGACGGAGGTGTGCCGGTGGTCGCCGGGCACCCGGAGTCCGAGATCGCCGCGTCCTTCATCCACCTGGCCGAGCAGGTGGCGGCCCGTTGCTCCGTCCTTCAGTTCGCCGGTGAGGCAGGTGTCCGATGACCCACGAGACGTTCGTTGCGCTGGCGGCAGCCGATGAGGGCACCCCGGGGCGCACGCGCTCGACGCTGGCCGGTTCCATGATTGCCGGACGGCGCCGTCCTGACAGTGCTCCGAAGCCGGAACCGACCGCGACCGCGAAGCCAGCCGCCAAGCCGCGCCGCGCCGCCGCGAAGCCAGCCGCCGACAGCGAGGAGCGCCCGGTGCGCACTCGCCGCCCGCGTGCCGCCGCCGCCGAGCCGCCTGTCCAGGCCGCTGCGGTGGTGGAAGCGCCACCCGCGGAGGTGGCCCCGACCGTCACTCGACGCCGGCGCACCACGCGGACCGCTGAGGTCGCGGAGGCCGTCGCTCCGGTCGCCGTTGAGGTAACCGCGGAGGCGCCACGCGTGGTGTCACGCCGCCGGCGCCGTACTAATGAAGCGCCGGCCGAGGTCGCCGCTGATCCGGTCGTCGCGACGTCGACCGTGGCGCCGGTCGCTATCCCGTCGACGGGGCTGCCCGACGGTACGGCGACGGAGATCGCGCGGCTTCGCGCGCTGGTGGAGGCGCAGCGCGTCACGCTCGCCGAGCTGAAGGCGGGCATGCTGACGCTCGCGCAGCAGGTGGACAAGAGTGGCCATCGTCCGCGCCTCGCTGTCTTCGTGGACGTGCCCAACCTCATGTACGGCGTGGAGAACGGGCGCACCGTCCACATGGGACGGCTGTTGGACATGCTGCGCGAAGGTCGTGAACTCGTGCGCGCGACGGCGTACTGCCCGATCTCGGACGACCCGCGGGAACCCGTGCAGCAGCAAAAGTTCGTCGCGCCGTTCGTGCCGTTCGACTACCGGATCGTGACGAAGCCGCTGAAGCGGTTCGCGGACGGCTCGATCAAGGGCAACTTCGACGTCGAAATGGCGATTGACATGGTGCACATCTCAGAGCGAGTGGACATCATCGCCATCGTCTCCGGCGACGCCGACTTCGCCCGTGCGGTCGAGTCGGTGCAGGGCGAGGGCGTCCACGTCGAAGTCGTCGCATTCCAGGGGTCGACGTCGCTTGAGATGCGGGCGCTGGCCGACCGCTACCTCCAGCTGGACCGTCACGCGGAGTGGCTCGTCTCGTAGCGCCAGGCGGGGATGTGTGGTCGGAGGCGCGCGTCGATCTGAGCCGCGGGGACTCAGATCATGTGCGACGTGGCACTCAGCTGTCAGATCAGGGTTCGGGATCCGGCGTGGACTCCGACTGCCTACGGTTCGTCCTCGTCGCCGCGCAGCAGCCATTCGCGTTCACGGCGTGTGATCTTCGGTCCGCCGCTGGCCAGCGCGGTCCCGCTGGTGACCTCGGCGACGAACGCTCCGCCCAGCAGGCCAAGGCCGAGGCCAAACAGCCAGCCGAGGAAGCGTGGCTCCACGTCCCAGACGTATACGCCCGCGAGCAGTCCGATCACGGCGCCGCCGTACACGATCAGGTGGTGTGGCTGGAAGTAGCGGCCCACAGCGGCCTCCTCGCCAGGCGCTAACCGTACAGGTCGCGCAGGTCGAACATCGGGCCGTCATGACAGACGAGGCGGACGCCGCCGCGCTTCGGGAAGACGGCGCAGGAATAGCAGATGCCCAGGCCACAGGCCATGCGGGCCTCCAGTAGGCCCTGCACCGGCTTCCGTAGACCGGAATCGGCGACGACGCGGTAGAGCGCCTCGAACATCGCATCGGGGCCACAGGCGAATGCCTGGTCGCACCAGGAGAGCAGCCGCTGGAATGGCCCGGTGATCCGGCCCGTCTCGCCGAGTGATCCGTCCTCGGTCGCCACCACCAGTTCGACCTCCGGCGGAAGCAGATGGGCCGGGAAGATCTGCGGCGTCCCGCGCCCTCCGAGGACGAGCGTGACCTCGCGCCCCTCACGGACGAGGTCGTCCGCCAGCCAGATGAGTGGCGCGCTGCCGATGCCGCCGCCCACCAGCAGCATCTTCTGAACCCGCTCGCGGACCTCGAAGCCGCGTCCCAGCGGGCCGACGATGCGGACCGCGTCGCCCTCGCGACGTCGGGCGAGCCAGTCGGTGCCGCGGCCCACGAGGTCGAAGAGGAGCGCGAATTCGCGGCGGCCGTCCGCGGTGACGCGGCGGCGGTGGATGGAGATTGCGCGGCCGAGCAGTGGGTCCCAGCCTTCGCCGCAGTACGCCATGACGAACTGGCCTGCCGTCACGGAGAAGAATGCCTCGGGCTCCACGAGCCAGAGGAGGTGCGTGTTGCCGTACAGGCGTTGCGACTCCGTGACCTCGATGGTGTACGACTTCACGGCTCACCTCCGAGCAGGATCATACCGACCTCCGCCAGCGAGTCGACGACATGCGTGGCGCCGGACATCAGGAGCAGGTCCGAGGTGCGCGCCCCGGTCACCCCGATGACGTACGCCATGCCGGCGTCGCGTGCGCAGAGCATGTCGGCCTCGGTGTCGCCGACGAACGCGGCCTCCGTCGGTCCGACGCCGAGTGCCTGCAGGGCATACAGGGCAGGCGCCGGATGCGGTTTGTAGTGTGACGCCGTGTCGCGGCCGACGATCGATCGGAAACGGCCGTCCCAGCCCTGCACGGTCACCATGAGCCGTCCGCCGTACTCGTTCTTGTTCGTGACCACTGCGAGCGCGATGCCGGCCGCGCCCATCGCCTCGACGAGGTCATGCGCGCCCTCGTGCGCAGGAGTGCGCTGGATGTACTCGGTGTAGTAGAGGTCCTGGTAGGTCGTGTACATCGCCTGCGACTCGTCCAGGCCGACACCGGTGACCTCGCGAGCGACGACCTCCATCGGCGGGCCGATGCGCGGGATGATGTCCGCGGACGTCACCCGGTAGCCGTGAAGGGCGAACGCCTCGACCGTCGCCTCTGCGATGGTCTCCAGCGAGTCCACCAGCGTGCCGTCGAGGTCGAAGAGCGCCGCACGGACCCGGGGCGTGACGGGGGTCATCAGCGGTGTGCCGGGGCGATCGTGGACGGGTCGCGGTACTCATTCAGCGGGCGCACTTCATACGAGCCCGGGCTGGCGAGCGACGCGACAGCCGCGCGTGCGGTGTCGATCGACGTGAAGCAGGGGATGCGGGCCTCGGTCGCCGTGCGACGGATGTGGAAGCCGTCTCGGCGTACATCAGCGCGTCCACCTTCGAGAGTATTGATCACCGCTTTCACGATGCCGTCGCGGATCACGTCAACGACGTTCGGATGGGCCTCGTTCAACCGTTTCGGCACCGTCTCCGCCGGGATCCCGAGGGAGCGGATCAGACGGGCGGTGCCGGGAGTCGCGTACATGCGGCAGCCGGCCTCGTGCAGCGTCCGGATCAGTAGCTCAGATTCGTCTTTCGTCTGGTCGGAGATCGAGAGCAGGAACGGCGTGCCGGGGCGGATCTCGAGGCCTGAGGCGATCATCGCCTTGCGCACGGCAGGCTCGAAGGTGTGGTCGACCCCCATCACCTCGCCGGTCGACTTCATCTCGGGGCCGAGGAAGGTGTCGACGTCGACCAGTTTCGACATCGAGAACACGGGCGCTTTCACGGCGACGAGAGGCTGTTCGGGCCAGAGCCCACCGGCGTAGCCCTGCTCCGCCAGAGAGCGGCCGAGCATGATGTTGACCGCGATCTGCACCATGGGCACGCCGGTGACCTTTGACAGGAAGGGGACCGTGCGAGAGGAGCGCGGGTTCACCTCGATGACGAAGACGCCGGGGCCGCCGGGCTTTGCTGCGGGCGCGATGACGAACTGGACGTTCATCAGCCCGCGGACATTCATCGCCAGCGCCATCCGCGTGGTGTAGTCCACCACGGCGGCGCGCTGCTCCTCGGTCATGTGCTGTGGCGGGTAGACCGCCATCGAGTCACCGGAATGCACGCCCGCGCGTTCGATGTGTTCCATGATCCCCGGGATGAGGACCTCGACACCGTCGCAGATCGCGTCGACCTCGACCTCGGCGCCGAGGAGGTACTTGTCGATGAGGACGGCGCCAGTGTTCTCAGCGAGCGCCGCGCCGAAGAAGCGCCGAAGTTCCCCGGCGTCCTGGACGACCTCCATTGCTCGGCCACCGAGGACATAGGAAGGGCGTACGAGCACCGGGTAGCCGATTGCGTTTGCTGTCGACAGGGCGTCCTCGATGGTGGAGACGGCAGAGCCCGGCGGTTGCGGGATGTCGAGACTGGTGAGGATGGCGCCGAAGCGGCCGCGGTCCTCGGCCAGGTCGATCGCGTCCGCGGAAGAGCCGGCGATCGGCAAGGCGGCGTTCGCCAACCGCGGCGCGATGTTCACCGCGGTCTGACCGCCGAACTGCACGATCGAGGTGGGCGCCTCGCCCTCCTCGCCAGCCTCGTTCGCCAGGAGGTCGCGTATCGACTCCTCGTCGAGGGGTTCGAAGTAGAGCCGGCTGGAGGTGTCGAAGTCGGTGGAGACGGTCTCCGGGTTGGAGTTCGCCATGATCGCCTGGACACCAGCATTTTGCAGCGCCCGTGCGGCGCGCACCGAACAGTAGTCGAACTCGATCCCCTGGCCGATGCGGATCGGGCCGGAGCCGATGACGAGCATCCGGTCGAGGTCGGACGGTACCGCCTCGTTTTCCGCCTCGTAGGTCGAATAGAAGTAAGGGGTGACGGCGTCGAACTCGGCCGCGCAGGTGTCCACCATCTTGTACGCAGGGCGGATGTCCCACTCCTCGCGCGCGGAGCGCACGCGCTCCGGGAGCCAGTCGGCTAGTGTCGCGATCTCGCGGTCGCCGAAGCCGAGGCGCTTTGCCTGGTGGAGCAGGGTGGGCGTCAGTTCGTCATGGAGGAGGACTCGCTCCATCTCCACGATGCGCCCGAGCCGTTCCACGAACCACGGATCGATCCCGCTGCGGCGCGAGATCTCGGCGAGGGCCATGCCGCCGCGGATCGCGGCCAGCACCGCCCAGATCCGCTCGTCGGTGGCATCCAGCGGCGGCTCCGACGTCCACTCCGGCTTCTGCCAGAGCAGCGAGCGCCCGCCGACTTCCAGCGAGCGGATCGCCTTCTGGAGGGCGCCCTCGAAGGTGCGGTCGACCGCCATGACCTCGCCGGTGGCCTTCATCTGCGTGCCGAGCCGGCGGTCACCGGTGCCGAACTTGTCGAACGGCCAGCGCGGGATCTTCACCACGACATAATCGAGGGCTGGCTCGAACGCGGCGGTCGTCTTCTCCGTGACGCTGTTCTGGATCTCATGCAGCGAGCGTCCGACGGCGATCTTCGCGGCGACACGCGCGATCGGGTAGCCGGTCGCCTTTGAGGCGAGGGCGGAGGAGCGGGAGACGCGCGGGTTCACCTCGATCACGTGGTAGGGCAGACGCGCGGCGGAGTCGGAGCCCGTCCACGGGACCACGTCCGGGCGCGGGGCGAGCGCGAACTGGACGTTGCAGCCGCCCTCGATACCGAGCGCGCGGATGATCTTCAACGCGCTGTTTCGGAGCATGTGGTATTCGCGGTCGGAGAGCGTCTGCGAGGGAGCGACGACGATCGAGTCGCCGGTGTGGACCCCCATCGGGTCCAGGTTCTCCATGTTGCAGATGACGATGCAGGTGTCGTTGGCGTCCCGCATCACCTCGTACTCGAGCTCCTTCCAGCCGAGGAGAGACTGCTCGACCAGCACCTGGCTGATCGGGCTGGCCGAGAGGCCGTTCCTGACGATCCGTTCGTACTCCTCGTGCGTGTACGCGATACCGCCGCCCGTACCACCAAGGGTGTAGGCGGGCCGGATCACGGCCGGGAGACCCACGACATCGAGGGCGGCGACGGCCTGTTCCCAGGTCTCCACGATCTCGGAGGCCGGCGTGGGCTCGCCGATCTCGGTGAGCATGTCGCGGAACAGCTGGCGATCTTCAGCCAGTCTGATCGTACGGATACTCGACCCGAGGAGGCGGACGTTGTACTTGTCGAGGATGCCGGCCTCGGCAAGGTCTATCGCGAGGTTGAGGCCGGTCTGCCCGCCGAGCGTCGGGAGCATCGCATCCGGACGCTCGCGCGCGATGATCCGCTCCAGGACCTCGACGGTCAGCGGTTCGATGTAGACGACATCGGCGACCTCTTCGTCGGTCATGATCGTGGCCGGGTTGGAGTTGACGAGGATGGAGCGGATGCCCTCCTCGCGCATCGCCTTGCACGCCTGCGTGCCGGCATAGTCGAATTCGGCGGCCTGGCCGATGACGATCGGCCCGCTCCCGATGATGAGGACGGAGCGCGGCTTCGGCGGGCGTGCGGAACTCCCCGACGCGGCCGCGGCGGGGATGGCGTCGTGGGCGGTGGTCAGTTGTGGTACCCCTTGCGGTGGTCGTCGCCCAGCATCTGCATTTCGGCGACGACATCGAGATCTTCGTAGTGACTGTGCGGCTGGATGGGCATCCGCGCCATCTTCAGGTGTGTGAGGGCGATATCTCCGACCACAAGGTTACGGAACGGCTCCAGGGCCTCGGCCACGCGCTCACGGCTGCCGCGACCGGTGAAGTAGGCGATGTCCACCTGCGGGACGAAGCGGTCGCCTTCCGGTGTGATGAGCGGGTCTTCCTTCATCACATCGTTAACCTTCGGGACACCAAGGCGGGCCTGGCGGCGTGCCTCGCGGTACATCCCCCCGTCGTCCACGCCGAGGTAGACCCGCTCGCCATCGGCGACGGATAGACCGCCGAGGTGCAGGGTGGTGGGCGGGATGCGCCGCAGGCGGGGCGCGGAGTTGGCGTAGAACGATTCCACCTGGCTCCACATGATGTCCGCCGCCCGCAGGAAGCCGATCCGGCACCAGGTCAGGTGCAGCCACGGGATGGGAGGCAGTTCGACTTCCTCCATCGAGGCAAGGCGGTCAAACACCGGTTGAAGCGCCTCGAACGTGGTGGGTGCTTCGAGGCCGAGCGGCTGGATGTATTCCACCGGGACCTTCCAGTTGAACGACCGTCCCTCCCAGAGGCCCCAGTAGTCCGGCAGCGATCCGCGCCGGCCGAGGAAATCGGTCCAGTCGCGCTCCCGCGCCTCCGCGTACTCCGCCGCCACCGCGTTGGTGTCCGTGGTCATGGGCGGTCATTCTCCTGGTAGATCGGCAATTCGAAGGAGGTGCCCGGATTGAAGAGCGGGACGAGCGCACCGATGGAAGAGAGGTAGGAGAGCGCCGGTTCGTTGTTCTCGGGCAGACGTGCCCGGATGCGCTTGTACCCCCGTGTACGTGCGAATGCGAGACATTCTTCTGCGAGCCGAGTGGCGTGCCCCTGGCGGCGGTTGACGGCGCGGATCCAGGCCCCGAACGAGGCCTGCTCCGGATCCTCGGAGTTGAAGTCGACAGAGGCGAAGCCGAGGATGCGGTTCCCGCGGTCGGTCTCCTCCACGACAAAGTAGGCGCCGGCGTCGCCCTGGCGCTCCATCTGCTGGAGGATCCGCGCCTCGTCCCACGTGCCCTGGAAGCCCACTGGCTCCCGCTCGCGCTGGAGCTCGGTGATGATCTCGGCGATCGAGGCGGCGTCGGCCTTCGTGGCTTGCCGGACGTTGACTGGCATGGATGTACCTCTCGTTACCGACGGCGCCTCAGCGGGCATGCCGGACGGCGTCACCTGATCGTACGGACGACATGAACCGGTCGAACAGGAACTCGGTGTCGTTGGGCCCCGGCGAGGCCTCCGCGTGGTACTGGATGGTGAATACCGGCTCGGTGCGGTGCTGAAGGCCCTCGACGGTGCCGTCGTTGAGATGTATCTGACTCGGCACCACGTCCGAGGTGAGGTGGTCGCCGTCCACGGCGAACCCATGGTTCTGCGCGGTGATGTACACGCGCCCCGTGAGTTCGTCCCGCACCGGGTGGTTCGCGCCCCGGTGGCCGAATTTCAGTTTGTAGGCGTCCGCGCCGAAGAGACGGCCAACGACCTGGTGCCCGAGGCAGATCCCCATCACCGGGGTCCGGCCGATCAGTCCGCGTGCGGTCTCCACGACATGGTCGAGCAGCATCGGATCGCCAGGGCCGGGGGAGAGCAACACGCCGTCCGGGCGGAGCGCGAGGATCTCCTCGGCCCTGGTGGTGTGCGGGACGGCGGTCACGGCGGCCCCGCGCTGGCGGAGGAGGCGCATGATATTGCGCTTCACGCCGAGGTCGAGCACGACGATGTGGGGCGGTGCGCTGCCGTCCTCCGGCAACTCGAGGACCACTCGTGGGTCGCGGAACTGGTACGGCTCTCGCGTGGACACCGTGGCGACGTAGTCGATTTCCGCGTAGTCCGGCTCTCGCCGCAGCCGGGCGAGCGCCTCCTCTGCGGTCTCGTCACGCGTGATGGTGCCCATGACGACGCCGCGCGAGCGGAGGTGCCGGGTGAGGGCGCGTGTGTCCACCTCCGCGATGGCGGGGATGCCGCGTTCGGCGAGGTACTGGTGGAGGGTGGAGCGCGAACGCCAGTGCGAGGGGAGGTCCGTCATCTCCCGCACGACGAAGCCTCGCACCTGCACCTCGCGGCTCTCGTCGGAGAACTCGTCGATGCCGTAGTTGCCCTGGAGCGGGAACGTGGCAGTGAGGATCTGTCCACGGTATGACGGGTCGGTCAGTGCCTCCTGGTAGCCGGACATCGAGGTGTTGAAGACCACCTCGCCGGTGGCGTGACCGGCCGCGCCGACGCCGACGCCCTCAAAGGTGCGTCCGTCCGCCAGTACGAGCAGGGCGCGCGGGCGTTCGGAGGTGCGGATCAGGCTCACAGCGCCACCACCCGTCCGGTGTCGTGGACGAGCGCGCCACCGAAGACCGTTGCAACGACGAGGCCGCGGAGCATTCGCCCGGCGAGCGGGGTGTTCTTCCCCTTGGAGGCAAAGGCGGCAGGGTCCACCGTCCACTCCGCGTTCGGGTCGAGGATCGCGACATCGCCGGGTGCGCCCGGGGCGAGCGTGCCGAGACCGTCGAACCCCGCGCGGATATCGAGGCCCCATGCGCGGACGGGGCCGATGGTCATCCGCTCTATCAACGTGGGCAGGTCGATGTCGCCGTCGTGGACGAGCTTCATGCAGAGCGCGAAGGAGGTCTCCAGCATGGTGAGGCCGGGGGCGGCGAGGTCGAACTCGATCTCCTTGTCGCCCTGGCCGTGTGGCGCGTGGTCGGTGGCGACGGCGTCGATGATACCGGAGCGAAGGGCGGCGCGGAGCGCGGCGATGTCCACCTCCTCGCGCAACGGCGGGTTCACCTTCGCGTTCGTGTGGTAGTGGATGCTGCGGTAGTCGTCGCCGAAGCCGACCTCCTCGTGTGTCAGCGTGAGGTGGTGGGGGGCGACCTCAGCCGTGACGTGCGCGCCGCGTGCCTTTGCCGCAGCGATGAGGGCCACCGAGCCGGCCGTGGAGACGTGGCAGATGTGCAGGTGCCCGCCGGTGAGCTCCGCGAGCGCGATGTCGCGCGCGACGAAGGTCTCCTCCGCGCTGGCGGGGCGCCCGCGGAGGCCGAGGCGCGTCGCGACCCAGCCTTCGTGCATCTGGCCGTCGCGCACGAGTGCGGGGTCCTCGCAGTGCTGGGCGACCGGGAGGCCCCAGCGCGTGGCGTACTCCAGCGCGTGGCGCATCAGGCTCGGGTCACTGACCGCGTCGCCGTCGTCCGACAGGGCCACGACGCCTGCGCCCGCAAGTTCGCCCGCGGGCGCCAGTTCGGCGCCCTCGCGTCCACGCGTGATGCAGCCGATGGGGAGCACGCGCACGATGCCGGACTTCTCCGCCTCACGCAGTACGGACTCGATCGCGGCCCGGCTGTCCATCGGCGGGCGGGTGTTCGCCATCGCGCAGACGGTGGTGTAACCACCGCGCGCGGCGGCCGCGGTGCCGGTCCGGATGGTCTCTTTGCCCTCGAATCCCGGCTCGCGCAGGTGGGTGTGGAGGTCGACGAAGCCCGGGACGACGACGAGGCCGGTCGCGTCGATCCGCTCGGCCTCCACCACCATGTCGCCCTCGTTCGGGCCGACGCGGGCGATGCGCCCGTCCACGATGACGACGTCGGCGATGCCGTCGCGCCCGAGGGCCGGGTCGATCACGCGCCCGTTGTGGATCGCGAGGGTGGCCATCAGCGTGTCTCCTCGCCCGGCAGGTCGGTGCGACCAGAGAGGAGGTAGAGCAGCGCCATCCGTACGGCGACGCCGTTTGTGACCTGCTCTTCGATGATCGAGGCGCTTCCCGATGCGACCGTCGCCGCGATCTCGACGCCCTCGTTCTTGGGGCCGGGGTGCATGAGCAGATGGTGTGGCTTTGCCCGCTTCAGCCGCTCCGCCGTCACCTGGTAGAACTGCGAGTACTCGTGCAGCGAGGGAAGCAGGCCGCCCTGCTGGCGCTCGCTCTGCAGCCGGAGCGCCATGACGACGTCGGCGCCCTCGATGGCGCGGTCGATCTCCGTCTCGATGATGACCGGTGGTAGTGCGGACTCCGCGTGCGAAGGCCGGTCGCCGGGGCGCAGGCCTCGCGGCAGGAGTGTCGGCGGGCCACAGACGACGACCTCCGCGCCGAGCGCCGTGAGGCCCCACATGTCGGAGCGGGCGACGCGGGAATGGGCAATGTCGCCCACCATCACGACTCGTTTGCCGCGCAGATCGCCGATGTGTTTCCGGATGGTGTACAGGTCCAGGAGCGCCTGTGTGGGGTGGGCGTGCGAGCCGTCGCCGGCATTGATGATCGCGGCGTCGGTGTGCTCGGCGGCCAGATAGGCCGCGCCAGCCATCGAATGCCGCATGACGATGGCATCCGCGCGCATGGCGCGCATCGTGCGGACGGTGTCAATGAGCGATTCGCCCTTGACGACACTCGACGTGGACGTGGTGATCGTGATGACGTCGGCGCCCAGCACCTTTCCGGCGAGTTCGAACGAGGCACGGGTACGGGTAGACGGTTCGTAGAACAGGTTGACCACGGTGTATCCCCGCAGCGCCGGGACGCGCGCAATCCGTCGGTCAAGCACCTCGCGCATGCGGTCGGCCAGCGTCAGCACCGTCTCGATCTCATCGACGTCGAAGTCGTCGAGGTCGAGGATGTCGGTGTGCCGCCAGGCGGCTGGCCGGGTGCTGCGTGGTCGGGTGGGGGTCTCTGCGGTCATGCGGGCACCCTCCCGGAGACGACGACCACACCGTCGCTCCCGTCGAGTTCCTCCAGCATCACGCGCACGTCGTCGTGCGCAGAAGTGGGGATGTTCTTGCCGACCAGGTCGGCACGGATCGGGAGTTCGCGGTGACCTCGGTCGACGAGGACGGCGAGACGGACGGCGCGTGGACGTCCGAAGTCGTTCATCCCGTCGAGGGCGGCCCGCACCGTGCGCCCGGTCATGAGGACATCGTCCACAAGGACGACGATCTTGCCCTCGATGTCGGGCAGTTCGCTTGGTTGAGGCTGCGTCTGGATACCGCGGTGGGCGAGGTCGTCACGGTAGAGCGTGACGTCCAGCGAGCCGACCGGCGGTCGTGAGCCCTCGATCGCCTCGATCTGGTCCGCGATCCGGCGGGCGAGGACGGCCCCGCCGCGCTGGATGCCGACGAGGGCGAGGTTGCCGGCACCCTGGTTCGACTCCACGATCTCATGCGCGATGCGGCGGACAGCGCGGCGGATGCCGTCGGCGTCGAGGACGGTCCCGGTGCTGTTCATCGGGGCACCGTCGCCGGCCGCGGGCCGGATGGGGGGCACAAGAACGCCTCCCCGGGAAGCGAGGAGGCGTCAGCGCCGGAGGGCGCTTTCGTGTACGGGTAGTGTCCGGCGCCCAAGGGCGTCCGCATCTGCATTCCGCGTTCCTTCCCGGCCTCGCAGGACCGGACTTAAAGCAAACGCTGGGGCGTTCCCGGGAGGATACGCGCCGGTTTCCATCCGCTCAAGAGGGACGTGGTTGGGGCTACGGCTGCCCCGGTGGATCCTGATGCCCGCGCTGCTCCCGCAGGAACCGTTCGAGGTCTTCCACCATGGAGGCGGCGTCCGGGAGTTCCTCGGCGGTTTGGGGCTCGTCAGAGGCCTCGTCGTCGTCGTCTTTGTCAGTCATGGAGGCGACACGGCGGGCGTACTCGGCGACCTCGGGGTTCTCTTCGAGGTCGCCCGCCACCTGCGCCTCGAAGCGGGCGGCGAAGACCTCAAGGTCGTGAAGGTTGAGGCCGAATCCGAAGCCGCGGTTCAGCCGCTCGAGGAGGGCGAGCGAACCCTTCGGGTTGGGTGTGCGTTGCACGTAGAACGGCATGTTTGCCCACAGGCTGGCGGTGGCGATGCCCTTGTCACGCAGCGCTTGCGTCATCACGCCCACGATCCCGGTTGGCCCCTGATAGGTGGACCGCGTCTGGGTGGAGATCCCCAGCGGACGTGCGAGCCATTCGGCTGAGGCGGATCCGGTGATTCGGACGGGCCGCGCGTGGCTGACCTCGGCGAGGAGCGCGCCAAGGATGATGGCGCCCTCCACCTGAAACTTTTCGCAGACGGCGATGATGCAGTCGATGTACGAGCGCCAGGCCGTGTGCGGCTCGATCCCGGTGAGGAGGATGACGTCACGGCCGAGGGCTTCCGCGCGCTTCGCGGAGAAGGCGTTCACCGGCCACTCGACGATGCGCTCGCCGCGCTCCAGCCGGACCTGCGGGCGTGTCTGCGTGAAGTCGTAGAACTCTTCTGGGTCGATGTCACCCAGCGGCTCGCAGCGCCAGCGACGATGGACGAAGCGGACGGCACTGCTGGCTGCCTCGCCCGCGTCATTCCATCCCTGGAATCCGGCGATCAGGAGCGGTCGGCGCAGCGTCGGTTCCGCGGAGAGGCGGAGCGATCCCGGGAGCGACGATTCTGACATGGGCTAAGGATAGCGCGCCCGCGTTTCCTGCCTTCGAGATACCCTCTCTGGATGCCTCCCACCGCGAGTCCCATCGTCCTCCTGGTCGACAACGAGCCACTGATCCGGGTGGTGCTCGCGGAGGTTTTGCGCCAGAACGGGTTCGATGTGCGTACCGCCGGCAGTGGCACGGAAGCGGTGGAGCTGGCGCACCTCGTGCAGCCAGCCCTCGTGCTGGTGGACGTCCAGATGCCCGGCCTATCGGGCTGGGACACGCTCGACCGCCTGTGGCAGGAGCGCCCCAGCCTTCCGGTGCTCATGATGAGCGGCGCCGACTTCTACGAGGAGGCACTCGTGCGTGGGGCGACCGGGTTCATCAGCAAACCCTATCGCCCGGTCGATGTCCTACGGGATGTCCGCGCGGCCCTCAACCTCGCGGACTGATCGGACTCATTTGGGTTTCCTGTCCGATCTCACAGCCGACCGCGACATTCGCGCCGGATGATCGTCTCCAGTGAGGGGTCGCTGACCCTAGGAAGCGGAGACGGCTCTCATGATGACGCCACAACAGCAGCAGATACTCGTCCGGAGCGCGCTCGCGACAGGGGTTGCCCTGGCCGTCGGACTGGCCTCGGTGGGGTTCATTTCCAACCGGACACCGGACGCTACCCCCTCTCTCGCTGCGGGCATCGAAGCGCCGGCCACGTTGGCAGCCGATCAGGCGCTCCTTCCGCCGGATGTCGCCCAAGACGTCTCGTTCGCTACGGTCGAAGGCATGCCGACTGAGACCGCCCTCGCCATTAACGGCGAGTCGCGTGAATTCGCGCGTGCCATCGAGCACGAGGATGACGACGAGGACGAAGACGAAGACGAGCGCGAGCACCACGAAAGTGAGGGCGGGTGGGAGGCCATCCGGCGCACGTTCGAGCGTCGCGAACACCGCTAGGCTGGGTCTGGTTAGAGTCGGACGGCCGCGAGGTCGAGCGAAGGGGTCGCCTCCAGCGCACGCTCCACAGCGCGGTCCACCATCGCCATGCCGCGTTCGTTCGAGAGGTCAAGTGTGCCGATGAGCAGGACGCCCCGGTGGATCACCCAGAGGCTTCCGAGCACGTAATCCTCGCGGCAGCGGTCGAGGGGATAGCCGCGGACACCCGCCTCGACCAGGGCCTGGTGATACACCTCGACCAGGTGGGCTTCGGTGGCGTTCGCGTCCGCGGGGTTCATGTTCGGACGGATGAAGTACGCCACATCGATCATCGGAGAGCCGACGGTCAGGGCCTGGAAATCGATGATCGTGACATTGCCTGCCTGACCGACCGGGCTGTCGAAGAAGATGTTGTCAGCACGGTAGTCGCCGTGGTTCAGCGTTCTCGGCGTGATCGCCAAGCGGCGGAGTAACGCGGGGCCGTGGGCGTCCTCCCAGTCGAGGATCGCCCGTGACTCTGGAGAGAGCCGGTCCCCGAAGCGAGACTCGAGCAGCGGACGTGCCCGGCGAAATAGCTCGTGCGCGATGTCCGCTCCCATGTCCGCGGCTGCGAGCCACGGCCGGTTGAGCACCGGGCTCTCCCAGTACGCTGCATGGAACCGGGCGAGCGCGCGCAACGCCGCCTCCGCCTCCGCCACGCTGACCCCGCGCACCTGGTCGCCGATGCGGAGCCCCTCGAGGTCCTCCAGCAGTAGCACGAACCGGCGTTTGCTCTTCCCCGCCTGATGCATCACGCGTTCGAGGATGCGCGCGGTCAGCCGGGGCGGAAGCCGCTGGATCAGCGCTTCGGCCGCGCGGTCAACGGTAGAGGCAGCATCCAGGCCGCCGAAATAGCAGCGGGGGATGCTCGAATCGGCCAACGAGGCGAGTTCTCGGTAGAAGAGGATCTCGCGCTCGTAGGCGGTGAACATCACCCCGAGTGCTCGGTTCTCGGGAACGAGCGACGGCATCTTGGCGATGAACGATGCCGGCGCGCCGTCGGCGGTGCCTTCGTAGTGGGGACGGATCCGGGCCAGTTCGCCGAGGAACCCCTCTCCGACGCCCAGGCCCTGCATCTCGAACGATGTCACCCGGCCGCCGGATGGAAGTGAACCTCCCTCGTGCAGCGCCGAGGTCAGCCACTCCGGTGTCATCGTCGAGAGAGAGGTGGGCAAGGCGGCGTTCGGGCCGGGCACGGGGAGCCTCCTCGGTG
>VGPD01000032.1 GCA_016875635.1 Chloroflexota bacterium
TCGATCCCCGCAACTCGGTTCGCTGAACTGTGTGGTCTCACCGGGAGCGATCCCGCACGGCCGGCAGGTTCGAGACCGGCGGAGACCTCCGGCCGGATGTAGACCCTCCCCAAACACCGACGGACGGGATAAAGTCGCGGTGGCTCCCGGGGTTCGGAGTCGCGTCCTGACACGCCTGGGAGGGGATCGGCCGTGCCGCCGAATATTGCGCCGTACCGTGGGCTCACCGTCGTCAACGCCAGCCGTGGGCTTGCCGGTGCGACGACTGCGCAACTCCTCGCCGGGCTGGGCGCTCTGGTCATCCGTGTCGAGGAGCCCGCGCGAGGCGCCGGTCCGTCCCCCTCTCGCGACATCCTCAACGGTTGGGATCGCGACGGTGACCTCTTCATGCACTTTGGGCGTGGCTCCGAGAGCATCGTGCTCGACCTCGACCGGCCGGAGGGGCGGGGGGCGCTGGCGCAACTCGCCACGAAGGCCCAGGTTGTCATCGAGGACGAGCGCCCCACGGATCCGCGCGGTGTGCGTGCCGCGCTGCGCGCGGTCCGCGGTGGCGATGTCGCCTTCACGCTGGCGTCGATCACGCCGTTTGGACTCTCCGGGCCGTGGATGGACCTTCCTGCCTCAGAGCTGATCCTCTTCGCGGCGAGCGGCCTGATGGCGCACGTTGGCGAGCCGGGGCGCGAGCCGGTGCAGCTGCCTGGTTGGCTCGTCCAGGGACACGTCGGGATCGCCGCGTTCACCGGGGTCGCATCGACGTTGCCGGTCGACGGCGGCCCTGTGACCTCGCATGACCTGGACATTGCCTCCGTGGAGGTCATTCAGAACAGCAACCCGCACGCGATCGGCGATTATCACTACAAGGGTGCCGTGCAACGGCGGCAGGGGAGCCGCCAGTTGGACGGCTATCCCTGGACGGTCATCCCGTGCAAGGACGGCTTCGTTGGCGTGATCGCACCGCAGACGCGGTGGGACATCTTCTGCCTGTGGATGGACCGCCCCGATCTCATCACTGACCCGATGTTCATGGACCGGATCGCCCGACGTCAGCACCCCGACGAACTGGACGCGATCATGATCGAGTGGGCATCCGGCCTGACCAAGTCCGAGCTCTACCTCGGCGGCCAGGAGCGCGGGCTCCCGTTCGGCGCGGTGTTCACCGTCCCCGACAGCCTCGACTCGCCGCAGTTGGCCGAGCGCCAGTTCTTTGACCTCGCCTCCGACGGCCGCACGAAACTCGCCGGGCTTCCGTTCCGCTTCGGCAGCGTCCGGCCGACCGTCGGACACGCCCCGATGCCTGACGAGCAGGGCGCAGCGATCACCGCCGAATACGGCCTGCAGGGAGGAGTCGCCTGATTTCGTCAGACCTGCCTCTCGAAGGGATCCGCGTCCTCGAACTCACCACCGCCTGGGCCGGCCCCTTCGCCGGGCGACTCCTTGCTGATCTGGGCGCCGACGTCATCAAAGTCGAGTCTCGCCGGCGCCTTGATGTCCGCGGGCCGGCAGTCGCACCCCCGCCGGGCGTCGGCTCCTACCCGGACGGCAACCCGGGTGAGGAGCCGTGGAACCGCTCCGGACGATTCCACGAGCGCAACCGGAACAAGCGGGGCATCGCCCTCGAACTCAACCACCCCAGTGGGAAGGATGTGTTCCTTCGCCTCATCGCCCGTGCCGATGTGGTCGTGGAGAACTTTGCGCCGCGGGTGCTTCCGCAGCTCGGGCTCGGATACGAGCAGCTGCGTGAGGTGCAGCCCCGCCTGGTGATGGTCTCGCTCTCCGGGTTCGGGCAGAGCGGGCCGGAGCGCGACTATGTCGCCTACGGCCCGACGGTTGAACAGGTCAGCGGGCTGGCGTCCCTTCTCGGCTACCGCGATGGCACGCCGACCAGTTCCGGGCTCTTCCTTCCCGATGTCCTTGGCGGCACCCTTGCCGCTGGCCTCGTCATGTCCGCCTTGCGCGGTCGCGAGGCGTCCGGCGAAGGTGTCTACATCGACCTCGCGGAGATCGAGGTGGTGCGCTGGCTGATGGGGCACCTCGTGATCGCGGCGCAGGCGGGGCGGCCCGGGGTGACCGAACGGCTTGGCAATCGCCATCCCGAGTTCGTCCCGCACGGGACCTTCCGCTGCGCTGGAGACGACCGCTGGGTCGCCATCGCCGTCCGTACCGACGCCGAGTGGGTCGCACTCGCAGAGGCGATGGGGCAGCCCGTGCTCGCGACGCGTTTCCCCACCGCCGAGGCGCGCCACGCTGCCATCGACGAGGTGGAGGCTGCGGTCGCCGCGTGGGCATCGACGATGGAGCAGCAGGTGATCGTGGATCGGCTCAACGGCCTTGGCATCCCGGCCTCGCCCGTCGCGACGATCGACCAGGTGGCCACGTCCCCGCAGGCACAGGCACGCCAGATCTTCAGTCCGCACCCGATTCCGGGAACCCACCCTCGACCGGTGTCCGGTGGCCTCTGGATCCGCGACGGCCACCGTCCGGGCGTCCGCTTCTCCGCACCCGGCCTCGGCGAGCACAATGATGAGGTCCTCCGCGGGGTCGCTGGACTCAGCGACGCCGAGATCGAGGAACTTGTCGCGGCTGGCGTGGTGGGCACGCTTCCCGCGGAACTGCAGCCGTAGCCCGACGGCCACTCCGGGACGTCACTAGACTCAAGACAACAGCGGGTGCGGAACGTGCCGCGTGAACTCTTCCGGCGGTGTGGGTTGCGGGAGCGTCTCCCGACCGCCATCCGTGCGCCGCATCACCCGCTCAGCGCGATGTCCGCGTCGCCGCTGGCGAACGCGTCCACGCTCCCGCCTAGTTCGGGCATCGCGATCGTCACCGCCAGTCCCTCCTCGGTGGACAGGCCGAGGCGCTGGGCGAGATAGACGGGCGCGTGGAACGACCCGTGGAACGCGGTCAGGATGCGGAGCGGCTCATTCGCCAACCCCTCGCGACCGCGATAGCGACGGCGTCTCACCGCCCGAGGCGAGACCGCGTGACTGCCTCGCTGTCACGCATCAGCAGCCGAGCACGTAGCCTCCGTCCGCCGGAGTTCACGCGATCGGTGGACGGCGCGCCGTCCACTCGGTCTCCTGCTCGTAGGCGTGTGCCGCCCGGTAGACCGTGGCCTCATCGAACGCGCGTCCAATGATCTGCATCGAGAGCGGGAGCCCGTCCGGCGTGAACCCGACGGGCAGGGCGAGCGCCGGGCAGCCGAGCACGTTGAAGGCGTTGCGCGCCTGCCGTGGATATGTCCGCTCCATCTCCTCCTGGTCCTCGATGCGGCCCGGCGGGTCCATGCTGGATACGGTGACTGCGATGTCGAGGTCGCGCATCGCATCGTTGAACTGGTCGATAAGCCGGCGCCGCAGGCGCGTGGCCTGCAGGTAGTCCACCGCGCGGATGAACGCGCCGGACAGAAGCCGCTGCCGCATCGACGCACCGTAGTCGCCCGGCCGCTCACGCAGCCACGGCTCGTGGATCGCGTACGCTTCGGAGAGCAGGATGTTGCGGTTGCAGGCCGCGTACACCTCGAGCGGCTGCAACTCGATCTCCCGCACCTGCGCGCCCCGCGTCTCGAGCACCCGCACCGCGTCGTCGACACCGCGCGCCACGTCTGGGTGCGCCTGCATGTCGCGCGTGTAGAAGTGCCGGATGATGCCGACACGCAGTCCACGCGCGCCCTTGCGAAGATCGGCGGTGAAATCCGGCGCTGCGACCCGCGTGCTCGCGGCGTCGCGCGGGTCGTGCGCGGCGATCGCGTTCAGCAGCAGCGCGTTGTCCTCGACCGTGCGCGTGAGCGGACCGACGGTGTCGAGGCTGAACGCCAGCGGCACCACGCCCGCGCGGCTGACGCGGCCGTAGGTCGGCTTCATGCCTACGATGCCGCAGAGCGAGGCCGGAGCGCGGATCGAGCCGCCGGTGTCCGAGCCGAGTGCCCCCGGCATGAAGCCCGCCGCGACGGCGGCACCGGAGCCGCTGGACGAGCCGCCGGTGAAGTGTTCTCGGTTCCACGGGTTCCGCGCCGGCGGCCAGGGCAGGTCGAAGGATGGCCCGCCGAGCGCGAACTCGTGCGTCGCCATCTTCCCGAGCAGCACGCCGCCCGCGTCCTTCAGCCGGGCGGTCACCGTGGCGTGCCTGCCCGGGACGTTGTCGCGCAGGATCTTCGAGTGGGCGGTCGTCGGCACGCCCGCGTAGTCGATGATGTCCTTGAGGCCGTACGGCACGCCGTGCATCGCGCCCCGGTACTCGCCGCGCGCGATCTCCTCCTGCGCCTGCTTCGCCTCCTGTATGGCGATGTCGCGTGTGACACAGAGGTAGGTATTGAAGCGGTCGTCGTAGCGGTCGGAGCGCGCGTAGAGCGCCTCGACGTATTCGACTGGCGATAGCTTCCGCTCACGCAGCAGGGTCGATGCCTCGGCGATCGTGAGCCAGGCGAGGTCCGTCATCGTCCGGCCTCGTCTGCGTGGAAGATATGGGCCGGCTCGTCCGTGACGGCGAGGTCGCGAGGGAGCTTCGCCAGCAACTCGCGTATGTACGCGCCCGCCCGGGCGAACTCGTCCATCTGCTCCGGCGTCAGGTGGTGCAACCCGGCCTCCTGGGCATGTCGCTCAGTCTCCGCGTGCGTGGGCGCGTCCTCGGACGCCATCGCTGCCTCCGCCTTCATCACCTTGGGATGTCTGGGTGGATGGTACGCCGCAGCGCAAGGTGGCCACCATGCCGATTCGCGAAGAGTTCGGGAAGCATCGTCGTGGCCGCCCGCCGATTGCCGCTACCGGGCCTTCGTGCGCGCCCTCCGCCATGGCCAGGTTGGCGAGTGGCCTGTCGGAGAGGGGCGGAAACCAGAACGCGTGCGCTCCGGTCTCTGGCGGGCCGCCGTGCAGGAAGGCATCAAGATCGAGGCGACCGTGCAGGGGAACATGCTGTGGGTCGCCCTCCCCCGGAGCCTGCCGAGCCCCAACGGCGTACCCGAAAGCAGGCATGAAGAGCCCCCGGTAGACCGGGGCTTCTCGTTGGGCAGGTTGGTCTAGCCCGCTGCTCGGACCGTGACCTCGTAGAGGTTGATGAACATGTGAGCGTCCGCGTTCACGTTTGCACGTGCTCTGGTGCCACCACGTCCTGTCTGGCAGCGGCCCCGATCAATCCCTGGCGTATTGCTAGGCGTGGCTCAGCGAACACCCAAGGATCCTCGCCCCGAGGCTTCGCGGCTCCTGACGCCCGAGCGTTACCATCCGCTACGCCCTCGCTGCTAGTGCGGCCTCGGGCAACGCGCGGAGGTGCCACATGACAATCGAGCGCATCAATCCCGAGGGACTGCGACGCCCCCCGACCTATACGCCCGTGGTCCGGGCGAGCGGTGGCTCCGCGCTTTACATCTCCGGGCAAGTCCCCGTCGACATCGAGGGCAAGATCGTCGGTGCCGGCGACTTCGCCGCCCAGGCGGCTCAGGTCTTCGCGAACCTGCGGATCGCACTCGCTGCGGGCGGGGCCGACTTCAGCCACGTGGTGAAGATGACGACCTACATCGTGAACTACCACCCCGCGCTGCGCGAGGCGCTGGGGGCGGCACGGACGGCAGCCATGGGAGGCGCGCTCCCCGCGAGCACCCTGGTCGGCGTACAGGCGCTCGCATTGCCTGAGTACCTGCTGGAGATCGAGGCCATCGCAGTAGTCGGCTAGCGAGGCTGATCGCGTGCCACGATCCCCAGTAAACTCAGGACAACGCCCTCGTAGCTCAGGGGATAGAGCAGCGGCCTTCTAATCCGCCGGTCGGAAGTTCGAATCTTCCCGAGGGCACCACCCGCACCCTGACCCGGACGACGGCCGGTCCCATGTTACGGCTGCGAATGGGGTGCGGTTATGCGGCGTTCTGTAGCAGCAGAGCGATATATAGTGCGTAACCGGCGATTAGCAACGCGCCCCGGAGCCGGCCCAGCGTCCACGACGGTCCGGGGATCATCAGTAGTGCCATCGCCGATCCTGCGATCACCGCGACGCGTACGTCGCCGAGCTGCATGTCGAACGGGCCGATGAGGACGACGACACCCACGATCCAGAGGGTGTTGAAGATGTTGCTGCCCATCACCGTACCCGCGCCCATATCGCCGTGGCCGCGCAGCCGGGCGAGCAACGAGGTCGCGAGCTCTGGCACCGAGGTGCCGAATGCCACCATCGTTGCGCCAACGATGAACGGGTCGAGTTGCAGCGTGTGTCCGATCCCATCAGCAGCGCTGACCACCAGCCGGCCGGCGACGACGAGGATGACGAGTCCGATGAGCGTGAGCGCCGCGGCTTTCATTGGCGAGCGCTCACCAAGGGTCTCGGCGGTGAGATCGCGCTCTCGCAGCGCCTGCATCACCGTGGTGCCCATCCAGACCGCGAAAACGATGATGAGGATCGCCCCGTCGATCCGATTGAGCCGCCCGTCCCACATCAGCAGGCCGAGGAGCAGTGGCACCGCGATCGTGAATGGGAGGTCGCGCCGGATGTCCCGGCGCTCGACCCGGATAGGGGCGAGCACGAGCACGACACCCATCACGAGGGCGAGGTTCACGACGTTGCTGCCCAGCACGTCGCCCACCGAGATTTCCGGCGCTCCTGCGACCGCCGCGTTCACGCCGACCGCGAACTCCGGGGAGGACGTCGCGAAAGCCGCCACGGTCGCACCGATGATTCCGGGCGGGATCCGTAGACCAGCGGCGAGTCCGATCGAGCCGCGCACGAACACCTCGCCACCGATGCCCGCGAGGGCGATCCCGAGCAGCAGGGTCAGTCCGTCAATCAATGCCTGCCTCCAAGAGGTTGGTTGGCGATCGCACGCGTGTGGCGCCGCAATGCGCGGCGCGCGGACAAGAGTACCCGGGGAGGGCCTTACGTCCGACTGACTTCCCGCGGGGGTGGTGTCCTAATTAGGACACCACCCCCGCGGGGCTGGATCGAGGTTCGCCAGCGCCAGCGCGTCGACCCCGCCGGTTCGTACGCGGACGCAACGCCCGCACTCGATCGACGCCAGCGTGAGTTCGCGCACGTCCGTCGTGGCATGAATGTCCAGCACCAAGCCGCCTTGCGCCATCGCGAGGCCGAGCGCCGCAGTCAGCGCCCGCGCCACGCGGCGTCGCCGACTGTCGGGGCCGCGTTGCGCTTCTCCAGTCCGCTGCAGTCCCTGACGCCCATGTCCAGCTCCGCGTGGCGAAGATGCGATGCGCCGGCACCTCGACGGTCACGCGGGCGACCCGTTGCCGTTCGGCACGCGTCCCGGCCGCTCGAGTCACGTGTGTCCCCACCGCGCACAGCCGCTCGGCGAGGTCACCCTCGTCCGCGAGCAGCACCGGCCGCGTATGGAACGTCGGCATGCTTGCCGCGAGACTTCTCATCCGCTGGTCGGAAGTTCGAATCTTCCCCAGGGCGCCATGCACCAACCGGGTCTACTCCCGCGACTGTGAGGCTCTACTGCCCGACCTCACCGCCGCCGGCAATCCGCAACCCTCCGAAGTAGATCTGTGGTGGTGCCTGGCCCGCGTCCGGGCCCAGGATCGCGCGTTCATTCCGCTCGGTCGTGTTCTGCGTGGTGGCTAACTGCATCAGGGCGCTCATCGCCGCATACCGCGCGGCGACCCGGCTCATGTGGAAATGGAGCGTGGATGCCGCGTCACCCGACAGAGCAGACGTGCGCTGTTCACGGCTCAGGACGAATTCAGCGGTCGTCTGGGGCATGGCATTCAACGCCGCTCTGCGCGCGAGGCCGGGTGGGATGGCCCGCAAGGCTTGTTTGCCCGCGAGTTCCGCCGTCTCCGACGACTTCGCGAACTCAGTTGCCTGGGACGAGTTCCCCGTGGAGGCCTCTTTGGGCGGCTTTCCGTGTTCGAATGATCTCGAGGGGGTATTCGGTGTGGCCGGTGTGGCTGGCGTGGCCGGTTTCGCGGACTCAGCTGCGTTGGAGGAGTTTCCCGGAAACGCCGTATTGGCGGCATTCCCGTTCCCCTGCCCAGCCGGGGTGTTTGGTGAAGCGCTCCCCGTCACTGTGGCTGGCGTGGCCGGTTTCGCGGACTCAGCTGCGTTGGAGGAGTTTCCCGGAGACGCCGTATTGGCGGCATTCCCGTTCCCCTGCCCAGCCGGGGTGTTTGGTGAAGCGCTCCCCGTCACCGCGGCGGTGGCATGGTCGGTCGTTTGTTGAGCGATCGATGGGGGCGCGGGCGTCTGGGTGGCAGCCGCTGTCGAGAGGTTCCCCCTCGGTGGCTTCTGTTTAGGCGCGGCGCCGTCAGTCATCGCGCGACGGGTGCGTATCCCGTCAGAGGCAGAGCCCTGCAGGAGCGTCTTCTTCCCGGCTCCGGTAGGTACCTGCTTACTGGGGCTCGACGGGGGCGATGACGTCTTCTCGAGCGCCCATCCAGGTGTCCGGGTTGACGATTTGGTTAGCCGCACGGGGATCTCCTTGTGAGCCGCCCTCCGCTGGACCGCTCTTTGTCAGATTCGTCAGGTCGAGCGGTTTCTGAAGGGGCTATCGAGGCGAAATCCCCATACGGGGGAGCCGACGGCTGCCGATAATGGCGCTTTCGCCCCGGGCTCCTGACTCGTGACGAGATCTGGCTCACCGACGCGCGAATCCATGAGCCTTCCAGTGCATTCCGGCGGGGTCGGGCGCACGTTCAGCTGAGTGGCCCGCCACCCTGAGCGTTGGTGCCCGTGAAGTAGGCGTCGAAGCGCGCGGAGCGGCCGCGAAACTCGATCGGTGGGACGCGGACGAGCGGGGTTAGGAGGCGGGGCGCGTGCAGCGGGCGCTTGACGACAACGCGGTGGCAGCCGGTGCGCAGGGCTGCATCGAGCAGCCGGTCGGCATCTTCCTCTCCACCGAGGAGCAGCGACAGCAGGCGCATCTCCTTCTTCGCGAGCGCGGACTGGGTGCGCTCCGGGAACATCGGGTCGAGGTAGATCACGTCGGGTAGCGCGTTTGTGGGCAGCGCGTCGACGTAGTCACACGCGTCGGCGCGGACGAGCGTCAATCGTTCGGCGAGGCTGCCGGCGGCATCCGATTCGCGAGCCCGACGCAGGCCGTCTTCGAGCAGCGCGAAGACCACGGGGTGTCGTTCGATAGCCGTGACGCGGCAGCCGAGCAAGGCCAGCACCGCAGCGTCGCGGCCGAGGCCCGCGGTCATGTCGATGACGTGCAGCGCCTTGCCCTTGAACCCGACCGCGCGCGCCAGCAGTTCGCGTCGGAGTGGCTGTGACCGTCGGTATCCGAACGCGCCGTCAGCAAACTCGCAAAACGTCGGCCCCTCTGGGCTGCCGCTCTGCAGCAGCTCCAGGCGGTCGTCGGTCACGATCAGCAGCAGGGGATACGGCCCGTCAGCGTCTTCGACGAGCGGCAGGCCGAGCGTCTGCGCGAGGTCTGCCGCGTACGCGGCGCGGGTGGGGTGACTGGACATGCAGCGCACCGCGACCGTCGGCGTTTCCCTCTGGTCCACCACGGCACCGCTGTCCTCTGTCGTCATGGCTGCCTGGATGGCGTGTCCCGGCCTGATCAAGCCTAGCGGAAGGCATGGAGGCATGTCCGAGGCGTCGGAATCAGCTGCGCCCTCCTGCAGCTGACACACCCGCGGCCGCGAGGGCGCCGGCAAAGAGGGCGGAGACGATCTGACCGGCGAAGATCGGGGCCGTGAACTTCTGCAACACCAGGACAAACGGCACTTCCGCGATCGAAGGCAGCGGCGGCCAGACGAACCCAACGGCCGCCAGGTGCGGGTCGCGCGAGAGCACGACAGACTTCGCCTGCACCACCCGCGCCATCGCGTCGCCCACGAAGATCTGTGCGACGTAGACCAGCCACCAGCCGCCCGACATCGCGAGCAGGGCGATCGAGGCGAACCAGGCGAACCCGGGGAGCAGGCTGGGCCGTGGCGCCCGTGCGACCCGCTCGGCGGATGGCACCCGCAGCCGGGCGAGGTCGCCCGAGCCGAACATGCCGCTGGCCGGTCGTGGTTCGTCGAGGGTCATCAGGCCTCCCGGCCCGAGTCTAAAGGGCGAAGCGCATCACGCGGTGGTCAATCCCTGCTTCGAGGTAGACCGGGTCGTCAGCCACATACCCCAGCCGTTCGTAGAAGGGGATCGCCGTGACCTGCGCTGAGATCTCGACTGTCCGGTAGCCGCGTGCCCGTGCCTCCGCATGGAGTCGCTCCATGAGGGCGTTCCCCACCTGATGGCGCCGCCATTCCGGAAGGACGGCGACACGGCCGAGGTGTACCGGTTCGCTCGAGGGCGCATCGAGAAGGAGTCGCGCCGCCCCGACTGCTGCGCCGTCCACCCGCGCGACGAGGTGCAACGCGTGGCTGTCCGTGGGTGTGGCGTCGTATCGGTCGAGCTCCTCGTCCGCGGGGATGCGCTGCTCATCGACGAACACACGGAAGCGGACCGCGAAAGCTTCGCGCAGCTCGTCAACGGACGTGACCGGCAGGACTTCGATCGTCATAGACCCTCCGGGTGATGGTAGTCGGGGCAGCGAGGGCTATGCTTTGCGGCATGAGCATCGATTGGCCGGTGATCCACATCGAAGCGCTCGACGTGCTCCGTCACTACCTCAGGATTGACACCTCCAACCCGCCCGGCCATGAGGCCGTCGCCGCGCGCTACCTCGGCGGGCTGCTGGCCGCCGAGGGCATTGAGTGCGAGTTCATCGAGACGGCTCCAGGGCGGGAGGCTGTCGTTGCCCGGCTGCGTGGAGACGGCTCACGAGGTGGGGCGCTCATGCTGGCGAATCACATCGACACTGTTCCGGCCGATGCCACCGGGTGGACGGCGCCGCCGTTCGGGGCTGTTGTGCGCGACGGCCGGGTGTACGGACGTGGTGCCGTGGACATGAAAGGCACCGGCGTGATGCATCTGTTCGCGATGCTCCTCGCGAAGAGGCAGGAGGTGCCGCTGGGCCGCGACATCGTGTTCCTCGCCGCGCCGGACGAGGAGCTCGGGTCAGGCTGGGGTGTCGAGTGGCTGACCCGGGAGCGCCCTGACCTCTTCGAGGGCGTTGCGTTCGCCTTCAATGAGGGGGCGAGCGGTGTGCCGGAGTTCGCGGGGCGCCCCGCCCACATCTTCGAGGTCGCGGTTTCGGAGAAGGAGCTGGCGCCGCTGCGGATCGTCGCGACGGGGGTCGCCGGGCACGGCAGCAAGCCGGCACGTGACAGCGCCACCGTGCGGCTGCTGGACGCCCTCGACCGCCTGCGTCGCTGGCGACGCGAGATCACCTACACACCGGAGACGCGCGCCTACCTCAGGCGGCTGCATGGCGCAGGCCTGCTCGATGACCTCGATGATCCGGCGGCGGTGGAGGCGGCGATCGGAGCGAGCCCCGATACCGTGGCCGCGTTCACCAACACGCTGAACGTGACCGTACTCCGCGCCGGGGGCCAGTCGAACGTCATCCCCGGTCGGGCGGAGGCCCTGGTGGACTGCCGGTTGCTGCCGGGACAGTCCCGCGAAACCTGGGTGGCTGAGGTGGCGGCGGTCATCGACGACCCGTTGGTGCAGGTCTCGCTCGAATACTCCACCTCCGCGCCGGTGGCTGTCTCCCCGTGGGACACCGAGGTTACCCGTGTCATCACCGAGGTACTCACGGAGACGTTCGAGGATGCGATCGTGCTGCCGTCGTCGTCGATCGTCGGCACGGACAACCGCTTCTTGCGCCCGCTCGGCATTCCCGCCTACGGCTTCATTCCCTGCCTGCTCTCACAGGAGGAGCGCGACGGGTTTCATGCGCATGACGAGTTCCTCACGCTGGAGAACCTGAACATCGGCCTGGAGGTGATGTACGAGGTTGCGCGCCGGCTCTGCGAGGTTCAGCCGAGCATCGAGCGATAGGCGAGGGCGCGGTCGACCCATGTCTGTACCTGTCGCTTCGTCTTCACGCCTTCCGCGCCGACGAAGATGAACCCCTTCATCGGGCGTCCCGTGAAGTCCATCGGCCGGACGTGAGGTCGTTTCAAAGCGTCCTTTTGTTCACCGGCGCCGAGGCGCACCATCAGGTCGTCGTTGGTGACACCGACGCACATCTTGTCGCCGACCATGAATGCGACGCCACCGAACATCTTCTGCTCGCGCAGGTCGTCTCGACCTCCGAGCACGGCGCGCACTCGCTCCGCCAGTCGCTCGTCGTAGGCCACCTAGGCCCTCCCGATCGCCTCGACGTTCACAAAGAAGAACAGCGCCTGTGGTTGGCGGATCCAGCGCCGCCACCCGTCGGCGATTGCCTCGAGGTCGGCGGTGCTGGCGAGGCCATACTCGACAGCCTGGGTAGCGAGTGCGGAGTGCGTGACGCGCTCGGCCCATGAGAGCCCCCAGTTTTCCACCGCGGCGCGATCGTGGAAGAGCACGGTGGTCGCGCTGACGGTCACGTCCTGGAATCCGGCATCCTGCAGCCAGCCCGGCAGCCGGCGGCCGGCGTCCGCCTCCGCCCCATTCCGCGACGCCACCTCGTGGTACAGCGCGAGCCAGCGCTCGATCTCCGGAGTTCGTGGAGACGCGGTCATCGTCGCGTAATCGGCGTCACGTACTGCGGCGAGTCCGCCCGGCTTCAGCACCCGGCGCATCTCGCGGGCGGCGTCGACCGGCCTCGTGAGGTGCTGGAGCACCTGGTGGGCATGGCACACGTCGAACGAGGCGTCAGGGTACGAGAGCGCGTAGACACTGCCCTCCTCGAACCGCACGTTCGGGATGCCGGCGTTCGCCTCACGCGCCTGGTCGAGGATGGCCGGGACGACGTCGATCCCCACGACCTCGCCCGGTGCGACGGCGCGCGCAAGGCCAGTCGTGATCGTCCCCGGCCCGCAGCCGACGTCGAGCAGCCGCATGCCGGGGCGAAGATGCGGGAGCAGGAAGGCCGCGTCGACCTCCGCCGTACGTCGGGCGTGCTGCCCGACGACCGAAGTGTGATGCCCGTGTGTGTACCGGTCTGAGTTCGTGGTCATGGCTGCGGACGATATCAGCATCGAGGCGCGTCCCGGGCGCGACGTGGCCGCTCCGTCCTACAGCATCTCCAGACGTTCCATCGCGGTCCGCACGAGCATCGTGTGCAGCTCGGCCCGGCGGCCCTCGTCCTGGCCGTACTGCCCCATCTCGATGAGGACAGGCGTACAACCCTCCACCCAGCGGCCGAACCCCAGCGAGGTCGTGCCGCCCGCGAGTTGAGGGGTGACGGATCCGGGCAGCGCCGTGGAGGATGGCGTCGCCGTCGGGCGCGGCGTCGACCCGGCGGCCGGTGCGCCGCTCGGTTGGCCGCCGATGTTGGTGCGCAGGGTGAACTGCTCGCGCTGCGAGATCCGACTGTTCACACTCTGCACTGTCTGCTGGAGCAGCGGGATTGTCGCGGCCGCGCCCCCGCTCGATAGCGTCTGGCCGATGAACGCCGTGCCGCCGTTTGCGCCCCGCTCGTTGTAGAACATCCAGGACTCGTGCAGGTCGAACAGCCATCTGGGACGGTAACGTTGCGCGACCTTCACCACCTCGGCCGCCATCCGTTGCATCGGCAGCGGGCTGTCCGGGTTGCCCGGGTAACTGCGGTTGAGGTCTCCGAATCCGTCGATCGTCCGCACCATCGCCTGGGTCGACAGCCGGTTCAGCCTCGGCATGACGATCAGGCTCCCGTTCCGCGGCCGGCAACGCGCGATCTCCTCGGCGGCGAGCCAGCCGCCCGGCTCGTTCCCGTGGACGCCGCCGAAGACCATCACGCGCGATCCCGGGAGGCCGGTGTGGATCGCTACGCCGGGGGTCTCCCACTGTGTGCCGGCCATCAGGGAGAACGACTCCACACCGGCGGCGAACACCGGCTCAGGGGTGGGTGTCGGTGGTTGTGAGGCCGGTGTGGCCTCGAGATCGGTTGTGGGGTCGGTCGGCCGTGAATCGCCGCTGCAGGCGGCTACGAAGGCCGCGAGGGCGGCGCCGCCGCCGGACAGGGCGAGAAAGCGCCGCCGGCTGACCCGGTTCAGCCAGCCAGGGAGTCCCGCGGGGAGTTCAGCCGGACGGTCTCGATCCATGCGCAGAAGCATACGATCCGTGCGTTCCGGACGTGTTGTGGATCCAAGTACTCGGGTAGATCAGCGACATAACGTCGCTCACTGGGTGGTCGCCTGATACGAAACGCCTAATACCCTAATATGAGGAAATGTCAGTCTGTGGCAGCATCCCGGTCGCTGCGTAGACCGTGCGCTCGGCGATGTTCGTCGCTCGGTCGCCGATACGCTCGAGGTTGTGCGCGCACCACAGGAGGTGGGTGGCGGGCTCGATTGTGCTGGGGTCGCCGACCATGATCTGGATCAGGTCCGTATAGATCTGATCATACAGATCGTCCACAGCGTCATCCATGCGCCCGATGTCGTACGCCGCTTCCGCGTTGCGGTCGACGAATGACTGGACGGCCAGCCGCAGCATCTCGCGTGCCTTGGTCGCCATGATCGGCAGGTCGATCAGCGGTTTCACCAGCGGCTCGTCCTGCATCATCAGCACGATCTTCGCGATGCCCTCCGCGTGGTCGCCCATCCGCTCGAGGTTGTCGAGGACCGAGGTGACCGAGACGATCACGCGCAGGTCGCCCGCCATCGGCGCCTGCAGGGACAGCAGGGAAATGCACGAGTTCTGCAGGTGGAAGTTCAGCTGGTTGATGTCGACATCGTGCTCTACCACCTCCCGCGCAGCGGAAGCATCACGTTCGACGAGCGCGGTCATGGCGCGTTCGGTCGCGCGGTCGACCATCGACCCCATTTCGATGACGCCATCGAGGAGCTGGGTGATCTGCCGGTGGAACTGATCGCGGGCCATGGCGACCTCCTCCGCGAGGGCAAAGCCGTCGCTGGAGCAGTCTACTGCGCGTCGCCCGGATTCGGGGCATCCCGATCACGATGTGTTAACGCAGGCGGCGGAACCTTCCCTCAGACCCAGAACAGCAACCGGATCTGCAGAAGCAGGACAACCAAGGGGGACAGATAGGGATGAACATGGGAACACGCTGGAAGCGCCTGCTGCCGCTCGCGGCAGTGGCCGCACTGGCTACCAGCCTCGTGGCCTGCGGCCCCGACGACAAGGAGCCAGAGGCCACCGCCGCCGCCAACGCGGCGACGGCGGCTGCCACGGTCTCGCCTGACCAGGCATTGAAGGACGCTCGGGGGAAGCTGAAGGGCGAGATCGTCGCCGACGGATCGTCGACGGTCTTCCCGGTCACCGCTGCTGCCGCGGAAGAGTTCCGCAAGCAGGCGAAGGACGTCAAGATCTCGGTGGGCATCGCCGGTACCGGCGGCGGCTTCAAGAAGTTCTGCAACGGGGAGGCCGATCTCCAGAACGCCTCGCGCACGATCTCGACGTCCGAGGTCGAGGCGTGCAAGGCGAAGGGCATTGACTTCATCGAACTGCCGGTGGCCTTCGACGGCCTGGCCGTGGTGGTCTCCTCGAAGAACACTTTCCTCTCCTGCATCACCGTTGCGGAACTGAAGAAGATGTGGGAGCCGGAAGCGCAGGGGAAGATCATGCGCTGGAACCAGGTCAACCCCAAGTGGCCGGACCAGCCGATCAAGCTGTTTGGCGCTGGCGCTGACTCCGGCACCTTCGACTACTTCACCGATGCCATCAATGGCAAGGCGAAGGCAAGCCGTGGCGACTTCCAGGCCTCTGAGGACGACAACATCCTGGTCAAGGGTGTTTCGGACGACCAATACGCGATCGGGTACTTCGGCCTGGCCTACTACGCTGAGAACGCTTCTAAGCTGAAGCTCGTCGCCGTGGACGCCAAGGGTGACGGGAAGTGTGTCACGCCGACTGTCGCGACCGTGAAGGACGCGTCGTACCAGCCGCTCGCTCGACCGATCTTCATCTACATCAAGAAGAGCGTCGCCGAGCGGCCGGAAGTCAAGGCGTTCGTGGAGTTCTACCTCTCCAAGGAGTTCACCCCGAAGATTCAGTCCAAGGAAGTTGGCTACATCCACCTCGAGGACGCGATGTACGCGACGATCACGAAGCGGTTCCAGTCCGGTGCGACCGGCACCCTGTTCCCCAAGGGGCAAGAAGTCGGGGCCACCCTGGACCGGTACCTGAAGTAAGGTTCCGGCGAGCGATTCACAGGGGTGGCCAGCCGTCCGGCTGGCCACCCCTCGCACCCCGCGCGCGCCCGTGCAGGCGGCCAGGCGGGGTAATGATCAGGCGGGGGAAATGACGACACCGACGACCGGCGGGCCTCCGGGCTATTTCCCGCCTCGTGAACTGACAGCCCGTGACCGCGGGCGCGTTGCGCGTGAGCGGACCATTGAGGCCACGCTGTTCGTCGCGGCGGCGGTCGGCGCGCTCACGACGTTGGGTATCCTCTATTCGCTGTTCGGCGAGACGGTGAAGTTCTTCACCCATGTGTCCATCGTCGACTTTCTCACCGACACGGAATGGACGCCCCTCTTCTCGACCAAGCGGTTCGGCATCTGGCCGTTGGTGACGGCGACGATGCTCACCTCGTTCATCGCGCTCGTGGTAGCGGTGCCGGTGGGCCTGACGACCGCGGTGTACCTCTCGGAATTCGCGACGCCTCGGGTGCGTGGGATCGCGAAGCCGGCGCTGGAGGTCCTTGCGGGCGTGCCGACAGTGGTCTACGGATTCTTCGCCCTGATCACCATCACGCCGTTGCTGGCAACGTTCATCCCCGGGATGTCCACCTTCAACTCGCTCTCAGCGGGCCTCGTGATGGGGGTGATGATCATCCCGATGATAGCCTCACTGTCTGAGGACGCGATGGCGCAGGTGCCGGCGGGCCTTCGTGAGGGGGCGTACGCGCTCGGTTCCACGCGGCTCGAAGTCGCGCTCCGTGTGGTCTTCCCGGCGGCGCTCTCTGGCATCATCGCGTCGGTCATCCTCGGACTCTCGCGCGCTGTGGGGGAAACGATGATCGTCGCGATCGCCGCAGGGCAGCGGCCGATCATGACGCTCGACCCGCGCGTACCGGTGGAGACGATGACCACGTTCATCGTCCAGGTGAGCCTCGGTGACACGCCCTACGGCTCCATCGAGTACCTGACGATCTTCGCGGTGGGCAGCTCCATCTTCGTGATGACGCTGATTCTGAACGTCGTCTCACACTGGTTCGTGCGCCGGTTCCGGGAGGTCTACTCATGATGTCGGCCCAAACGGATGTCGAACAGCCGCAGGACCGGTTCTCGACCAGCATCTCGATGCGTCAGGGACTGGTCCGCGCGTTCATCGTGTTGGGTGTGGTGTGTCTCGCGTTCGCGCTGGGGACGTTGTTCTGGTTAGTGCTGGACGTGATCCTGCGCGGAACGAACTGGCTCGACTGGCAGTTCCTTCAGAGTTTCGACTCGCGTTTCCCCCGAGAGGCGGGAATCAAAGCCGCGCTCTACGGCACCGTCTGGATGATGTTCTTCACGATCATCATGGCGCTGCCGCTGGGCGTGGCGGCTGCCATCTATCTCGAGGAGTACGGGCGTGAGGGCTGGTTGAAGTCGTTCATTCAGATCAACATCGCCAACCTCGCTGGCGTCCCCTCGATCATCTACGGCCTCCTTGGCCTCACGATATTCGTGCGGCTCTTCGGCCTTCAGCGCAGCGTGCTCGCGGGCTCGATGACGATGGCGCTGCTGATCCTGCCGATCATCGTTGTTGCGACAGAGGAGGCCATCCGCGCGGTGCCCTCCAGCCTGCGGGATGCCTCGCTGGCGCTGGGTGCGAGCCGGTGGCAGACGATCTGGCACCATGTGCTCCCGGAGGCGATGCCAGGGATCCTGACGGGCAACATCCTCGCGGCATCGAGGGCGATCGGGGAGACAGCGCCGTTGATCACGATCGGCGCGTTGACCTTCGTCCCGTTCACGCCTGCCGGCCCGCTGGACCGGTTCACCGTGCTGCCGATCCAGATCTTCAACTGGACTTCTCGCCCTCAGGAGGCGTTCCAGAACCTGGCGGCGGCGGGGATCATCCTGCTGCTCTTCGTGCTACTGACCATGAACTCGATTGCGATCGTGCTGCGCCAGCGGGCGCGGCGGCGGTAGGGGGTTGTGATGGCTGAGACTGACGGCAAAGCAAGCTTGATGTCTGCGCGCCCCCCGGCGGCGGACGCGGGACGCGCGCCGCGCCTCTCGCCGAACGCAGGTGCTGTGGCGGACGCGGTGGACAACGACATCGAGGACGCGATCATCGACATCCAGGGGCTGAGCCTCTGGTATGGCAAGGCCAAGGCCGTCGAGAACGTCACGATGCGAGTTCCGCGCCGGCAGGTGACTGCGCTCATTGGGCCGTCAGGCTGCGGCAAGAGCACGTTGCTGCGCTGTCTGAACCGGATGAACGACCTGATCCCCGGTGTGAAAGTCGCCGGCGCGGTCACCCTGAATGGTGAGGACATCATGGCCCCGGCCATCGACCCGGTGGAGGTCCGCCGTCACGTCGGGATGGTGTTCCAGAAGCCGAACCCGTTCCCGAAGTCGATCTATGAGAACGTTGCCTTTGGCGCACGGATCAATGGGTACCAGGGGAACATGGACGAACTGGTGCGCTTCGCCTTGGAGCGGGCGGCGCTGTGGGACGAGGTGAAGGACAAACTGAAGCAGTCTGGCCTGGCGCTTTCCGGCGGCCAGCAGCAGCGGCTCTGCATCGCCCGCGCCATCGCCGTGCAGCCGGCTGTCGTCCTCATGGATGAGCCGTGTTCCGCCCTTGACCCGATCGCCACTCAGCGCATCGAGGACCTCATGCGGGAACTGGCGAAGGAGTACACGATCGTCATCGTCACCCACAACATGCAGCAGGCCGCGCGGGTCTCTGACCGTGCCGCCTTCATGCTGGCGGGGGATGAGCGCATCGGCCGGCTCGTCGAGTACCGGCACACGGAGGACCTGTTCACCAACCCCCGCGACCAGCGCACCGAGGACTACATCACCGGTCGCTTCGGATAACCGTGGAGGGCCGATGCCGCGCGAGGCCTATCACCGTGACCTCACCGCGATACAGGAACGCGTACTCGCGCTGAGCGCCCGTGCGCGGCGTGCGGTGGAGGAGAGCGTCCTTTCGTTTCGTGCGGCTGACCTTGTCTGGTCGCACCGCATTGACGTCGAGGACGAACAGATCAACGAGGAACGGCTCGCCATCGAAGAGCGCTGCATCGCCATCATTGCCGCGCAGCAACCGGTCGCCGTTGACCTCCGCCGTCTCGCGAGCACGCTGTTTATTACGAGCGAGATCGAACGGATCGCCGACCACGCCGTCGGGATCGCCCGTATCAACTTGATGATGGCACCAGAGACGCCGCCGCGCCCATTGTCTTATTTACCCTCGATGGCTGACCGTGCTCTCGCAATGTTCGACGACGCTATGCGAGCGTTCGACACGGATGACGTTTCCCTCGCGCGGCAGGTGTGCCAGTCCGACGACGACCTCGATCGGCTACAGGATCGCGTGTACACCGACGTCATCGAGGCGATGCGCGCCGACGCGAACGTTGTCGAGCGGAATACCTACCTCCTGTGGGCGGCGCACAACCTGGAACGGATCGGGGACCGCTGCACCAACATCTGTGAACGCGTGGTCTACACCGTGACGGGCGAGATGAAAGACACCGATCCCTCGACCTTCTAAGGGTGAGGTGGTGACGCGTCGCTGGCGGGTGCAATCGGGATGGTGAAACAGATCATCGTGCCGCGGGGTTCGTCCGCCACCCAGATCGTGCCCCCGTGTCGTGTCACGATCTGGCGGGCGATCGAGAGGCCGAGGCCCGTCCCGGTCGGTTGACCGGCGGCGCGGGCGCGGTCCGAGGTGTAGAACCGTTCGAACACCCGCAATCGCTCGTTCGGCATGATGCCCGGCCCCTCATCTCTCACCCAGAACCGGACATGGCCATCCACCGGCTCCGCGCCGGCGGTGACCGTGTCGCCGGGCGAGGAGAACTTGATCGCGTTGTCCAGCAGGTTCGTCAGCACTTCGAGGATGCGCTCGCGGTCGGCGAGCACGAGCAGGGCCGCGGCGTAAGGCGCGGTTCGTCCGGAGAGTGCCACTCCGGCACGCTCGGCGGGCGGATTGACTCGTTCAATCGCCTCGCGCACGAGCCCACTGACGACGACCGGGGCGAGGTCGAACGGCTCATCGCCTTGTTCGATGCGCGAAAGGCGAATGAGGCGTTCGACGATGCCGTGCATCCGGTCGATCTCTCCGGCGAGTTGCCTGTGGAAGCGCGCACGCTGCTCCTCGTCCGGCACGCCGTCTTGCAGCGTTTCGGCAAGCGCGCGGGCGGCTGTGATCGGCGTGCGCAGTTCGTGCGAGATGTTCGCGACCAGGTCCTGGCGTGCCCGCTCGGCCCGGCGCTGCGCGGTGCGGTCGAGCACGGTGACGACGGTCCGTCCGTCCGGGAGGGCCAGCGCCGTGACGCGCAGGACGAGGCCGGCGTCCAGCGTGATCTCGTGCGCAACGCCGTCCGCCTCGCGGGCGACGCGCGCCAGCTCCGCTTCCCTGATCGCCCGAATGAGCGAGATGTCGAGCATCGCCTCGCGGGGCCGGTCGAACAGGGCGGCCACGGCGGTATTCGCGAACCGTACGGTCTGGTCGACGTCCAGCAACAGGACGCCCTCCACCAGCCGGTCAAGGACAGGAGCGATGCCCGGGTCATCCGGGGCGGTGTCGACGACCATCCGGCGCTCGCTCGGGGGACGCCCTGCCCGGAGGGCCAGGAGCAGCGCTGCGAGCGTCGTGAGGACGGTGGCGACGACATTCCACGGAGGGGCCAGCAGCACGACGCTGACCGCGAGCAGAGCGATGAGCAGGGCGATGGCAAAGGCCGTCCGGCCGCCCAGCATCACGGGACGAATTTGTAGCCGATGCTGCGTACCGTCTGGATGTGTTCTGGATGCGCTGGTTCGTCCTCGATTTTCTCGCGCAGCCAGCGGACGTGGACGTCCACGGTTCGGGTCTCGCCGCGGTATGTAATCCCCCAGACCGACTCGAGGATCTGGTCTCGCGTCAGGACCTGCTCAGGGTGACGCATGAGGTACTCGAGCAGGGCGAACTCACGCGGGCGCAGTGCGACCAGCGCCCCGTCCCGACGAAGCTCGTGCTTGGTCGGGTCGAGCGTCAGCCGGCCGGCGGTCACCGCCTGGGCGTCTTCCTCGGCCTTCGGACCGGCGTGGCGGGAGAGGTCGTCACGGCGAAGCATGGAGCCGACGCGCGCGCGCAACTCGCGCATGGAGAACGGCTTCGTCACGTAGTCATCGGCGCCCAGCTCTAGCCCCTGGACGCGGTCCGGTTCGGCATCGCGGGCGGTGAGGAGCAGGATCGGGACTGGCGTCTCCGCCCGAAGGATGCGGCAGACATTGAGGCCGGACATCCGCGGCAGCATGACGTCCAGGACGACGGCATCCGGATGCCTGCTGCGCGCGAGCTCCAGGCCGGTCGCGCCATCCGCCGCCGTCAGGACTTCATGCCCGTCCAGACCGAGGTTGTAGGCGACGGCATCCCGGATTCCGGCATCGTCCTCGACCACGAGGACTGTGGACATCTGACCTCCAGCTGTTGTTCCCATGACCCCAAGGTACCGGGGCGGGCTGCCAGGAACCGCAACGCCATGTTAACGTCGACGGCGCAACCGCGTCCTGACAAGCGTCTCTGGCCACCGTTGGGTATCCTGCGGTGGCGGGCGAGTGGCTGTGCCCATTGCGGCGACGGTGTGAGATGAACCTGACCCCCTTACGTGCGGTCTTTGGAAGCGACTCGCTTCGTGCGGGTCAGGTTGCGTCGTGGCTGCAGGTCGGTCCCGCGCTGGACGGCCCCGGCTACCGCCGGCTGCGCCTCCAGGGCGTCACCCATGTCGTCGACCTCCGGGACGAGTGCTGCGATGACCCGGACGAGATGGACGCGCTCGGCATTCGCTGGCGGCGCCTTCCAATTGTTGAACGCCAGGCCCCCACCCTTCGTCAGTTGAACGACCTCATGGCCTGGCTGGAGGCCGAGGCAGACGAGATGCCGGATGCCCTGCTCTACCTCCATGGCGCCGCGGGACGGGGTCGCACGACCACGGTGGCGATCGCACTCCTCATGCATCAAGAGATGACGTTCGAGCAGGCGCAACGGCAGGTCCTGCGCGCATGGCCGGTCGTCGCACCGAGCGCGGCCCAGCGCGCCTTCCTCGATGAGGTCACCACGCGCCTCAGCTGCGAGTCCTCGGTCGTCGACCTGCGGGCGTCGGGGGACGGCTAGCGCCGCCCGCTCTCACCCATCTCATGTGCGGACGCTTCACACTCACGGAACAGAACGTCGGCTCCGTCGTCGAGCAGCTCGGCCTCGACTACGACATGTTGTTTGCCGGGTCCTATACACCTCGCTGGAACGTCGCACCGATGCAGCCGTTCTGGATCGTCACAGCAGACCAGGAGGAGCGGCGTGTGCAGCCCGCGGCATGGGGCCTCGTGAACGAGTTTGATGCGAGCCGCCGCGAGGGCGCCAGGCACATCAATGCGCGCGCCGCATCGCTGGCCTCGCGCCGGGCGTACCGCGAGGCGTTTGCTGCTGGTCGTTGCGTGATCCCCGCGGACGGCTTTTCGAGTGGTCGGTCGAGGGAAAGCAGCGGTTCCCGACGTGGTTCCATCGTCCGGATCGGCGCATCTTCGGGTTCGCAGGCCTCTACGTCTCAGCGCGCCTGCCGGGGGAGGAGCAGCCCACCAAAACCTTCACGATCATCACCACGGCGCCGAACGCCACCGTCGCCGCCGTCCACGACCGGATGCCGGCGATCCTGGCTGACGACTCGGCGATCGACGGGTGGCTGTACCCGAGGCAGGCGCCCGAGGCGTTGCAGCGGCTGCTCGTCCCCGTCCCCGAGGGCTATCTCCAGGCGACGGCAGTGGGGACGCGCGTGAACACCGTCGCGAACGATGACCCGGCATGCCTCGACCCCGCACCGCCAAGGCCCGGACAGGGCGTGTTGTTGCTGTAGACGTGGGGTCATACGGGCTCAAGCAGCGTGTCGCGTGATCACCTTTCGCACGCCGGGGAAGAGAGTGCGGACCTCCACAAGCTCGAACCCGTCGAGGTCGGCGCGGGTCGTCAGGTGTGCCTGTACGAAACGTCCCAGCGGTTGGGCGAGCACGACGCCGAGCATGGCGGCGGTAAATGCATTGCCGAAGCGGTCGCGCACACCGCCCTGTGGCCCCCGTGCGAGAGTCGCCATCGTGGCCGCTGCGGTCACCGCTCCCGTCACGGCGATGTTCGTCCCGCAGAGCGGGGAGACGGCCAGACTGGCCTCGCCGCGCTGGATGCGCACCAGGGCCTCTTCTGCGCAGGAACGCAGGGTCACGTCGTTGACTCGGCCGATGATGTAGAAGCCATCCGCAGCGGCACGGCCGGCGAGCCGCTGTGGACCGTGTCGCGCGAGCAGGATCGAGACCGTCGCATGCTCGAGCCCGTGGTTCCGTCGGATGTCATCGATACGTCGGCGGAGCCATCCAGCGGCGGGGGTGTAGGCCACGCGGGCCTCCTTGTGCGGTGCTGATCGAGTATCGCTCAAGACGCCCCTCAGGGCGCTCGGCTCGTCCCGGGAGCTCCGATCTCGAACTCCGCCGAGACCTCGACACGGACGGTCGCGGACCCGCCCGTCGGAGAGGTCAGGGTGACCGTGCCGCTGGCACGTGCCGCCGGGAGCAGCGTGGGGTTCACCGTGATCGTCAGTTCAGCGCTGCACGCGCCGGTGCCGCAGGGCACGCCGGGCCCGGCCGCCGCGCCCGCGGGCGGATCGACGATCAGGAAGTTGTCGCTGGCCGCCGCCTGCCACGTGAGGATGCCAGTCCCGGCATTCCGCACGGGTACCTTCACGCTCTGGACGGTCCGGCGGTCCTTGAGGTTGATCGTGACCGAGCGCGACGCAGCCTCGAACACGGGTGAACCGATCAGACGCGCCTGGACGTCGCCCGGGATCACCGGGCGCTGGACGAGGTGTGCCGGCTGCGGCGTCGGGATGTCCATCGAGGAGTAGGGGAAGACGAAATTCGCCGGGCTGAGCGCCTGGAAGGTGGCTGGCTGGGAGAGGTTCGGGAGAGACGCCTGCAGCGGCTCCCACAGCGTCCGGCCGCCTCGGCTCTCCGGGCGAGCCATGCATCCCCAGACAATCTCCTGGTACGGGAACCGGTTGCGTGCCTGCGTACCGTCGCAGCGCCACGCCGGGTGGGGGGCAGTACCGAACTGGGGGTCGGCCGGGTGATTGCTGATCGTGGACCCGGGCCCGGTAAACCCGTTGTAGGCCCACACCGCGAAGTACCAGTTCTCTACGACCTGCGGGTCGGACTGGGTGTCTGTGCCGGCAATCGGGCGGGACTCCGGTGCGCCGTTCCACTTCTCCGCCAGGATCTGGGCCCCACGGGCGATGTTGTAGGCGAAATGGGTGGCGATGCTTGCCTGGCGCGTGCTGGCCTTGTTGTCCGCGCCCAGGGGCACCGTCATCCCCGTCGTGACCTGCATGATCCCATGGCCGCAATCGAACGAGACGAGTCCATCTCCGACGCTCTCGAAGCGGACGCTCGGCTGTGCCATCGTCATATTGGATTCCACCCACGCGATCGCCTTCAGCAGGGTTGCCG
>VGPD01000033.1 GCA_016875635.1 Chloroflexota bacterium
GGGTTCAATGTGTACATCTGGATCGCGCGATCCCCGCCCGCTGTGTGAACGCCCTTCGCGACCACGTCACGTAGCTCGGGGAACAACATGTAGTACCGCGAGAGGACCGCGAGGTCGTACGCCGAGGTATAGTGATTCTCGCCGCCCAGGCCATGCGGGTTCGCCCAACTCGTGTCGGTCAGGCCCAGCCGGCGCGAGAGGTTGTTCATCTGCTCCACGAAGGCGGCATCCGACCCCGCTACCGCCCGGCCGATGGCGAGGCCCGCGTCGTTGCCGGACGGCATCATCAGCCCGTGCAGCAGGTCGCGCATCGTGAAGCGGTCGCCGGGGATGAGCCCCATCACCGTGCTGCCGCGCATGGTGCGGCTGTCCACGTCGACGGTGACGGTCCGGTCGAGGTCCCCGTGCTCGGCGGCGAGGATCGCCGTGGCGATCTTGGTCAGGCTGGCCGGCGGCAGTTGTCGGTGCGCGTCCTTCTCGTAGAGGACAGCGCCCGAGGCCTCATCCATGACGATCGCGGAAAGGGCGGAGTTGGCCGGCGCGGGAGCCGCGCTCTCCAGCATCGCTGGCCCACTGGCCCAGAAGTTGGGCAGGGGGTGTCCGGGGTGCGCCGCCGCGACGAGCGGCCCGGAGCCGCCTTCGAGCCGGTCCGCCGGGGTACCTGCTTCCGGGGCCGGCATGATCTGCACCACCGGACGGCGGTCGGTGGCGCACGCCATCGCTGCCACCGCCGCAATGACCAGCGTGAAGGACACCGCCAGTGGGCGGAAGTCCGTACTTCGTCGCGTCATGTGCTGCGCCACCGCCCCGGCGCCGGTCGCTGTGTGGGATCGCCTGCGAGGATAGACAATCCGCCGCCGCTTCGCCCACAGAATCCGCCGCCCCAGTCCGCTATGCTGGTATTACGTCGAGCCGTTGATGGAACCGGCGGCCTGGCGTGGAGGCGGATTGTCCCGACGCGCATTGTGGCCCCTCCTGGCCGTGGGGGTGCTGCTGATCGCCGGTTCCGGCGACCAGGCACCGCGCCCATCCGCGTCCGCTTCTTCCCTCAGCCCAGCGTTGGTGGCTGACAGCGCGCTGACAGCGTCGCCCGCGGCCAGCCCGTCCGCGATTCCGACCGTCGCCGTCATTGCCATCGCTCCCCCCACGACGCCCAACACCGGCGTCGCCACCTTCGCCGCGCCGCTGGACCTCTCCCGGGTGGTGGTCCCACCCGGGAACGGCGCGCTGGTGGTGATCGATCCCGGCCACGGCGGCGATGAGATTGGGGCGGTCGCGTACGGCCTCGTCGAGAAGGACTCGAACCTGGAGATGGGGCGCCGCGTGGAGCGGCTGCTGACGCAGGCGGGATACCGCGTGCTGTTGACGCGCCACGACGCCGGGCGGGCGGTGGGTGGCGTGGACGGAGCGGGTCAGCCGCAAGGTTTCAGTGCCCAGCGCCGCGACCTGCAGGCTCGCATCGACCTTGCGAACGCTGCCGGCGCGGCGGTGTTCGTCTCGTTGCACTCGAATGGTCTGAACGATCCGTCCGCCAGCGGGGTCGAAACGTACTACAACGCCGCGCGCCCGTTCTCGACATACAGCCGGCTGCTCGCGCAGAGCATTCAGTCGAACGTGATCGCAGAAATGACTCACTCGGGCTATCGCGTGCGCGACCGCGGCACGCTGGACGACGCCTGTCTTCGCGCGTTCCAGGGCGTCTGCTTCCCGCTGTTCGTCCTCGGCCCTCCGCGCGTCACGACGCGCGACGAAGTGCTCCGTCGCGGCGGCGATCCGGCGACACTGGGGTTCGAGGCGGGTCAGGATGCAATCGCCAGCCGGGCGACGCAAATGCCGGGCGCGCTGGCGGAACTGCTGTTCGTCAGCAACCCGGACGATGCCCGCCTGCTCGCGGACGACGCTGCTCGCGAGGCACTGGCCCGCGGTGTCGTCCTGGGCATCTCGCGCTTCCTTGCGGAGCAGCCGAGATGAGCGCCCGGCGCATCATGCTCATGCGCGCCCTCGCGATCGGGGTACTGGCCACTGCGTGCCAGGGCGGCAGTGACGTCCCGGATTCCCGAGTGCCGCGGGCCACGCCTCCGCCCACTGCGTACATCGGCACGCTCGCGGTCGCATCAGCGCCCTCGGTGACACCGGATGCGGTGGACGCCGCGTACGAGATGACGCGTACCGCGAGCATGGATCTGGCGGAGCTGCCACGCGTGAGCGCCGCGGCGGCCGCCGCTACTCCGCGGGCAGTTCGCGTGGCCGGTGCGCGTGCCCGAATGGTCGATCGGGGGCCGGCCACGGAGCCGCGTGTCGCCCTGACGTTCGATGCGGGCGCCGACCGCGGCTACGCTGAACAGATCCTGGACACTCTGCGTGACGCGGGCGTGCGTGCGTCATTCGGGATGACCGGGCAGTGGGCGGAGGCGAACCCCGAGCTGGTGAGGCGGATGGTGGCGGAGGGCCATCACTTCATCAACCACACCTACTCGCATGACTCATTCACCGGCTTCTCGACCGGCCGTGGCCCGAAATCGTCGGAGGCGCGCGCCCGGGAACTGGCCATGACCGAGCAGGCGATCCAGCGGATCGCTGGCGTTAGCACGAAACCCTATTTCCGCCCGCCCTACGGTGACATCGATGCGTCGGTGATCGAGGACGTGCAGGCCCAGGGCTACGACATCGTGGCGATGTGGACCGTGGACTCACAGGGATGGAACGGGCTCTCCCGAGCGGGGATCGAGGCACGGTGCCTGCGTGCCGCTGCTCCGGGAGCGGTCTACATCTTCCATGTGGGGTCAGCCGCCCAGGATGGCCCCGCGCTTCCGGCGGTCATCGATGGCCTGCGGAAGCAGGGGTACCAGATGGGCACGCTCGACTGGCTGCTCCACCCGTAGTCCGCCGGGCGCATCGGGCGGCGCGGTACGCTGATCAGATGAGCCGTCGCCTCGTCCTCACGATATCCACCGGACTTCTTTCCCTCCTGTTGACGAGTGCATGCGCCGGACCGACGCCGCCGCCGCTCGGCAGCCCACCCCCCGCGGCGCGCACGCCCACCCCGCAGCCTGGCGCGATCGCTTCGCACCGCGATCTGGCGTACGCGGATGGGGCGCGGACTCTCGACCTCTACCTTCCCCCGCGAGCTGCGCTTGCGCCGGTGGCCGTCTGGTTGCACGGCGGATCGTGGGTAGCAGGGGATAAGACGCCGGTCCCAGCTGTGCTACTGGGATTGCGCGACCGTGGCTTCGCCATCGCATCCGTGAACTACCGGTTGACCGGGCTCAAGTCGTATCCGGCGCATCTACATGACGTGAAGGGGGCCGTGCGCTGGCTGCGTGCCCATGCTTCCGAGTACGACCTGGATCCATCGCGCCTGTATCTGGTCGGGTTCTCCGCGGGCGGTCACCTCGCGTCGCTCGCGGCGCTCACCTCAGGTGACGCGTCTCTCGAGGGTGACGTGGGGGGCAACCCTGGCCAGTCGAGCGCAGTCGGTGGAGTCGTCGTGTACGCCGGGCCCAGCGACCTTCCTCGTCTAGCGGGGGAATGTGCGGGCTGTGAGGTCTCTGTTGAGTTCCAGGCGTTGGGATGCTCGTTTCTGCTCTGCGGCGAGCGAGGTCGTGGCGCCAGTCCCGTGACCTACGCGCATCGTGGGGCGCCGCCGTTCCTTCTGCTTCACGGTGACGGGGACCGTGTCGTGCCGCTGGAGCAGGCTCGGGTGCTCGATGAGGCGCTCCGCGTCGCCGGCGCAACATCGCGCCTGGTGGTTGTACCGCGCGGCCAGCACGGGCTGCTGGATGCGTCGGCGGATCAGGCGACGCGGGGGTTCCTCCTAGGGTTGGCCGGACTCGGACCATAGCCGGACACGAGACCGCCCGCGCTTGAGGGGAGCGCAGGCGGTTGGGAGGGGCAGGTCCGAGGGTGGTCAGAGCGTTCGGACGGACTTCGCGAAGAGAGCGAACGCTACGGCGAGCGAGGTCACGGACAGTCCCATAGCGCAGTCTGCGCGAAAACTTCGACCGCCATGGCCTGCCTTCGAACCACTCGGTGACATACTCTGGCGCACTCTGTCGTTCACGTCAAGGTTGTGGGCGTTGAGGCGGATGGGTCAGCGGCGCGGAACAGGAGAGGCCCGCCCCAGCGGGCCTCTCCTGCGATCAACTGAAGGGCGGTCTACCGGCGGCCGGCGCTTGCTCCGTACGGGTTGGCGGCTTTCGCCTGGCGGGCGACGTCCTCAGCGCACTCAGCGCAGAGCACCGACTTCTCGCGGAACTTCACACCGCCCTTGATGACGTATGTCCCGCAGATGGCGCACTTGCCTTCGACGCCGTTCTCACCCCACTTGAAGCCATCGGTGCGGGGGCGCAACTCCGGCGGGATGTACCCCGTCGAGACCTCGGCTTCAGCGGCTTTCGCGGCGGCCGCGGCGGGATCCTTCTTCGCGACGGTCGCCGTGACTGGCGCGTTGCCGACGCGCGCGCGGGCGGCGGCGCGATCGGAGTACCAGAGGGCGTTGATCTCGATGAACTTCCGCTGGTCGGCGGGGACGCTCGACTCCGGGAAGATCGCGTTCACCGGGCAGGCTGGCTGGCAGGCGCCACAGTCGATGCAGTCCGCGGGGTTGATGTAGAGCATGGCGTCCGTGCCAGGCTCGAACTGGATGCAGTCCACCGGGCAGACGGAGACGCACGCCTGATCCTGGGTGCCGATACAGGTCTCGGTGATAACAAACGCCATAGATCGCCTCCTCCGGCGCGCACCGCGATCCTACTCACGCTCGCTGGAGCCGTCGAGGAGGCACGTCGGGAGCGATCCCGGAGGCAGGCGGCGTATGCTGCGCCGCGCTTGAGGCCGCGAGCGACTGGCCGCGGACCCCGCCCCCACGGCTGGAGGCTCCAGTGACCGAGTTCGTCGATTGGCTCTATCGAGTCGGTGTCTATGGCTTCGCGCTGGCGGGCATCGCAGGTGGCCTGTTCTGGTTGAGCCGACCTGACTCGGACGGCCGCCGGTGGAGGGCGAAGGCCCGCAACAACTACTACGGATACTGGCTTGTCGCAGTCGGGTTCCTGGCGCACTTCATCTCGGTCGGCTCGCAGAACTACATGATCGGTTCGTTCACCCGGCCGATGACGGAGGAACTGGACTGGTCGCGGTCGGAGTTCGTGCTGGCGCGCAGCATCGGCCAGTTCATCATGGCGTTCACCGGGTTCTTCATCGGTGGATACGTCGACAGTCACGGCGGCGCGAAGTTGATGCGCGTGGGCGTCTTCGTCCTCGCGGGCGCGACCTTCCTGTGCGGATACGTGCAGGAGCTCTGGCAGTGGTGGATGCTGAACGGGCTGGTGGTCACCACCGGGGCCGCGATGATCGGCAATCTGGTTGTCAACGTGACGCTCTCGAAGTGGTTCGTCGAGAAGCGTGGTCGTGTCGCCTCGTTCGCGGCGATGGGGGTCTCGTACGCCGGTGTGGCGTTGACGCCGCTTTCCGCGACGCTGGTGGACGCGGTCGGCTGGCGGACGGCCTGGCACGTGCTGGCCGTCGGCGTGCTCGCGGTGATCTTCCCGCTCTCCTTCGCGATGCGGCGCGCGCCGGAGGACTACGGGCTGCACCCGGACGGGAAGACGCCCGAGCAGATCGCTGCTGGTGGCGGCCGCGCCGCGGCCGCGGACTTCGCCCTCTCGATGACGCGCCAGCAGGCACTGCGGTCTCCCGCGTTCTACCTCATCGTGTTTGGATTCGGCTTCGGCGCGCTGTCGATCGGCGTGATGCTGGTACAGACGGTGCCGTTTATGGAGGACGCCGGGTACAGCCGGAAGGTCGGGGCGGGCATGATTCTGCTCACTTCGGTGCCGTCGCTGCTCTCGAAGCCCGCGTGGGGCTGGATGATCGACCGTGCGGACGCGCAGCGCCTCTCGATCATCGGGTTCGTGCTCAACGCGGTCGCCCTCGTCGTCATCGTGTTCGCCGTGCGCAACCACGCTGACCTCGCGGTGGTCGGCGGGTTCTTCCTGCTGGGCCTCGGTTGGGGTGGGCTGATCCCGCTACAGGAGGTTGTCTGGGCCTCCTACTTCGGCCGGCGTTATCTGGGCGCGGTCCGGAGTGCAGGGCTGCCGTTCTCACTCATCATTGGTGCGAGTTCGCCGTTCCTGACGTCGTTCTACTTCGACAGGGTGGGGAACTACGACGGTGCATTCTTCGCGGTCGCCGCGCTCGCGCTCGTTGCCGTGGTGCTGGTCTCGCTCGCGAGGCAGCCAAAGAGTCGCCTTGAGGAACAGCCCTCCACCGGGGCGGCCGCCGCGGGCTAGAGCCGGCCGATCAACCGAAGGGCGATTGCCTCGGCGAGCGCGCCGCGTCGCAACTCTTCGAGGTCCTGGCTTTCATCCGGGCCGTGGATCCGGCTCTGTGGCTCACCCACGCCGGTGAGCAAGATCGCCGCGTCCGGCTGCGCCGCTGCAAGCGCCGCGACGAGCGGGATCGAGCCGCCGACGCCGATCTCCACGGGGGCGAGGCCCCACGCCTCCGTCAGTCCGGTGCGGAACGCCTCGAATGCTGCCCCCGAAGTGTCGAGCCGGAACGGGGAGGCCATCGACCCACGCGTGACCGTCACCTGAGAGCCCCAGGCCGCGTGCGACTCGATGTGGGCGACCAGAGCGTCCATCGCGGCCGCTGGGTCCTGGCCCGGCGCGAGCCGGACGCTGACCTTCGCGCGCGCCACCGGCACGAGTGCGTTCACCGCCTCGCTGATCCGTGGCGCGTCGATGGCCAGCACGGAGACGGCGGGCTGGAGCCAGAGACGCGCGCTGAGCGGCCCTTCGCCGATGAACTGCGTGTCCCCCAGCATCCCGGCGGCTTCACGCAGATACGCCTCGTCCTCGTCCACCGGCGCGACCCCTGCGCTGACGAGGCCGGCGATGGCGACACGCCCGTCATGGTCGTGCAGGGTGGCGAGGAGCCGGGCGAGCGCCGAGAGCGCGTCCGGGACCGCGCCACCGAACTGGCCGCTGTGGACGGCGGCGCGCGCCGTGCGCACCTCTACCTCGCAATCGACGAGCCCGCGCAGCGAGGTGGTGAGGGCTGGCTCTCCGGCGCGCCAGTGCTCCGAGTCTGCGACGACGATGACGTCCGCGCGCAGGAGCGGACCGTACCGTTCGATGAAGGCGGACATGTGCGGCGATCCCTGCTCCTCCTCGCCCTCGAAGAAGATGCGGACAGTCACGGGGAGTGGCCCGCAGGCGGAGAGCGCCTGCAACGCCGCCAGGTGCGTCGCGATCCCGGCCTTGTCGTCGGACGCACCGCGTCCGTAGAGGCGTCCCGCACGCTCGACGGGTTCAAAGGGTTCGGTGCTCCACTGCAAACGGTCGCCCACTGGCTGTACGTCGTAGTGCGCATACAGCAGAACGGTGGGCGCGCCGGCTGGCCCGGCGTGCTCCGCGTACACTGCGGGCGCGGCGCCCGGCACATCGAGGAGCCGAACGCCTTCGAGGCCCGCGTCCGCGAGCAGCGCGGCGACAGCCTCCGCGGCCGCACGCATCGGCGGCGTGTCCGCGCCTTCCGCGCCGATCGAAGGGATCCGCACGAGTCGTTCGAGCGCGGCACGCGCGGCGGAGAACGCCGCGTCCACCGCGGCCGTTAGATCGGCATGAGCCTGTCCCGCCATGGTGCCCTCCTCGCCCGCCTGTGTGTGCCCCGCGAGCGTAACGCACTCGTCGCGCCGGAGGGCGGCAGGTATCCTCGATCGATGAACCATGAAGGCGCGCACGCGCAGGCGGGCCCGCACACCCGGTCGTGGCGCACGCGGACGTGGGCCGCGCTCGCCGCGCTGGCCGTCCTGCTGGTCGCCCTCCTTCCGGCATCGGCGGACGCGGCGACCGGTCCGCACATTGTCCGTGCGGACGGCGACTGCCTCCGGATGCGCACGACGCCGGGTCTCACCGGGGCGCTCATCTCCTGCCTTCCCGACAGGTCGCAGGTCTTTGCGCTGGGTGAGACGCAGGACGCGGACGGGATCCGCTGGGAGCGGATCAGCGCGGGTGGACAGACTGGCTGGGCGGCCGGCATCTACCTCGTCGCCGGGACAGCGGTCTCTACGCCAGCCACCACGCCCGTCCCGACGGCGCCGCCGGTTGCGACGACCGGGACGATCAACGGCACGGTCTCCTCGTCCGGCGGTGTTTCCCTCGTTGTCTGGACCGGCGGACCTGTCGACGTCCTGGTGAGCGTGGCCCAGGGACGATGGTGCAGCGTTCGCTCGGTGTGGGTGAGTCGGGGTGGCGGGCTCATCGGCTACATCGCTGGAGCGCCGTCGTTCGTCAACGAAGCCTGGAATGCGCAGATCGGGACCGGCCCGCTGCCCGAACTGCCGGTCATCCTGCTCTGCTCTGCGGGCGGGTCCGCCACGCCACCCGCGACGCCCTCGACGCCTACGCCCGCACCCGTACCGGCGACGCCGGTCGCCACGCCGACGCCTCCGCCGCCTACCGGCACCGGGCCAGGTTCCACGTTCCCTCGTAACGTTCCGCCCGGCCCCGCCGGGAACGAATAGCCCGCAGTACCCTGCTCGCGGGAGGCCCTGTGGACGAACCCGCACCCGCCGCTCCTCCCCTCGATGAGGTTGCCGGGGCCGCTCCATCCTCCGGATCGCTGCGCCGGATCTTCGCGTTCACGCTCGGGGGCACGCTGCTCATGCTGATGCCGCTGCTGGTCGTGGTGGGGCTCGTCGCGCGCGGTGGCACGGCGTCGCCCGCGACCGCGGAGGCTGCGCGGCCGTTTGACCTCCCCGGGCTACAGGGCGACCGCATCACGCAGGAAGCGTTCACCGGCCGCGTCGTCGTCGTGAACGTCTGGGCGTCGTGGTGCGGGCCGTGTCGCGAGGAGGCGCCCGTGTTCCAGCGCCTGGCGCGCGAGCCCTCAGCAGCCGCGTTCTATGGCGTCGTGCGGCTCGATCAGCCCGAGCCGGCGCGCGCCTTCGCACGGGAGCACGGGTTGGACTACCCGCATGCCGTGGACGACGGCACGTTCGCGCGCCTCCACAACGTCACGGTGCTCCCCACCACGCTGATCTTCGCCGCGGACGGCTCCTTCGTGGGACGCATCGAGGGCCCCGTGAGCGAGGCCCGCCTGCGGATGCTGATTGAGGATGCTGCCGCGATGGGACAGTCGCAGGGATCGCGCCGCTAGAGACGGCCCGCGATCAGGGTCGCGTACTCGTCCAGGCGCGCGCGCATGACGTCGAGTGTGAGGTCGGTGCACCCGTAGGCGTGGTATGCGCCGAGGATGCTGGTGCCGTCCTCTCCGGCGTTGCTGTCGAGCAGGGTGAGCGCATCGCACAATGCGTCCGGCGCGCGCCCCGAGGCCTCCCCGTACGCCGCGAGAAACGATTCTGCCGCCTCGGCCCCGTGCGTGGTGGCGATGTCGCGACGGCAGTGGCCCGCGTCGAGTCCCGCTACTCCCCGGCAGGCGTTGGGCCAGTCCACGATCCCGCTGACCACACCACCCTTCCACAGGACGTTGCCCGGGTGGTAGTCGCGGTGCAGCAGCACTACCTCCCCTGTCGGTTCACTGTGGCGTGACGCCTCGATCAGCCGTGCCCACGCGGCTCTTTGCCGCGACCAGCGGGGCGGCTGCAACGCCTGCGGGTCGTGCCAGCGTTCGTACACGCCCTCGATCACCGCTCCATCGAGGCGGTGGACAGCCACCAGCGCCTGCGCCAGCCCACGCACCCACACGCCGACGTCCGGTGGTGTGAGGGTGGGGCTCCCGTCCAGGCGTGTCATCAGCACCGCCGGCACGTCGCACGCGACACCGGTCTCATCGACCGCAACAAGGCGCGGAGCGACGACGCCCGGCGCACCATCGAGTGTCCGGAGCGCGGCGGCCTCAGTATGCGGGTACTGCGGCTCCTCCGCGCGCACCTGTGCGTCCGTGTACCGCCGCAGCACGAGCGCGAGCGACGGAGCGCCGTCCCGCTCGACCTCGATCGCATGAGGCGTTGACGTCGTCGCTCCCACGAACCGTCCGAGGCCGCGCACGCTGCGCGCACCCGGCACGGTGGCGCGTACCCACTCGATGGCGCGTGGGGGGAGGTCGTCGTTCATGCATGGAGCGTAGGGCCTCAGAAACAGAGGAAGCCCCCGCTCCGCCTGCGAGGGCTCCCGTACCGGGGATCGGGCACGCCGCCTACGCGACCGCGATCTCCACGGCATCTTCGGAGACCTGGACGGGCGTCCAGCGGACGTCGCGCAGGTCGTGGAGCCGGATGTGCAGCGGGACGATGCCGTCGTAGTCGACCTCCAGCACGAGGACGCCTCGCCGGGCGTTCCGGATGCTGGCGCCGGCGACGCCGTGCAGCCGCAGGACTGACTTCTGGAACTCGGCGATCTGCGTGAACGACTGGAATGGCCCGGCGGTCACCTGGACCGTTGCCGCCACACCCGCGAACCGCTCGACCAGTTGCATCGTCATCGCGTGCCTCCATGCCTCGATGGACAGAAGTTACGGGTGGCACTCGACGGATCCGGAGGTCGTTCGGGTGAATGCGGAGTGCTGGCGAGTGAAGGATTGGTAACGAAGGGCGTCCGGCCTTGCTGGGCCTGGACACCGGTCGATGACCGTCCGCCTCCGAGGCTAGGGGCGCAGGAGCTGGGAGACCGTCACGAACTGGAGTCCGGCCTTCCGGTACTCCCGGACCATCTCGCGCAGCACGTCTCGTGTTGCCTCGGCGTCGCAGTGGACGACGAGGATCGCGCCCGGCCCGAGGCCGATCGCGCGCAGGAGGTTCGTCCGCACCGTGGCCGCAGGCAGTTCCATCCAATCGAGGGAGTCCCCGCTGGCGAACCCGGCTGCGGTCGGGCCGATTGTCCAGAAGACGTGGAGCGGGAACCCGGCGCGCGCGGCCGCGTCGAGGACGCGCTGGTCGCGGGCGGCCGATGGCGCACGCCAGATCGGCGCTGAGCTGCGCCCGCTGAAGGTGCGGAAATAGTCATCGGTGCGTTTCAGGTCAGCGGCGATCTGCGCGTCGGTCAGGTCGCGGTAGTCCGGGTGATCCCAGGAGTGCGTCGCGAGTTCGTGCTTCGCTGCGATCCGCTTGGTCAGGTCGGGGTGGGCTTCCGCCCAGATCCCCATCATGAACCAGGTGGTCGGCACATCCTCCTCTTCGAGGATCCGCAGAATGTCGGCGGTCGCCTCCGCCCGCCAGCCGCAGTCGAAGGTGAGGGCTACCTCGGGCCGCGATGAGGTCCCGCGCTCGATCTCGACCGCCCCGCTCGGCGACGCCGCAGCCGAGGCAGGCGCACGCACGGCGACCGTGGGGGATGCCACCGGCGAGACGGTTGTGGGCGGACTCGGGCTGGCGGCGAGTGTCGGTGATGCGGGCGCGAGCGTGGGCGTGGACGTCGAGGCCGGCGTGGGCGCGCCGCCGGGAGGCCAATCGGCCCGTGTGCAACCGAGGGCGAGCGCGGCGCCAGCGACCGTGGTTAGGGCGAGCGTCAGCCGCAGATCCAGGCCCTTTCGTCGATGGTGGTACCTCGATGATAGGCGTGCGGGCGGGTTCTGGACTCCGACGGGCTACTGATAGACGGTCGCGAGCGGCTTCATCTCGTCGGTCTTCGGTGTGAAACCGCTCGGCCCGACCGACCCGGTGACGAACCGCGCCGTCCAGGTTGTCCCCGGATTCAGGTCGCCGAGGATGGAGGTGCCATCGGTGCAGCCGTAGTTGATGCGCTTGCCGTCGAATCCGGCGGTCGCGCCGGTGAGGAAGCCGCAGACGGTGCCGTCCGGCAGTTTCACGAGCCAGCCGTTCTTCTTCCCGGCTTCGATCTGGGCAGCGTTCAGTGGCTGCGCCGGCAGCGGCGCGCTGACGCGCAAGAGGAACGGCTTCGCCTCCGCCCTCGTCGGGTTGGCGCCGCAGACGAGCGCGCCGTCCGGCAGCGCGAAACACGGGTCATGGATCGAATTCCCCACGGTGCAGCGGTAGGTGTCCTCGCGCCACGACAGAGCGGCGGAGCGGGCGAAGCAGGAACCGTCCTGCGCCGTACTCGGGTCCGGTTTCGCAGTGACGTAGCGGATCACCTCGGTGGGTGGAATCGCCGGCGGCTGGGCCGTAGGTGAGGCCGTCGGAGATGTCTCACTCGTCGCTGCCACACTGGGAGAGGCCGGCGGCGCCTCTTCCGGCTCTGAGTCACACGCCACGAGCGCCACCGCGACAACGGCGAGGGCAGCGAACAGGGTGAAGCGCTTCGGCATTGTCCGATCCTACGCCCTGTGCTCGCCCCAGCGCCCCCAGTGGACGACCTCCCCGATGCCGCGTCGCTTCGGCTCCGCCCAGCGGCCCTGCGCCGGGTATCCGAGCGGGATGAGCGCCATCGTCAACGCGTCAGCGGGGATTCCCAGCAGACGTTTCACGTCGTCCTCATGTCCGGCGTAGAGCGACGTCAGCGTCGCGCCGATGCCGAAGGCGCGCGCGGCGAGGATCAACTGCTGCACGGCGCCGTAGACCGCGGAGCCGGCGCGCGGATTCTGCGACTTCGCCGCGCCGCCCAGCACGGGGATCACCCACACCGGCGCTTCTTCGAGGTGCATCGCGAGATGTTCGGCGGAGAGGAAGTTCCGCCGCCCCAGCCCGCCCGCGTCCGGGCCGGCGGCCATGACCGCGTCCCGTCGGGAGCCGTAGGCGCGCTGCCAGCCCTCGCGGTACCACTCCGCGATCTGGTGTTTCACGCCCGGGTCGGTGACCACCACCCAGCCCCAATTCTGTGCGTTCCCCGGCGTGGGCCCTCGAATGGCGGCGTCGAGGATCGCCCGCAGGACGTCGTCCGGAATCGGGTCGGCCTTCAGGTAGCGGCGGGACGGCGTGGAGTGCAGCGCCTCCATGACGTCGAGGGGGGCGTGGGCGGGGACGGGCATGTGGGGCTCCTCTGGCTGGGACGCGGAGCGTATCCGGTACACCCGTTCTCAGCGGGCCTGCATTGCTCCCCAGCCGTCCCGCCCGTAGCGTGAATTGTCTTCCCCTGCGGACAACCCTCGATGGCGGTGCGTGCGATGCCTCAGCGTGACGATTTGCGGAACGTGGCGATCATCGCCCACGTCGACCACGGCAAGACCACGCTCGTGGACGCCATGTTGCGCCAGTCGGGCACCTTCAGCGCGCACCAGGAACTCGTCGACCGGGTGATGGACTCGACCGACCTGGAGCGCGAGAAGGGGATCACCATCCTCGCGAAGAACACCGCCGTCCGGCACGGCAGCATCAAGATCAACATCATCGACACCCCCGGCCACGCCGACTTCGGCGGTGAGGTTGAGCGCGGCCTCCAGATGGTGGACGGCGCCCTCCTCCTGGTCGATGCCTCCGAGGGCCCGCTGCCGCAGACGCGGTTCGTCCTCGCCAAGGCGCTGGCACGCCGGCTACCGATCGTCCTCGTCATTAACAAGATCGACCGCGCGGACGCCCGTATCAAAGAGGTCGTCGACGAGGTCTACGAGCTCTTCCTCGACCTTGATGCGACCGAGGACCAGATCGACTTTCCCATCGTCTACTGCTCCGCGCGCGCGGGCACGGCCACGCTCGACCTGGCACAACCCGGCACGGACCTTGAGCCACTGTTTGCCGTCCTGCGCTCGCACATCCCGGCACCCTCCTATGAGGAAGGCCATCCGCTCCAGGCGCTGGTAACGAACCTCGATGCTTCGCCATACCTCGGCCGCCTCGCGCTGTGCCGTGTGCGGCAGGGCACGATCAAGCGCGGCCAGATGGTGGCGTGGTGCAAGGTGGACGGCTCGCGAGAGAACGTCCGCATCGCCGAGCTCACCGTGACGGAAGGCCTCGAGCGGGTGACAACCGAAGAGGCCGGCCCGGGCGAGGTGATCGCCGTCGCCGGCCTCGCGGACGTCACGATCGGCGAGACGCTGACTGACCCGAACGACCCGCGCCCGCTGCCCGTCTTCCGCGTGGACGAGCCCACGCTGTCGATGATCATCGGCGCGAACACCTCGCCGCTCGCCGGCCGCGATGGCACGAAGATGACCGCGCGCATGATCAAGGCGCGACTGGACGCCGAGATCCTCGGCAACGTCTCGATCCGCGTCCTCCCCGCCGACCGCCCGGACTCATGGATCGTCCAGGGCCGTGGTGAACTGCAACTCGCGGTCCTGATCGAGACGATGCGGCGCGAGGGCTTCGAACTGACCGTGGGGAAGCCCCAGGTCGTGACGAAGACGATCGATGGCAAGCTGCACGAGCCGATGGAACGCCTGACCGTGGATGTCCCCGAGGAGTACCTCGGCGTCGTCACGCAGTTGATGGCGCTCCGCAAGGGCCGCATCGAGCAGCTGGTGAACCATGGCTCGGGGCGCGTGCGGGTGACATCGATCGTGCCTGCGCGCGGGCTGATCGGCTTCCACACGGAGTTCCTGACGGAGACGCGCGGCTCTGGACTCCTCAACCACCTCTTCCATGGCTATGAGCCATGGCACGGCGAGGTGCGCACGCGGCCGTCGGGCAGCATGATCGCCGACCGCCAGGGCCCCTCGACCGCGTATGCCCTGCTCTCGTTGCAGGAACGCGGCGCGATGTTCATCCCGGCCGGGACGGACGTATACGAAGGCATGATTGTGGGCGAGAACTCGCGCGCTGACGACATGGACGTGAACGTCACGCGTGAGAAGAAGCTGACCAACATGCGGTCGTCGAACTCCGACTTCACGGAGAAGCTGATCCCGCACACGCAGTTGTCGCTGGAGCAGTCGCTGGAATTCATCCGCGACGATGAGTGTCTCGAGGTCACGCCGAAGGCGGTGCGGCTGCGCAAGGTGATCCTCAGCCAGAACGAACGCTCGAAGCACCACGGGTAGCGGCGTCGCCCGCGTCGCCCGCGCTCCCTGCTAGGCTCCCGTCAGGGGAGTGGGAGCGAGGGCATCATGGCGGGTCTCAGGCTTACTGGCGGTCGCGCCGTGGCCGCTCCGTATGCGGCCACGATCTTCCTGAGTGCGTTCCTCGTCTTCCAGGTCCAGCCGATCATCGCGAAATTCATCCTGCCGTGGTTCGGGGGCGGCTCCGCCGTATGGACCGCGACGCAGCTCTTCTTCCAGGTGGGTCTGCTCGGTGGGTACGCATACGCCCACCTGCTCGCCTCTCGGCTCGGGCCGAAGCGGCAAGGCGGCATCCACCTCATCCTGCTCATCGCGGCGCTTGCCGTCCTCCCGATCATCCCGGACAAGGGGTGGCAGCCGGACGCCGATGCCGACCCCACGCTGAGGATCGTCATGCTGCTGGCGGCGACCGTCGGCGCGCCGTACCTGCTGCTCTCGACGACCGGCCCCCTGGTGCAGCAGTGGTTTGCCCGCGCGCACCCCGGCCGGAACCCGTACGTCCTCTACGCGCTTTCCAACGCGGGCTCGCTGCTCGGACTGCTCGCCTATCCGATCCTCATTGAGCGCGTCCTCGGACTCCAGGGCCAGGCGTGGGTCTGGTCTGTCGGCTTTACCGTTTTCGCCGCGCTGTGCGGCATCCTCGCCTGGCGGTCCCGCAGCATGCCTGCCGTCCCGGCGGTGGAGGACAGCGACGAACCCGACGCCGGGGCGGTTCCGGTCGGCGTCGTGAATGTCGTGCTGTGGGCGGCGCTGCCGGCGTGTGCGGTGGTGTTGCTGCTGGCGGTGACCACGCAGATCACGCAGGACGTGGCCGCGATCCCGCTGCTCTGGGTGCTGCCGCTCTCGATTTACCTCGTGACCTTCATCCTCTGCTTCAGCGGCGACCGCTGGTACGAGCCACAGACGTATGGCCTCGGGCTGGCGGTGGCGCTCGGGATGGGGTGGTGGGTGCTCGACCGGACGGTCATCGAGATTCTCGTGCAGCTGGCGATCTACTGCTTCCTGCTGTTCTTCGGCTGTATGGCGCTGCACGGAGAACTCACGCGAGTGCGCCCGGCCGCGCGACACCTCACGGCCTACTACCTGCTGATCTCCACCGGCGGCGCACTGGGTGGCGTGTTCGTCGCGCTCATCGCCCCGCGTGTCTTCGACGGGTACTGGGAGTACCACCTGGCGCTCGCCGGCACGGCGGTGCTCGTGCTGTGCGCACGTTTCCTCGACGAGTGGCGCCGTCGCCGCGTCGGGCGGGGCTCGGCGCTCTATCTCGTCCCCCCGGTGCTAGGGTTGCGTGCGGCGCTTGGTGTCGCCGCACTGGCAGGGGTCGTCGTGCTGTCGCTCGCGCTCTGGCGACAGGTGGAGCGGCGCTACCAGGGGATCGAGTCGATGGGGCGCAGCTTCTATGGCTCGGTGCGCATCTACAAGGGGAACCCGGGTGACCCGCAGCAGGAACTGCTGGTGATGGAGCACGGCCGCATCCTGCATGGCTACCAGTTCACCGCGCCGGATCGGCGTGCGGCGAAGACCGGCTACTACGGTCCGTCCAGCGGAGCGGGGGTCGCGCTCACGGAGCGTCGTGCCGACCTCAACCGCCCGATGCGGATCGGCGTCGTCGGCCTCGGGGCGGGGATGCTCGCCGCGTATGCGCAGCCCGGCGACACGATGGAGATCTACGAGATCAACTCGATGGTCCTCGACCTTGCGGAGTCGCCCTTTACCTTCCTCGCTGACGCCCGAGCCCGTGGGGCGCAGGTCGAGGTGCATCTCGGCGACGCGCGGCTCGTCCTCGAACGACAACTCGAGGCGGGTTCGAGGCAGTTCGACGTGTTGCTCCTCGATGCGTTCTCCAGCGACGCGATCCCCGTCCATCTGCTGACCGATCAGGCGTTCGACATCTATCGCCAGCACCTGGCTCCGGAGGGCGTGATCGCCACGAATATCTCCAACCGGCACGTCGACCTCCGGCCCGTGCTGCTGGGCGCGGGCGCGGCGCACGGTCTGGAGTTCGCCTGGGTGCAGGGCTTCCCCGACACCTATCAGGGTTATCTCCAGAGCGACTGGGTAATCCTCGCGCCTCGCGCTTTCCTTGATCGCGGACCGGTTGCCGCTGCCACGGGACAATGGGACGGGCGGAAGTCGATCCTGTGGACGGACGACAGCAATAATCTGTTCTCGCTCCTGCGGTTCCGATAACGCCCGTGGAGCCCTCGCGTACGGCCGGGCGGAGTGGTACACCCTCGCAGGGCCGGGACATCCGGGCGAAGGGGGACTGACAGATGGCAGCAACGGTGAACAAGAATGGCGTGCTCGCGGGCAAGGTCGCCGTCATCACAGGGTCGTCGCGCGGCATCGGCGCGGCGATCGCCTACCGCTACGCCCAGGAGGGCGCGAAGGTCGTCGTCTCCGCGCGCACGGAGAACGAGGGCGACCACATGCTGGAGGGCAGCATCAACGGCGTCGTCAAGCGCATCAAGGACGCCGGCGGCGAGGCGCTCGCCGTGCGCAGCGACCTGGCGGTCGCGGCGGACCGCGTCCGCCTCATTGAAGAGGCGACGAAGGCATTCGGCCCGGTCGACATCCTCGTGAACAACGCCGCGGTCACGTTCTTCATCCCGATCGTGGACTTCCCGGAGCGGCGCTTCAAGCTGATGCAGGAGGTGCAGGTCTACGCGCCGCTACACCTGTCGCAACTGGTGCTGCCGGGGATGAAGGAGCGCCGCTCCGGCCGGATCCTCAACATCTCGTCGCACGCCGCGCTTCACCCGAAGGCGGACTCCGGTCGCGGCGAGGGCGGCGGCGGCACGGTCTATGGCATGTGCAAGGCGGCGCTCGAGCGGTTCACGACCGGCCTCGCATCCGAGGTCTACCGCGACGGCATCGCCGTGAACGTGATCTCGCCGGGCCTCGTCGCCACGCCGGGCACCGTCTACCACAAGCTCGTTTCGGAGACGACGAAGGACCGCGAGACGCCGATCGAACACATGGCGGAAGCCTGTCTGTTCCTCGTGCATGGGGACGCCTCGAAGAACACAGGGAAGATCACCTACGCGGCGGACGTGCTGCGGGAGAACAACATCGCGGCGGCGGAGCTGCTCGCCTGACACCTGCCGCCACGGGTTCGGCAGAGACGCCCTGCCGAGCAGGGCGTCTCTGTCTCCACGGTTGCTACGGCTTCGCCCGCAGGTACTGCTTCGGCCACTCGACCTCGGCGCGGAGGGTGCGGGCGGCGTGCAGCGGCCAGTACGGGTCGCGCAGCAGTTCGCGGCCCATCAGCACCACGTCCGCCTCGCCGCTCGCGACGATCGCTTCGGCCTGTTCGGGCGCGGTGATGAGGCCGACCGCGCCGGTGGCGACGCCGGCACGCTCCCGGATCGCTCGTGCGAACGGCACCTGGTAACCGGGATACGCGCGTACCTGCTGCTGCGGCAGGTTCCCGCCTGAGGAGCAGTCGATCAGGTCGACACCCAGCGCCTTCAGCCGGCATGCAAGTTCCACCGAGTCGTCGAGGTCCCAGCCGCCCTCCACGTACTCGCTCGCGGAGATGCGCACGATCACCGGCAACTCGCGCGGGAACGATTCGCGGACGGCGCGCGTAACGTCGATGGCGAGGCGCGTGCGGCCGTCGAAGTCGCCGCCGTACTCGTCCGTGCGCTGGTTGGTCAGGGGCGAGAGGAATTCGTGGACGAGGTAGCCGTGCGCTGCATGGACCTCAACGGCGCGGAACCCCACGCGCGCGGCCCGGGCCGCCGCAGCCGCGAACGCGTCGATGACGCCGCGGACCTCGGCCGTGGTGTAGGCGTGCGGCTCCGGATATCCCGGCGCGTAGGGGAGCGCGCTTGGCCCGGCCGGTGTCCACCCGCCGCCCGAGGCGTCGACCGGCTTTCCTCCGGCCCACGGGCGTTCCGTCGAGGCCTTCCGGCCGGCGTGTGCGATCTGGATCGCGGGGGCGGCTCCGTGCGCCTCGATGAACCGGGTCGTGGGGCGCAGCGCCTCGGCGTGCGCGTCCGACCAGATGCCGAGGTCGTACTGGCTGATGCGGCCCTCCGGCGTGACCGCCGTCGCCTCTGTCATCACGAGGCCGGCGCCGCCGACGGCGCGCGACCCGAGGTGGACGAGGTGCCAATCATTGGCCAGCCCGTCCTGCTGTTCGCAGGAGTATTCGCACATCGGCGACACCCAGATGCGGTTCCGCATCTCCAGGTCTCGCAGGCGCACGGGGGTAAACAGCACACTCATGACAGCTCCTCGATCTTGACCGACTGCGGCGACGATACCAGCGTGCCCGCCCGATGCGGCGGACCGATTGCGGCGACTGTCAGATCCGAAGTCGTGTCAGGGCGCAACATTGGTCAGGGCCTGTCTATAGTCGCGAGGGCAGCGTCTACTGTCGTCGCGCCGGAGGAGGGACCGCGTGCGCGTCCTCGAGATCAGTGATGCCGACCAGGCGGCAGCCTGGGCGGGGAAGTGGTTTGCGCGGTGGGGTGCGGAGGTCATCCGGGTGACCTCGCCGTCGCGTGCGCCCATCACGCGCGCTGCCGAGATCGCCCTGCACGGGGGAAAGACCCGGCTCTGGATCGACCGCGCCCTTCCGGCAGGGCTGGAGGCTGTGACGCGGCTGGCGGCCGACGCCGACGTCATCGTTTCCGACCTTCACCCGCGCGAACTGGACGCCGTTGGTTTCGACACACTGGGGGGTGAGTGCACGCGGGCGCGCGTGGCGGTCACGCCGTTCGGGCGGACGGGCCCCTACCGCGACTATCAGGCGACGGCCGCGACGCTACTTGCCGCCGGCGGGTACACGCACCTTTCCGGCGATCCGGGCCGTGCGCCGCTGACAATGCCCGGGCCGTACCCCTTCGCGCAGGCAGGGAGCCTGGCGTACAGCGTCGCGCTCGCTTCGGTGCTGGGGGCGAGCAGTTGCGCCACCATCGACCTGTCGATGCTCGAGACGATCGCCACGCTGCACCAGTTCACAGACCTCATGTGGCAGGTGGACGGCGTCGTCCGGTCGCGGCACGGGAATCGCTGGGAGAACCTCTGTCCCACGACCATGCTGCGCGCGCGGGACGGCTGGGTCGCGGTGAACATCCTCCAACAGTTCTGGTCGCCATTCGCGCTCTGGGTCGGCGGCGTTGAACTCGATGGCGACGCGAGCCTGGCGTTGAACGCCGACCGGATGGAGCGCCGCGACGAGGTAGAGGCGCTGTGCGAGGCGTTCTTTCAGAAGTACACCGCGCGCGACCTGTTTCGCGAGGGCCAGGAAAAGTGGCGCGTGCCGATCGGCTATGTCCAGACGCTTGCCGGCATGCGCGAGGACCCACAGATGCTCTCACGTCGTTTCTGGCGGGGCATCGAGATCGAGCCGGGCGTCGATGCGCCGGATACGGCGGGCGTGGTGGTGCCGGGCTCGGCCTTCCAGTTCGCGGGCGAGCGTCGTGCGCCGGAACGGCCCCCGCGTCCCGTCCTCGAAGGTGCGGGCGTGACGTGGCAAAGCGATGAGCCGTCTCTGCTTCGGGGGACGGCGCCGCCGCAGCGCCCGCTGGAAGGGATCCGCGTGCTGGATTTCACGCGCATCTGGTCGGGGCCGCTGGCGACGCGGTTCCTGGGCGACCTGGGTGCAGAGGTGATCCGCATTGAGGCGCCGGACGGGCGCGGGCCGGCCGTCGTGCCGCGCGGCACCGCCGGCTACTACCCGGGAGGGGACCCGAGGGAGCGGCCGTACAACCGTCAGGGGCTCAACAACAAGCTGATGCGGAACAAGCGCAGCCTGGCGATCGACCTCAAGTCGTCGGAAGGCAAGCAGGCGGTCCTCCGCCTCGTCGCGGTGAGTGACGTCGTCGTGGAGAATTTCAGCGCCCGAGCGATGCCATCGCTTGGCCTCGACTACGAAGCGCTCAGCGCGCGCAACCCACGTCTGATCTTCCTGACGATGCCCTCGTTCGGGTCGCGTGGCCCCTACCGCGACTACGTCGGCCTGGGGCCGAGCATCGAACCTCTCTCCGGGCTGACCGCGCTGATGGGCTACGGCAGGGACGAGCCGAGGGTAACCGCCATGGCGATCACCGATGCCGCCGCCGGTGTGTGTGGCCTGTCCGCGGTGATGACCGCGCTCTGGCAGCGGGAGCGCACCGGCAAGGGGGCACTCCTCGACCTTTCTCAGTCGGAGGCGATGGCAGCCTTGCTTGCCGAAGAATTCGTGGCCTCGCAACTCTCGGGGCGGGAGCCGGAGCGGCTGGGGAACGGCGCATGGAACGTCGCCCCACACGGGGTCTATCGCTGCCTGGGCGACGACGAGTGGATCTCGATCGGTTGCACCACGGACGTGCAGTGGATTTCCCTCGCGCGGTTGGCGGGGCGTGGCTGGGACGCAGACAGCCGGTACGCCAACGCCGAGGGCCGGCTGGCTCGTCGAGCCACGCTCGACGAGGCGATCGAGGCTTGGACGGCCGGCGAGGAGAAACGCGCACTCGCGCGGCGTCTGCAGGCCGTGGGGGTCGCCGCCGCGCCGGTGCAGACCGCGCCTGAATGGCTCAACGACCCGCACCTGGAAGCACGCGGCTACTTCACCTCGCTCGAGACCCCGGACGCGGGCCGCTATCGGACGGACGGCTTCCCCATGCTGATCGACGGCGGCCGGGGCTACACGGCCTGGACGGGCGCGCCCGGCCTCGGCGAGGACAACGTCGAGACGCTCCGCCTGGCGGGGTACACCAATGCCGAGATCGCCGGCCTGGCCAGGCGTGGCATCATCGTGGACCGCCCGCCGGTGTAGCGCCTCCCGGGCTAGGAGTCGTACGGCGGGAAGCCATCCGGTTCGTACTTCAGGCGCCGGAGCATCGCGGGCCACTCCAGGATGCCGTACGGCCGCCGCGTGCCGGGCTGGTACTGGTTCGCCGTATGCGCCACCACGTCGTCGTCCGGCTGGATGACTTCGGAGGAGAGCGCGTCCACCTGCGCCCGACAGGACATCTCCAGCTGGTACATGAGGTTGAACGCCTCGGGGACGCTTGGCCCGCAGGTCAGCAGGCCGTGGTTCTTGAGGATCAGCGCATTGTGCGGACCAAGGTCGTTGACCAGCCGCTCCTGCTCAGCCTTGTCGATCGCTGGCCCTTCGTAGTCGTGGTAGCCGATGTGACCCATGAAGCGCATCGACGTTTGTGTGAGCGGCAGCAGCCCGCGCTTCTGTGCGCTGATCGCCATCCCGGCGCGCGTGTGCGTGTGGATGATCGCGCCGACGTCCGGCCGCGCGCCGTGGATCGCCCCATGGATGACGTAGCCCGAGCGGTTGTACGTGTAGTCAGTCTCGGGCTTCCAGATGATGTTCCCGTCCAGGTCGATCTTCACGAGGCTGGAGGCGGTGATCTCCTTGTAGATGAGGCCGTAGAGATTGACCAGGAAGTGCTCAGTGCCCGGCACCTTGGCCGTGATGTGGTTGTAGATCAGGTCCGTCATCCCGTAGCGGTCCACGAGCCGGTAGCAGGCGGCGAGGTCGACACGTGCCTGCCATTCCTCCGGGCTCACCTGCCCTCGTACGGACAAGAAGTCGGTGGTGTAATTCGTCATCGGTACGTCCTCCTGGCAGCCGCTCGGGTGACTCCGCAGCTGATCCAGCACTCTAGCGTCCTCGACAGCCCGCGCGGTGGACGCGGCGTGCGTACCTAGCCGGAGCGTGCCTGCTTGGGTGTAGTCCGCGAGTCGCATGATGGATGTGATAGCGCGTGAGCGGTTCTGAACCGCTCTCAACGTCAGGATGTTCCCCTCAATGAGTAACGCCGGCTCGACAGCCGACGTGGACGATACCGGCGAGCCAGTGGAGCACCCGCTGGCTCATCATCCGCCACGAGAACCCGGATTCCTCCGCCGGGTCAGGACGTTCGAAAGCATCTTCGAGGTGTCAGCGTTCCGCTGGTATCTCGCGTCGATGACCGGGAACTGGTCGGCGATGCAGATGCATATGATCGCTCGCGGGTTCCTGACCTATCAGATCACCGGCTCCTATGCGGCCCTCGGCACTGTCGAGCTGGCGAACACCGGGTCTCGCCTCATCTTCGCCCTCACGGGTGGCGTGGTCGCCGACCGGAGTAACCGGCGGACGATCGCCCAGGTTGGGCAGATGGTCAACGCCGTGATCGCAGCGGGGATCGCCGCCTTGCTGTTCCTCGACATGCTGGCCTTCGGCCACCTGGTCATCGCGGCGGTGCTCCAGGCGATCGCGAACTCGTTCGCGCTCCAGGCGCGTCAGGCGATGATCCCCCAGATCGTCGGGATGAAACGTCTGACGAATGCCCTCGCCCTGAACGTCTCCATGATGAGCACGCTCCGGCTGGGTGCTCCAGCGCTCGCGGGGTTTCTGATCGCCGTCACCGGCGCGTCCTGGGTGTTCACACTCATGGCCATCCTGTATGTCGTCGCCACGCTCGCGATGTTCAAGGTGACCCTCATCTCTCAGTCCGAACTGCTTGAAGTCGATTCCGGGCGGACACCGGAGGATGTATCCCGAGTCACCCCGTCGAGGCGCAACGCGATCGGTGACATCCGCGACGCGCTCGTATATCTCTGGCGGATACCGGTGCTGAGGATGCTCCTGATCGTCGACATGTTCCTCGGGATGCTCACCTTCCCGTATCAGCGGTTGCTGCCGGGATTCGTCTCGGATGTCCTGGCGGACAATCCGGACGAGACGGCCATCCGTATGGGCATTCTGCTCACCATCACCGGCCTTGGCGCGCTTGGCGGCTCGCTGGTCGTGGCATCCCTGCCGAGCCGGAACCGGGGCAAGATGGTGATCGTGAGCGTGGCGCTGTTTGGCCTCGCGCTGCTTGGCTTCTCGGCCTCGACGGTGTTTGTGGTGAGCGCCGGGATCGTCCTCTTCATGGGGAT
>VGPD01000034.1 GCA_016875635.1 Chloroflexota bacterium
CGCCACCACGGCCACCGCCACCACCACCACCACGGGGGCCGCCTCGACCACCACCACCGCCGCGCGAGACCACACGGGGCTCGCCGCCGCGGCTGGCGTCGTCGTCGGAGAGGCCCACGGAGCCTTCATCGTCAACGCCGCGCATCGTGAGGTTGATGCGACCGAGGTTGTCGATCTCCATCACCTTCACCTTGACGTGGTCGCCCACCTGGACGACATCCTCGACGCGGTCCACACGCTCATCCGAAAGCTCGGAGATGTGGACCATGCCGTCCTTGCCCGGGAGGATCTCCACGAAGGCGCCGAACGACATGATGCGCGAGACCGGGCCTTCGAAGACATCACCGATCTGCAGTTCGCGGGTCAGGCCTTCGATCTGACGGATCGCGGCGCGAACGCCGTTGATGTCCGACCCGCCGACGAAGACGGAGCCGTCCTCCTCGATGTCGATGGAGGCGCCGGTCGCGGCGATGATGCCGTTGATGACACGGCCGCCCGGCCCGATGACCGCACCGATCTTGGACGGGTCGACCTTGACGATCGTGATCTTCGGGGCGAACTCGCCGACTTCCTGTCGGGGCTCCGGGATCGCGGCGAGCATGACCTCGAGGATCTTGATGCGCGCGACGCGGGCCGCCTCGAACACCTCCTGCAGGAAATTAGGGGGCAGGTGGCCGAGCTTGATGTCCAGCTGGACGGCGGTGACGCCGTCCGGAGTGCCGGCCACCTTGAAGTCCATGTCGCCGAGGGCGTCCTCCACACCGGCGATGTCGGTGAGCAGGACGTACTTGCTCTCGTCATCGCTGGTGATGAGGCCCATCGCGATTCCGGCGACCGGCGCCGCGATCGGCACGCCCGCGTCCATTAGCGCCAGCGTGGAACCGCAGACCGAGGCCTGCGACGTGGAGCCGTTGGAAGAGAGCACGTCCGACACCAGACGAATGGTGTAGGGGAACTCATGGAACGGCGGCAGCACCGGCTCGATCGCCTTCTCGGCGAGCATGCCGTGGCCGATCTCGCGACGCCCCGGGCCGCGGAGCGGGCGCGCCTCCCCGACCGAGAAGGACGGGAAGTTGTAGTGATGCATGAACATCTTCCACTCAGTGGGGGCGATGTTGTCCAGCTTCGCCCGGTCACGGAGTGCACCCAGCGTGGCGACGGTGAGGACCTGCGTCTCACCGCGCTGGAAGAGGCCCGACCCGTGCACCCGCGGGAGCACGCCGACCTCGGCGCTGAGCTTGCGGATCTCGTCCGCCTTGCGGTTGTCGGCGCGCAGCCCCTGTTCGAGGATGCGCTTGCGGAGCGTCTGCTTCAGCACGTACTCGGCAGCGGCGCGGACCTGGCCACCGTTCGCCGGCGTCCCGTCTTCCTTGCTGATCTGCTCCGTAACCTGCTTGCCGATCTCGTCGATGCCGCGGAACCCCTCGCCCTTGAGGGCGCCCATGAGTTCCTCTTCGCGGCCGGCGAGGATCTTCTTCACGCGCTCTTTCAGCGCTAGCTCCGCGTCGGCGTTCGGCGCGACCCACTCCATCTTCGGCTTGCCGAAGACGGCGATGACCTCACGCTGGAGGGCGTTCAGCTCGCGGCAGACCTTTTCGCCATACTCAATCGCGGCGATCAGGTCAGCCTCGGAGACCTCCTTCGCGCCAACCTCGAGCATGACGATCGAGTCGTCCGTCGCGGCGACGGTGAGTTCCAGGTCGGACTGTTCCTGCTCTTCGTAAGTCGGGAAGGCCTTCAGCTTGCCGTTTACGCGGCCGACGGCCACGGAGGAGACGGGCTGCTCGAACGGTAACGGAGACATGCCAATCGCGACGGAGGCGCCGACGGTGGCGAACGGCTCGGCCGGGTTCATCCGGTCAGAGGCGATCAGCAGGCAGGAGATCTGCACCTCGCGCTTGAAGCCCTTGGGGAAGAGCGGGCGGATCGGGCGGTCGGTCATGCGCGCGGCCAGGGTGGCGTCCGTGCCCGGACGGCCCTCGCGGCGGAAGAACGAGCCCGGCACCTTGCCGATGGCGTACATGCGCTCTTCGAAATCGACCGTCAGCGGAAAGAAGTCGATGCCGGGACGAGGGTCGCCCTCGCAGACCGTCACGAGCAGGACGGTGTCGCCGTAGCGGATCGTGACGGAGCCGGCGGCGTTCTGCGCCAGGCGGCCCGCGCCGATTTCGAAGGTGACACCCTCGATCTCTCGGGTGAATACGCGCGTCTGCGCGCCGGTGGTTTCTGTCATCATAGTGCCTCTGTCTCTCTCGTCGTCTCACACGACATCGCCGCGTCCACCTCGGACCGTCGGCGGCTTTCCGATACGCGGTTAGCGGTGTGGGGTCCCCACGCGAAGCGACGCACCCGGGCGGGTGCGTCGCAGACGCCCGGGGATCCCGGGCGTGATGGGCTGAATGAGTCGGGTACGAAGCATGGCCAACTGCCTCGGCCGGGCAGCGGACGCCCGGCCGTGCTCCAGAGCTGCCCTACCGGCGCAACCCGAGCGACTGGATGAGTTTGTGGTAGCGGTCGACGTCCACCTTGCTGAGGTAGCGGAGCTGGCGACGGCGCTGGCCGACCAACTTCAGCAACCCGCGGCGGGTGGAAAAGTCGTGCTTGTTCTCGCGCAGGTGCTGCGTGAGCCGCGTAATCCGGTCCGTGAGCAGGGCCACCTGGACTTCCGGCGAACCGGTGTCCGTGCCGTGCGTACGGTATTCGGAGATGATCTCGGTCTTGCGCTCAAGGGTCTGCATGCGGCGTTTTGATCCCGTGTCTGACTCTATGTCTCGTCGTCTTTACACTCGCGGCGTACCCGGCAGCCGAGCCGGGCGTCCCGGAGGACAGCGGAGAGGTCGCACGCGCTCGAGTGAGCCGGGGCAGCCATCGCCGGTCAATCCGCTGGGAGAACCACCGCCCGAGGACGCGCGACCGATATGTCGCGGAGTCCCCGATACGGTCAACACGCTAACACAGGCCCGGCGCTAGACGCCATGTGAGCCTCTCATCCCTCCCAAGGAGCCTCGATGGCAGCGGCCAGATTTGTCACGGTCGTCCTCGACGCAGCAGCCAGCCTCCCGGGCGCCCTCCTCGCGGGCCGCCCACTCCGGCTCGCCCCCGCCGATCCGCCTCGGATGCTGGCGTTCGAGAGCGTCTCCCGGCTTTCCCTGGACGCGTTCCCGGCGGAGCCGGGCCCCGTCGTCGAAGCCTGCCGGGATGCCGCCGAGACCGGGGATGTGCTGTACGTCTCCGCCGACGACGGGCACGGGGGCCCCCCCGGCGCCGCGGAACTGGCCCGCGCGGCGGTCGAGGCGTACGGGCGGCGATTCGCACACCTGGCGACGGGGTCGTTGCTGCTGAAGGCAGGCTGGCCCGCCGTCATCGCGGCGGAGGCGGCAGCGCGGGGGGAAACCCTTGACACGGTGCTGGAGGCGGGACGGAGCACCCTGGCCAACATCGGGATGCTGGGAGTCATCGACCACCCGGAGATGGCGAACCCCAACTCGACCTCAGGGCTGGTCGCCCCGCCGCGCGGCGTCGCGCGCTGGGACGGCTCGCGGATCGTGGTCGCCCCCCGACCGCAACGGGACGCCGCGCTGGGGATGCTGCGCGATCTGTTCACCTCAGCGGTGACCCGGGAAGCAGCGGAGGGCCGGGGGGCGCTGCGGGTCGCCGTGGTCCACGCCTCGGCAGCAGCGGCAGCCGAAGCGCTGGGACTCTGGGCGGAGCGCCGGCTGCGGGCCACCGAGATGACGACGGACGCGGTCACGCGGCACGCGGCGACGCGGCTCGGTCCGGGCTTCGTCGCGGTGTCGTGGGTGTGGGACGCTCACCGGTAGCGGGCGGTCAGCGCGCGAGATCTCGCACGCGGTGCTCCATGCCGGTCGCACGCTCGTGGAACCACGCGCGCAGCCTCGGGTAGCCACCACGCTGCAACCAGAGCGCGACGGCGAGCCCGGCCAGCGAGACGAGCACACCGACCACCGCATCGAACAGGAAATGGTTCGCCGTGCCCACGACGGCGAAGATCTGAGCGCCCAGCACCGCGACGATCGAGGCACGCACCCAGCCAACCCGGGTCACACCGAACATCACGATGACGAGGATCAGTGACCAGCCGACGTGCAGCGAGGGCACCGCGGCGAACGGGTTCACGAATGGCCGCATCGACTGCGCCTGGTAGGAGAGATTGTCGAACTCGGCGAGCGTGTCCACGAAGCCCCATTCGGGGAGGTAGCGGGGCGGGGCGACCGGGAACGTCCAGTACATGACGAGCGCGAACCCGCCGGAGATGAGCAGCGCGTCCCGCAGAATGGTGTAGTGGCCCCGCGAGCGGACGAACAGCACCACGGCGACCCCGACGATCAGCGGGAAGTCCAGCCAGAAGTAAACGAAGTTCACCGACCGGACGCGCCACGCCGACTCCAGCACCCACTGGTTGACGGCGGGCTCGACGAAGATGCCGAACGTCTGCTGGGCATCGATGATCCAGCGCGCGTGGTCAAGCGCCGCCCCGGCGTCGTCCACCACGCCGCCACGCACGACGAAGTAACAGAGGAAACCGAACGCCGCGAGCCCGAACTCCATCAGGTCAAACCAGGCCAGACCGGTCCGTTCGGGCGCGGTGACGTGGTGCAGGTATCGGTAGAGTCGCAGGCGCATCCATCAACCCTCGCCGGACGCGCCTCTGGACCCGAAGCCACGCGGGCCACATGGTGCGTCGAACATCGTCCATGGTACGCCGCCACTCCCACGATGAACCTGACGGAAGAACCGAACGAGAACCTGCGGTATCCTCGCGCCGCGAGAGAGGCGGACCCATGACGACCACAGTGACCAGCGGCGCGCTCAGCGAGGTAGAGGCCGACTTCCACGTCGTCCTGATTTCGCCAGGGACGGCACGCCTTTCGGGGGATGCGGCAGCTGCGGACAGAGCGACTGGTGGTGCGATCACCAGAATGCTCGCGAACGCGCTGTTCACCGGCAAGGCCGCCGAGGTCGCGATCCTCCCGGTGACCGGTCGGGGGAAGGCGAAGCGCGTCATCCTGTTCGGACTGGGCGCGGCCGAGAAGCGCACCGTGGACACCTTCCGGACCCAGATGGGGAACCTCTCGCGCCGGCTCCGCGACGCCGGCGGCGGCAGCGTCGCGATCTCCCTCGAAGGACTGGAGGAGATCGAGCCTGAGCAGGCGGGCGAGACCATCGCCGAGGGGTTCATCCTGGGGCTCTACCGCTTCGACAAGCACCACACCAAAGCGGCCGACCGCCCGACAAGCAGCGTCGGCGATGTCACCGTGGTCGCGGGAGCAGCCCGCCGGGTGGCGGCGGCGCGCCGGGGCGCCGAGCGCGGGACCATCATGTCCGAGGCGCAGAACTTCGCCCGTGATCTGGGCAACGAGCCAGCGAACCTGATGACGCCGACGATCATGGCCGCGCGCGCGCAGCAGCTCGCCGCGGAGGTGGGCCTCGACTGCACCATCATTGAACGAGCGGAGGCCGAGCGGCTGAAGATGGGCTCCTACCTCTCCGTTTCGAACGGATCGGTACAGCCGCCGAAGTTCATCGTCCTCCACTACCGGGGCGGAGGACCGCGAGGGCGGACCGTCGCGCTGGTCGGGAAGGGGATCACCTTCGACACGGGCGGGATCTCGATCAAACCGGCCGCGGACATGGATGCGATGAAGGGCGACATGAGCGGCGCGGCCGTCGTGATTGGCGCGATCGGCGCGATCGCCCGTCTGAAGTTGCCCGTGAATGTGATGGCCGTGGCGCCCTGCACCGAGAACATGCCCTCGGGCTCGGCGACCAAGCCAGGCGATGTGGTCTACGCGATGGACGGCCAATCGATCGAGGTCATCAACACGGACGCGGAGGGTCGCCTCGTGCTGGCGGACGGGATCGCCTACGCGAAGGCAAACGGCGCCTCCACGGTCATCGACGTCGCAACATTGACAGGCGCCGTGCGCGTGGCGCTGGGGACGGTGCGCTTCGGCATCTTTTGCAACAACGACCGGCTGATGGCGGAGATGGAGCGCGCGGGCGAGGCCGCCGGCGAGAAGATGTGGCGGCTCCCGCTGGACGACGAGTACGCCGAACTGATCAAGTCTCCGGTCGCCGACATGAAGAACACCGGCGGTGCGCCGGCCGGCTCGATCACAGCGGCGAAGTTCATCCAGAATTTCGCCGGTGACACCCCCTGGGCACACCTCGATATCGCGGCGATCGACACGACCGCGACCGACGCCGGCGTGAACGTGAAGGGGAACACCGGGCGACCGCTCCGCACGCTGGTCCATTTCGTCGCCGGTCGGGCTAAGTAGGCGGAGCGGGCCCTCGATGCCAGACGATGGCTACTTCGGCTTCGCCGGGTTGATGGTGAACACGACGCCGGAGCGATGGCCCGCGATGCGTCGCTTTTATGTCGACGTCCTCGGCCTGACGCCGCGCACTGACCGGGACGGCTTCGTCTCGTTCCAGTGGGGCACGCCTCCACGCGACATGCGCCTGACCGTAACCGTCCACAGCCAGGTCGTCGGACCTGCGGTCGACCCGGCCCGCTACCTCCTGAACCTCGGCGTAGACGACATCGAATCTGTCGCCCGGCGGATTGCATCCGCGGGCGGAACGTTTGTGCGTCAGCCCTCGAAGGAGCCGTGGGGCGGCTGGATCGCGACGCTGGTCGACCCGGACGGGAATTACGTGCAGTTGATGCAGCCGGCGCCCGTCTCCTCCATGATGGACTCATGAAGATCGGACTCGACTTCGACGACACGCTCGCCGACTTCAGCGAGATGCTCGTGCGGCTGACGCAGGAGCGCTTCGGCATCGACCTGCTCGAATTGCACCGCAAGGGCAAGCCCGGGAAGCCCCAAGTGGGCGCCGAGCGCTGGGACGCGATGCTGAAGGAGATGCTGGAGACCGACCTGACCGTCGAGATGGCGCCCAAGGATGAGGCGGTCGAGGTCGCCCGGCGTCTCGCCGCCCGCCACGAACTCGTCATCCTCACCGCGCGCTATGACCGCGAAATGCCGTCCGCCCGCCGCTGGCTGGAGCGATACGAGATCCCCACATCACACATCATCTGGACGGACCGGGGGCCGAAGGCGGAGCCCGCCCGCGGACACGGCCTGACCGTCCTGTTCGACGACACCGCTAAGAACTTCGACGACTTCGGAGACCACCCCACCATTCCGGCACTCTTTGTGGGGGCGACCGTCTCCCCGCGCGCGCAGGAGCCTGCGGAGCACGTCCGCCACCACCTCAGCCACTGGCGGGAATTCGAAACGCTGGTCGAACGACTGGAATCCGAGGGCGTGTAGCCCCCGCTCCTAAGGTCTCGGGGAGAGCAGCGGCAACACGCGGTCCAGGATCGCGTGACCCACGTCGTACTTCGGCATTAAGGGCAGGTCGGCGCGCCCCCCCGTGTCGTCGAGGATCGTCACGCGATTGTTGTCCACGCCGAACCCGGCATCTGTCGCGCTAACGTCGTTCGCGACGACGAAGCGCGCGCCCTTCTTCGACAGTTTCGCCGTGGCGTGCTGGATGAGATCCTGCGTCTCCGCCGCGAAGGCGACCTTCGTCAGCCTGCCGCGCCTCGTGTCGACCGGTGTGGACGCGATGATGTCCGGGTTCTCTAGGAGCTCAATGCTCATGTCACCGGTCTTCTCACGCTTGATCTTCTGGTCAGCAGCGCCGGACGGACGGTAGTCCGCCACCGCACCCGCCATGATCAGCGCATCCGCGTCAGCGCATTCGCGATGAACCGCTTCCATCATCTGGAGAGCTGACTCCACCGGGATCACCCGCACGCCCGCCGGCACCGGGAGCGACACGGTGGAGACGATGACCGCTTCCGCACCGCGGTCACGCGCGGCTTCCGCGACGGCGTAGCCCATCTTGCCGCTGCTGCGGTTGCCCACGTATCGCACCGGATCGATCGCCTCGCGCGTGCCGCCCGCACTGACGACGATGCGACGGCCCACCAGGTCGCCATGTTCACGCGCCAGCCGCCACCGCAGTTCATCCACGAGCCGCTCCGGCTCGACCAGCCGTCCGAGGCCCACCCGCCCGGAGGCGAGACGGCCCTCCACCGGCCCGATGAACTGCACCCCGCGGCTCTTCAGCACCTCGACGTTCGCCTGCGTTGCGGGGTTCGCCCACATCTGACCGTCCATCGCGGGCGCGACGAGCAGCGGGGCGGTCGTGGCAAGCGCGGTGAGCGACACCTGATCGTCCGCCAGCCCGTTGGCGAGCCGGGCGAACGTCGAGGCCGTCGCCGGAGCGATCAGGATCGCGTCGGCCCGACGGGCGAGCTCGACATGCGCTTCCCCTACGTTCGCGTAGGGCTTCCACATGTCGAGGTAGGGTTCCCGTGCGGTGAGCGAGCGGAACGTCAGCGGCTGCACAAACTGCGCCGCATGCTCAGTCATCGCGACGTCGACGATCGCGCCGGCCTGGACCAGACGGCTGGTGACCTCGACCGCCTTGTAGCAGGAGATCGAGCCAGTGACCCCGAGAACGATGTGGCGACCGCGCAGGGGGTCACCCGGGCGGCCAGGAAGGGGGGGCGGCTCAGTGTTCACGGTTCGCCTCGTAGACCAGCCGGAGGCCGGTCAGGTTCAGGTCAGGCTCAATCGCGCCGAAGCAGGCGGCCTCCTCGGCGATCAGGTGGGCGTACCCACCGGTGCCGATGACCACCGCCTCTTCGCCGATCTCCTCCTTGAACCGGCGCACCATACCGCGCACCAGCTCCACGTATCCGAAGAAGATGCCGCTCTGCATCGAGTGGATGGTGTTCCGTCCGACCGGCCCGTCCGGACGCTCGATCTTGACGCGGTGCAGCATCGCCGCACGACTGAACAGCGACTCAGAGGCGAGCCCGATGCCCGGCGCGATCGCGCCGCCCAGGTAGTCACCGTTCCTCGACACGGCGTCGAACACCGCGGCGGTGCCCAGGTCGACGATCACCAGTGGTGGGTCGTACTTATCGAGGGCCGCGACCGCGTGGAGGATGCGGTCAGGGCCGACCTCGCGCGGGTTGTCGTACAGGACGCGGATGCCCGTCCGCACGCCGGCGCCCACGACGATCGGTTTGACGCCGAACTGATCGCGACAGACCTGCTGGAACGTCGTGACCAGTGGCGGCACTGTGCTCGACATGATCGCAGCCCCGACCTCGTCGGGTTCGATACCCCTTGATCGCAAGAGGTTGGAAAACAGTACGGAGTACTCGTCGGGGAAGTTCTCGCGGTCTGTCGCCACGCGGAAGGTGGCGGCGATCTCCTCGCCGTCGAACACGCCAACGGCGATGCTCGTGTTTCCGATGTCAATCGCGAGGAGCAACCCCTCAGTCTCAGGCTCGGGTGCGTCGTGCTCAGTCATCGTTCCTCCCGCACGCGATACGCCGCCGCGCTCGCGGTCGGTGTTCACGGGATCCCAAGGGTGCGGAGTATACGCGGAGCGCATCCCTCCACGACAACAAAGACAACAATCGAGACGACAACAGGGGGCTGCTGGCACTTGACTCAGGTCGGGTACCCATATTGCCGCGGTAGATCGCTCTTCCGATTGCGACGGTTGCGTGAAAAATCCCTCGACTTCACGTAATCGCCTTGATCGCCGGGGAGTGGCGGTGCTACGTTCCCTCGCGGTCGGCGCCTGTTGCTTGTGCGGCAAGCAAACGCGGCAGCGTCGGTCAACGTTGGACGAGTCATCCGGGCTTCACACCCCGACAATCCTGGCGGCAAACACACCGGTATCGCCGGCGCGGCGTACACCTCCATGTGGTGGTGCGTGTCTTCTCCTGCGTCTGCCTGACGTGTCTCTGCCGGCTCGGATGGGGCTCTCCGAGCCGGACGACAGCGGGAGGGGATCCTCGATGCACGACGATCCCACTACCATCTGGCAAGCCGCCCTGAAGGTCCTCTCCACCGAGGTCTCCCGCGCGAACTACGACACCTGGCTTGAGGGCACGGTCGGTACTCGCTACGACGGCGAGACACTGACGATCAGCACTCGATCCGAGTTCGTCACGGAGTGGCTGCACAAGCGCCTGCGGCCGACGATCCTGCGGACGCTGACAGAGCTTGCCGGGCATCCGGTCGCGATCGACTTTGAACCACTTCGCACGCAGGACGATGCCGTCAACGCGCTCCAGACCGCCGCGACCACCGCGGAAGTCCGTCAGGCGACGCCCCGGCCGCGGCTGCGCGAGCGGTACACGTTCGACAACTACATTGTCGGCCCCAGCAACCGTTTGGCGTTCGCTGCCGCCGAGGGCGTGGCGCGGGATCCCGGCCACCTATACAACCCGCTCTTCATCTACGGCGCCGCGGGCCTCGGCAAGACCCACCTGCTGCACGCCGCCGGGCACGTGTTCATCGAGCGAGGATTCCAGGTCATGTATGTGAGCGCCGAGGCGTTCACCAACCAGCTGATCACCGCGATCCAGAAGCGCGCGATGGACGACTTCCGCGCGCGGTACCGATCCGCCGACGCGCTGCTCGTGGACGACATCCAGTTCATCGCGGGCAAGGAACAGACGCAGGACGAGTTCTTCTACACGTTCAACGAGCTCTACGAGGCCGGCCGCCAGATAATCATCACGTCCGACAAGAGCCCGGCGCACATCTCCGGGCTTGAGGAACGGCTCCGCACCCGCTTCGAGTGGGGCATGATCGCTGACCTCCAGCCCCCTGACATGGAAACGCGCATCGCCATCCTCCGACACAAGGCTCAGGAGCAGGGGATCCGCGTCCGTGACGATGTGCTGCAGGTCATCGCGGCGCGGTACAAGAACAACATCCGGGAGCTCGAGGGCTCGCTGACGCGTGTCGTCGCCTACTCCCGGCTCACCGGCGAGCCGCTGTCGCCGGAACTCGTCCATTCCGCGCTTGCGAGCCTGGAGCCGAACGAGCCACGCCTCCCCCCGAGCCCGGAACTGATCATCGATGTCGTCTGCCGCTATTTCGACATCGACCGGACAGGATTGCTCTCCGTGAGCCGGGAGAAGCGGGTCGCCTACCCGCGCCAGATCGCCATGTACCTCATGCGGGAGCTGGCGCACCGTTCGCTCGTCGAGATCGGCCAGGCCCTCGGCGGCCGTGACCACTCCACCGTGCACCACGGGTGGCGGAAGATGGAGAAGTCGCTCTCCGTCGACCCGGAGACCAGGCGAGACATGGCCTCACTTCGAGAGATGATCGAGCAGTCACGCCGCATCGCTTGAGTCGACTGCCCTGTTCCGTCAGCCCCTGTTACCCACAACTCGACCTGTTATCCCCATCATCGACTGACAACCTCCTTGTCCGGGTGATCCGCTGCTCTGGTGATCTGATCATTGGGTAGATCTGCGGATAACCAGGTTGATTCGTGTGGAAAGGTGCCCCGCGCTGGCATAACCCTCACCACCAGGATGGCGAACTACGGTGAGCGATGGGGCTCAGAGGCCGATTACCCACGGAAAGTCCGCTAGCCGTCAGGGCGCCACGCACACTCCGCGTAGATTCAGTTCAGATTCCGCATCAACTGAATCCCCGCTACGACGATGACGATCAGAGAGTGGCGCCATGAACACATAACCTCGACTCTATTGGTGAGAACTCTTTCCCTCGTTCGGAAGTCCGTGTGCATGATCGACGCCGCCGCCTTTGAAGTTGCCGGTGGACGAGGTGGTGATGGCGCCGTCTCGTTCCGCCGCGAAAAATTCGTCCCGCGCGGCGGACCCGATGGCGGGGACGGCGGTCGCGGTGGAGACGTTGTGCTGGTCGCCAGTGCCCGTCTGAGCACGCTGGAGGCATTCCGGGACGGCCGGGTGCGCGAGGCCGGCCCAGGGGGCAAGGGAGGCGGCAACCAGAAGCGCGGCGCTTCGGCAGATGACCTCGTCCTGACGGTCCCCGTCGGGACGGTCGTGTGGAACGAGGCGCAGCCAGACTCGCCGCTGGCGGATCTCACCGTGGATGGTGCGACGGTCATCGTCGCGCGCGGTGGACGGGGCGGCTGGGGGAACCTGCGGTTCACCTCGCCCACGCGCCAGGCGCCGATCTTCGCCCAGCGTGGCGCGGAAGCGCAGCGACGTCACATCAGGCTTGAGCTCAAACTGCTGGCCGACGTCGGCCTCGTCGGGTTGCCAAATGCTGGCAAGTCGACCCTGCTGACCTCATGGAGCCATGCCCGGCCGAAGATCGGTGCCTACCCGTTCACGACGCTTCAGCCAGAACTGGGTGTCGTGAACCTGGGATACGACTCGTTCGTCGCGGCGGACATGCCGGGGCTGATCGAGGGCGCGAGCGCGGGCGTCGGACTCGGGCACGAGTTCCTGAAGCACATCGAGCGGACCCGTGTGCTGGTGCATGTCCTCGATATGACGCGGGACGCGCCGCTGGAAGACTTCGCGCTCATCAACCACGAACTGGCCGAGTTTGGCCACGGCTTAGCGGAGAAACCGCAGATCCTCGCGTTGAACAAGATCGACACCCCGGACGGCGAGGCTCAGGTCGAATTGCTCCGCGAGGGGATCGATGCGCTGGGCGTGCGGTGGTTCGCAATCTCGGCGGCGGCCCAGATGGGGACGCGTGAGCTGGCTGAGGCGACGCTGGAACTGCTGCGCCGGTCCCAGGACGAGGATCGCCGCACGGCGGCCAGGGTGGTACCGGTACTCACGCCTGAGCCCGCACGGCGCAACCGGTTCGAGGTGGAGACCGGCCGCGATGGTGTCGTCGAGCTCGACGGGCCCACGCCGAACTGGCTGGCGCAGACGCTCAACCTCGAGCAACTGGAACCCCGGCTGGAGTTCCTCGCGCGGCTGCGTCGCATGGGCGTCGAACGCGTGTTGAAGCGCCACGGGGTTGCGCCGGGCGACATGATCCGCGTGGGCGGGGTGATGGTGCGCTGGGAGTAGTCGCGTGACGTCGACAGCCGGTGGGCGATTCGGGCTGCTGGGAGGGACATTCGACCCACCGCATGTCGCCCACCTGGCGCTGGCCGAGGCCGCCCGCACGTCACTTCACCTCGACCGCGTCGTCTTCGTGCCGGCGGGTGACCCGTGGCGGAAGACAGGTCGTGCGGTCACGTCCGCGGCCGCACGGCTGGAGATGACCCGTGCGCTCGTCGAAGGTCTCCCCTGGGCTGAGGTGAGCCCAATCGAGGTCGAGCGGGACGGTCCGTCGTACACCGCCGACACGGTCGAGACGCTGGTCGCCGTCCGGGGTGGCGAGTGGTGGGTGATCCTCGGCGCGGATGCGCTGGCCGACCTCGAACACTGGCACGAGCCGACGCGGATCGCGGCTGCCGCCCGTCTCGGGGTGGCTGCCCGTCCCGGCGCGAAGGTGGAGGCCTCGGCGGCGCTGCGGGCGCTGGCGCCCGGCATCGAGACGCGGATCGACCGCATCGAGATGGCGGAGGTCGACCTGTCGTCGACCGGGGTGCGCGCACGGTTGCGGTCGGGCGCCTCGGTGGAAGGTGAGATTCCACCCGCCGTCCTCGGCGTGATCCACCGGCGTGGGCTGTATGCACCGGGCAGCAGCGACTGAGCGTTAGTCCTCGCCCGGCGGCCGGCCGATGAGGATCGAGGCGCGCGGGATCGGCGGCAGCAGGAACGGCCGCAGGTCGGCGTCGCGGGTGAAGGTGAAGCCGGACTCCTCGGCGAGCCGTCGCAGCGTGTTCGTCGACCGCAGCCGCGGGTGGCGCACTCCCGACGAGAGCCTGCGAGCATTCCAGGCGTCGAGGGCCCGGTGTCCGGTGGGCCCGAACTCCCAGATCAGCGCCAGGCCGCCCGGCTCCAGCACGCGCCGCACCTCGATGAAGAGCGCGCGCAAGTCGTCGTCCTCTAAGTGCTTCACGAGGTGCCCGCACAACACGAGGTTGAAGGAGCCATCTGCGAACGGGAGCGCCGTGGCGCTGCCCTGCACCAGTCCGGCGCCGCGGTCGGGATTCTCCTCGTCTGCGGCGGCGAGCCGGAGGGCGGTGCGGGAGACATCGAGGCCCACGGGCGCGCGGTCACACTCCAGGGCGTCGTCGAGCATGCGCATGACGGTGCCGCGGCCGACGCCGATGTCGAGCAGCCGGACGGTGCGGTCGAGTTTGAGGTTGGCCTTCAGCCGGTAGAGCGGGGCGTTCGCGAACCACTGTCCGAGCGGGCCCATCCACCAGCGGATGCTGCGCGCGGACAGCGAGGACGAGCCGAGCCAGCGCTCGTATTCGGCGGCGCGCTTCGCCTGCTGGCCCGGGTCGGAGTGGTGATGTGCCGTCACGCCTCGATGGTGTCACGGGGTGCGGGCGCGGGCTAGCGAGGCTCGACGGTCCGGGGGGTGCGGCGGCGCTCGTCGGGCTCGCGGAGGTCGAAGTTCATGCGGACGCGGGCGTTGCGAGCGGTGGCCCAGTCGCACATCGCGGCAAGTTCGCGCAGACGAGGCGCGAGGTGCTCGTAGCCGGCGATCAGTGGGGCGAGCATCTCGTCGGGGGCTTCGATGTGCGCGGCGATCTCGCGGACGCAGGCAGCGAGGGCGATGGCGGGCTGCCAGGAGCGTTCGAGTTCGCGACGGTCGAGTTCGGACTCGAAGTCGCGGTCGGCGTACTTCAGGATCGGCTTCAGGTCGATGTTGAGGCGACGCTTGAGGTGCATCGCGGCGTCGCCGAGTTCGTGCTGGCCGCCGAAGTCGGCGGAGAAAGCCCACGAGGCGAAGAAGAGGATGACCACGGGGTCGTCCGTGAACGGGAACGGGCACACCTCGTCGGTGTCGAATTCGACGAAGAAGCGATGGGGGACGCCCGGCGGGATTGTGGCAAGGGACATCGAGCGCTCCCGCGCCTAGACGTCGAGGGTGGCTTCGAGGGCGTGGGCGGTGATGAACTTCTTGCGCGGGGCGACCTCGTCGCCCATGAGCATGATGAAGAGTTCATCGGCAGCGGCGGCGTCCTGCACCTCAACGCGGAGGAGCGAGCGGTTCGCCGGGTTCATCGTGGTCTCCCACAGCTGCTCGGCATTCATCTCGCCGAGGCCCTTGTAGCGCTGGAGGTTGATGCCGCGGTCGCTGTGGTCCTTGAAGTAGGCGTCTTTCGCGGCGTCGTCGAACAGCCAGGTGACGGAGCGGCCCCGCGTGACAGAGTACAGCGGCGGCTGGGCGATGTACAGGTAGCCATCGTCGATGATCTGCGGCATGAAGCGGTAGAAGAACGTGAGCAGCAGCGTGCGGATATGCGCACCGTCCACGTCCGCGTCGGTCATGATCACGATCTTGTGGTACCGCAGCTTGGCGATGTTGAAGTCCTCGCCGAAGCCCGTGCCGAGGGCCGTGATGATGTTCCGGATTTGCTCGTTCTCGAGCATCTTGTCGAGGCGCGCCTTCTCGACGTTCAGGATCTTGCCGCGCAGCGGGAGGATCGCCTGCGTCCGGCGGTCACGGCCGCCCTTGGCGGAGCCGCCGGCGGAATCGCCCTCGACGATGTAGATCTCGCACTTGCTCGGGTCGCTCTCGGAGCAGTCCGCCAGCTTGCCGGGGAGGTTTGAACCTTCGAGGACGCCCTTGCGCTGCACGAGGTCGCGCGCTTTGCGGGCGGCCTCGCGGGCGCGGGCCGCGGTGAGGCACTTCTCCAGGATGCGGCGGGCCATCCCGGGGTTCTCTTCGAGCTCCTGCTGGAGGCGTGTGCCGACAGCAGACTCGACGAGTCCCTTGATCTCCGGGTTGCCGAGGCGGGTCTTCGTCTGGCCCTCGAACTGCGGCTCGCCCAACTTCACGGAGATCACGCAGGCGAGACCCTCGCGCACGTCGTCGCCGGTGAGGTTGGGGTCGTTGTCCTTGAGGATCTTCGACTTGCGGGCGTAGTCGTTCAGGACGCGGGTGAGCGCCGTGCGGAAGCCGGTGACGTGGGAGCCGCCGTCGATGGTCTTGATCGCGTTCGCGAAGGAGTACAGGACCTCGCCGTACGAGCCGTTGTACTGCAGCGCCACCTCGACCTGCGCGTTCTCCGTCTCGTTGAAGATCACGATCGGGTCGTGCAGCGGGTTCCGGCTGCGCCCGATCTGGCGCACGAATGCCTCGATGCCGCTGTCGAAGTAGTACGAGCGCTCGTCGCCCAGGCCGCGTTCGTCGCGGAAGTGGAGGAAGAGCCCCTTGGTGAGGTAGGCCATCTCGCGGAAGCGCTGCGAGAGCACCTCGAAGTCGTAGTCGAGTGTCTCGAAGACCGCGGCGTCGGGGAGGAAGCGGGTGAAGGTGCCGGTGCCCTGGTCCTTCTCGCCCTTCTCCTTCTTCATCGGGCCCTGCGGGACGCCGCGGATGTAGTTCTGGGTGTGGATCGCGCCGTCTCGCTTCACGCGGACGGTGACCTCGGAGGAGAGCGCGTTGACGACGGACGCGCCGACGCCGTGGAGGCCGCCCGAGACCTTGTAACCGCCGCCGCCGAACTTGCCGCCCGCGTGGAGGACGGTCATGACCGTCTCCACGGCGGAGAGGCCGGTCTTCGGGTGCTTGTCGACGGGGATGCCGCGGCCGTTGTCCTGGACCCAGACGTGCCCGTCCGGATCGATCACGATGTCGATGTGGTCGCAGTACCCCGCCATCGCCTCGTCGACGGAGTTGTCGACGATTTCGTAGATGAGGTGGTGGAGACCGCGCTGGTCGGTGGAGCCGATGTACATGCCGGGACGGCGGCGGACGGCCTCGAGGCCCTCAAGGACCTGAATGTTCTCCGCGTTGTAGGACGGTTCCTTGGCGGCTCGGGGGGCGGTCGTGGTCATTCTGTCTCGATCACACCGGTCGCCTGCGAGAGGCGCGGGGGAAACGCTCGATCTCGGTCGTGCAGCCGGTGCGGGCGAACGGGGAATAGGCCCACCGACGGGGTGTCGCGATGCCCCCGGGGGAGCCCGCAACACTCGTGAAGTATAGCACGATCGAGATCTTCCCGAACCTCCGCTCGCCCTCGATCCAGCCCCCCTAGAATGGCCGGAATGTCCAGTGATTTCGCCTCGATCACGCTTCAGCCGATCGGCGTTGTCCACAACGCCGAGACGGACGCGGCGCGCGTCGACTGGTCGCGCGCGCGCTCGAGGATCGAGCTCGCCGACGGGCTGGCGGATGCCCTCATGGGACTCGCCGATTACTCGCATGTCATCGTGGTGGGCTGGCTCCACCAATTGCCCGACGCGCTGCGCGAGCGCCGGCAGGCGTACCCGAGCGGCGACGATCGCTACCCGCTGCAGGGCGCCCTTGCGCTGCGGGGCGCCCGTCCGAACCCGATCAGCGTCACGGTCTGCCGGCTGCTGAAGATCGAGGGCTCGACCATCGAGGTCGAAGGGCTGGACCTGGTCGATGGGACACCGGTGGTCGACGTGAAGCCCTACATCGCCGCGTACGACGCGGTCCCGAAGGCCTCGATCCCGAAGTGGGCACGCGGCTAGTGGCCGCGACGCGCAGGCGGGCCAGCGCCAGTCGGGGACTCCAGGCCGGGCGCACCGGCCTCGAAGGCGTGCGTGAACCCGGCCCCGCGCGGCGGCCGTACACGAGGCGCGACCTCGAGGTGATCTACCGTGCGCTGATCGAGGCGTACGGGCCGCAGCAGTGGTGGCCGACGGCTGCCGAGGACGGCCCGGAGCAGTGGTTCGAGATCTGCCTCGGCGCGATCCTCGTGCAGAACACGGCCTGGCGCGGCGCGGCGAGCGCCCTCGCCAACCTGCGGGGCGCGGACGCCATGATGCCCGAAGCGATCCTCGACCTGCCAGAGCCGGTGCTGGGTGAGTTGCTGCGGCCCAGCGGCTACTTCAACGCCAAGGCGCGGAAGGTGCGCGCGTTCTGCGCGGCCGTCCTCGATGCGGGCGGCATCGACCTGCTGCTCGCGGGAGGCGCGGACGAGGTACGCGCGCGGTTGCTTGCGCTGTGGGGGGTGGGGCCGGAGACGGCTGACGCGATGACGCTCTACGCCGGCCGGAAGCCGACGTTCGTGGTGGACGCGTACGCCTACCGGCTGTTCGAACGCCTCGGCCGGCCGCCGGGGAAGCGCGACTACGACACGTATCGCACGTACTTCCTCGGGAAGCTGGGCGACGACGTGTGGACGCTCAATCAGTGGCACGCGTTGATCGTGCGCCACGGCCAGCAGACCTGCCGGCGCACGGCCCCGCAATGCGAGGCCGGCGTGCTGGAGCCTCGCTGCGAGTTCGCACGCGGCGGTCCGGGTCGCAGAGGGCGCCCGGAGTAGCCGCAGGCGTCCGCTTGCCGCCTCGACGGTCGGGCGACAGACTGGCCGTCGAGGGGTAGCGCATGGAACTCGGCATCATTGGCAAGTCGCGGAGCGGGAAGACCTCGCTGTTCAACGCGGTGACGCGGGGGACGGCGCAGGTGGGGGCGTATTCGGCGGGCACGGAGCCGAACGTCGGCGTCGTGAAGGTGCCTGACCCGCGGCTCGACGCGCTGGCCGAGGTATTCAAACCGAAGAAGCTGACGCATGCGGAGATTCGCTGGGTGGATTTCCCCGCCGGTTCGTTCGGCAAAGACGCCCCCGGCGCGCAGTTCCTCGCGCAGATCGCGAGGGCGGACGCCCTCGTCCACGTCGTACGCGCCTTCGAGGACGAGTCCGTGCCGCATCCGGACGGCGGCGCGATCGACCCCCACGGCGACATCGAGGGGCTTGACCTCGAACTGACGTTCTCGGACCTGGCGCTGATCGAGCGGCGCATCCACCGCATCGACGTCGAGATGCGCTCGATGAAGCCGGCCGACCGCACGGCGATGGAGGTCCACCAGGAGCTGCTGCGCCGGATGCAGGCGCACCTCGAAGCCGGTGCGGGGCTGCGCTCGATGACCTTCACCGAGGTAGAGGACAAAGAGCTCCGCGCGTACCAGTTCATCACGCGCCTGCCGGTGCTGCTGGTCGTGAACATCGGCGAGGACGACATCGCACGGGTGGGAGAGATCGAGGCGGAATTCGCCGCGCGGTACGCCGGGAAGAGCGTGGCCGTGACGGCGCTCTGCGCGAAGATCGAGGCGGAGCTGGCGCAGATGGAACCGGACGACGCCGCGGTATTCCGCGCCGACCTTGGCCTTTCCGCCGAGTCGCCGCTCGACCGCGCGATCGTGGCGGCGTACGACCTGCTGGGTCTCCAGTCGTTCCTCACGGCGGGCGAAGACGAGGTGCGCGCGTGGACGGTGCGCAAGGGCGCCACCGCCCCCGAGGCCGCCGGGAAGATTCACTCCGACCTTGAGCGCGGGTTCATCCGCGCCGAGGTGGCCGGCTGGCGCGACTACGTGGACGCCAAGGGCTCGAACGCGGAGCTGAAGAAGGCCGGCAAACTGCGGACCGAGGGGAAGCAGTACATCGTGCAGGACGGCGATGTGCTGAACATCCTCTTCAATGTGTAGCGGCCTCGAGGTTTAGTGGTGCCCGACGCGGGATCGACCTGGTGGTGGATCCTCACTGTCGCGGCCGCGCTACTGCTGTTGATCCTGGTGTCGGGCGGGTTGCTGGTCTGGCGCGTGCGCTGGCTGCGCCGCGCCCTGAGGACGCTCGGTGACCTCGGGTGGCGGCACGCGGTACGAGGCGCGTGGGGGCTGACGCGCGATCCGCGGGTGCCGTGGACGGTACGGCTGCTGCCAGTGCCGCTGTTCATGTACCTGGCGATGCCGTTCGACATCATCCCGGACTTCATTCCGGTGCTGGGCCAGCTGGACGACGTGTTGATCGTCGCCGCGGTCGCCTACCTGGTCATTCGCCTCACCCCGCCCGAGGCGCTGCGCGAGCACCTCGGCATCGACCTCGACGCGTCAGACTAGCGAGATAGTCCGCGCGACGCCGCGCGTATGATCGCGCCGTGCCAGACGCCGTCCCTTCCAGCACCGCCGCCATCGTCGAGGCGATCGAGGCCGCCCTTGCGGGTGGCCCGCCGGTCGTCGTCGCGACGGTTGTGACCGGAGGTGCGGGGGATCTCCCGGCAGGCGCGAAGATGCTGGTGCGCGATGACGGACGGACGCTCGGGTCGCTGGGCAGCACCGAGGCGGACGAGACGATCCGGGAGGTGGCAGTCGCCGCGTTCACGGCGGTGCCCCGCATCGTGACCGCGACGTGGCGCCTCGATGGCCGGGCCGCGACGGACCGCCCATCCCAGGCAGCCGAGGGAGCCACCGAGGTGATGGTGCAACTGTTCGAGGCGCCCGCCCGGCTGGTGATTGTGGGCGCCGGTCATGTCGGGCTCGCGCTTGCGAAGATCGCGGAATTGCTGGGCTACGAGACGACCGTCGTGGACGACCGGCCCGAGTTCGCGAACCGGGAACGGTTTCCGATGGCGCAACAGGTGATCGTGGACGCGGTCGGTCCCGCGCTCGACGCGCTGACCCTTGATGCTTCGACCGGTGTCGTGCTTGTTTCGCGCGGGCATCGCGTGGACGAAGAGGCGCTGCGGCATGCCGTCGGACGGGGCGCGGGGTATGTCGGGATGATCGGGAGTCGCCGGCGGACGCGGACCGTTCTGGACCACCTCGCGGCCGAGGGGTTCCCCGCGGAGGCGCTGGAGGCGGTTTCGACGCCGGTGGGCCTCGACATCGGAGCGGAGACGCCAGAGGAGATCGCGGTGTCGATCCTGGCGGAGATCACGATGCTGCGCCGCGGGGGTACGGGCATGCGGATGAGCCGAAACCGCACCAGTGGCGCCGGATAACGGACGGCGTACGTGGTACAGTGAGGCCGCCGCGCCGACACGGACAGAAGAGGCCGGCACTCCCGATCGCCAGTTCCCTCTGGGGCATCAGGGCCGAGCAATCGGCTCTGATGCTATGCAGCTGCGGCACAGCACCGAATACCTGGCCAGCCAGCCCAACGGTGATGTCGCGGCGAGGTGGGGTGCTCGCCCGGGGGTGCGCGGTCTCAGATTAGGTACGTCGTCCCGCCGCTCCCGGATCTCTCGGACGGCCGTATGATCGGGTTGCTGACGCTGGAGTCCCCGATGTCCCTCGATCTCTACCGCGAGCTCCGCGCATCCCTGGCCACAGGTGAGCCGCGGGTTCTGGCGACCGTCGCGGATACGCGAGGCTCGACACCCCGAAAAGCAGGGGCACAGATGCTGCTGCGGCCGGACGGGACCTTCTCCGGCACCATCGGTGGCGGTTGCGGCGAGGCAGAGGTGTGGCAGGAGGCCATGGAAACCATGGCCGACGGTCAGCCCCGGACGGTGCTCGTCGACCTCACTGAACCGGTCGACGGGGACGACAAGATTTGTGGCGGCGTGATGCGCGTCTTCGTGGAGCGGATCGGGTAGCGATCCCTCCGGGGCAGGCGCGCGTATGATCGAGGCACCGTCCGCTGAGCGGTCGGGGGCGCACGCCGAGCCCCGGTGCTACATTCGCCGGGGTCGTGACGGAGTGCGCAGGCCGGAAAGGTACTGACCCATGCTGGGAAGCCTCGGCTGGCAGGAATTGCTGATCATCGTCGTCATCCTCGCGCTGCTCTTCGGGGCACAGCGGGTGTCCGGCCTCGGCGGAGCGCTGGGCAAGGGCATCCGCGAGTTCCGCGAGGAAGCGAAGGGCTCCGAGAAGGACAAGGCACCGGCCCTTGAGCGGCCCGCCGGGATGTCCGACGCGGACTGGGTGGAATACCAGGAGTTCAAGAAGCAGCAGGCGAAGTCATAGCCGCCTTCAACTCTTCATCTTCGTTCGATGAGCGGGCATCCTGTGGGGTGCCCGTTCTGTCTGCGGGAACCCCGCCCGTGTTCCATTCTCGCGTCCAGATGATGCGAGAATGGATACATGGCAGAGTCCTCGAAGTTACCTCGGATCCGGGCGGTCGTGTTCGACCTCTGGGGGACGTTGATGTCGGAGCGGCGGGACACGTTCCCGGTGCGGGCGCGCCTGCGGTATGAACGGTGCGCGCCGATCCTCGCCAAGTACGGGATCGAGACCACTCAGGACGAGTTCACGAAGCACCACCAGCGCTCGAACAGCACGCTCGCACGGTTGCAGGAGTACGGGCGCGACGTGAGCGGGGAAGACCGCGCGCGACACGTCTTCTACCAGTATCGCCCGGGGATCGCCGACCACATCGAGGAGGCGGACGCGACGGCGTTTGCCGATGCCTACGGCGGGGTGATCGAGCACACGCCGCCCGACCTGCTTCCGGGTGCGCGGGAGGCGCTCGACGAGTGCCGGGCGCGCGGACTGTACGTCGGGCTGATCTCGAACACCGGTGTTGCGGGGGGTCGCCACCTGCGGCGCGTGTTCGAGCACCATGACGTGATCGGCCACTTCGACGCGCTGATGTTCAGCGACGAGCAGCGGCGCGCGAAGCCGCATCCGGGGCTCTTCCAAGCGACGCTCGACACTCTCGGGGTGACGGCGGCGGAGACGGTCTTCGTCGGTGATACGCCACGGTACGACGTGGGGCCGCCGCGCCGGTACGGGTGGTGGGTGGTGCAGGTAGGGGAGCGCGCCGACGGCGACCCGCCTGCGCACATCCGCATCCCCAACGTCGGCGGACTGTTCGACGCGATCGAGGGACTTGCACTCACCCCGGAACGGGGCCGGGCCTCCGCGCGGTCCGAGTAGAGCGCAGGGGCGCCTTTGCTATGCTCGCGCGGCCCGTACGGACAGCCCGATGACGCCCGGAAGCCTTCGTGCACCCGG
>VGPD01000035.1 GCA_016875635.1 Chloroflexota bacterium
AGCGCGAGACGGAGGAGGCGGGGGCGAGGGGGGCCGGTGACGCGGAGGCGCTGGCGATCCTGGCCCGGCGTCGCGCCTCGTTGTGCGAGGCGGAGCGCGGTCCAGGCGAGCCAGGCGGGCGTCGCCGCCAGCAGGAGCGCCGCGGCGAAGGTGGCGTCGCCGGCGGGGATGTCGTCTCGCCCCCATGAGGTCCTCAGGAGGAGCCAGCCTCCCGCGGCGAGCGCGGCTAGGAGCGAGGCGAGCCCGCCATAGATGAGGTCGACGGCGAAGGCGAGCACGCGCCGGCCGGGGGGGATTCCCCGCGCGGTCGTGGTCAGGCGGTCTGGCTTCGGCCGCGCGGTGCTCATTGAGCGATGATAGGAGCGAGATCCGTCTGACGGCCTGTGAGGAGCCCGGTGGACGAGCGCATCACCGTACGACCGTCGCCGGGCCGGCTCGTCTCCGCGGGTGTCGTGCTTGCGGCGTTTCTCCTTGCCCTGTCGCTGCTCGTCGCGGCCTCGTGGTGGCGTGACCGGCAGGTGGCTGATGGGTTCGGCCTCATCCGGTGGGAGCGCGAGACCGTCGCAGGGCGATGGCTATACCTGGCGGGTGCGCCGCTGCGCGATGACCCACCCGAGGACGAGGCGCTTCGCCGCTACTTCTCGCTGAAGCCGTCCGACTCCGAGGCGCGCCGGCTGGAGAATCGCGTGGAGCGGACCATCGAGGGACGGATCGACGCGACGCTCGACAGCCTCGGCATCCGCGTGGGCCCGGCGCTGCCGTGGACGGTCTTCCCGTTCGTGGACATCGAACTAACGTCGTCGCCCCGGGTGCTGGTGGAGTCGCCACGGGCGAAGATCGAACGGGTGCGTGCCGACCTGCTGCGTCCCGACCTCTCGATGGAACAGGTGGTGGCGATCGAGGCGCGGTCGGAACGGGAGCGGCCCGACCGGCGGGCGATCGTGGTGCCCTCGGGCGGGGTGGCGACGTATCCGGCGATCGTCGCGGACGGCGGTGGGTATGCGGAGGTTCTGGAGACGGCCGCGCACGAGTGGGTGCATCACTACCTCGCGTTCTATCCGCTGGGGCGCTCCTACTTCAGCAGCCGCGACGCCGAGACGATCAATGAGACGGTCGCCGACCTGCTCGGCGAGGAGGTCGCCTCGCTGATCATCGAACGGTGGGGCGACCCGACGCGATCCGGGCCGCAGCCCGCGCCGAGCGCGCGCAGCACCGACCTGAATGCGACGCTGCGCGCGCTGCGGCTGGAGGTGGACGCGCTGCTGGCGGCAGGGAGGGTCGAGGAGGCGGAGGCGCGGATGGAGCAGGTGCGGGGCGACCTCGTGCTCCGGGGGACGCCGATCCGCGTGCTGAACCAGGCGTTCTTCGCTTGGTACGGGACGTACGCGGCGCGGCCGGATTCGGTGGATCCGCTGGGCGGGCAGCTGCGCGAGATCCGCGAGCGCACGGGCGACCTGCCCGCGTTCGTCCGGGAGATCCGAGCGGTCACCTCACGCGGGGAGATCGAGGCGCTGTTAGCGCGGCTGCGCGCCGGCGGGTGATGGGGTCGGCGTCGCCGTTGCGGACGGCGGACGGACGACGAGCAGCATCTCCGAGGTGGTGTCGCCGAACTGGCGGTCACGGAGTGTGACGCGCAGGCGATACGTGCCCTCCTTTTCGGTGGAGGTATCCCAGACCGCGAGCGTGCCATTCGGCACGGGCTGGAGGTGGGTACCGATCGTCTTCCAGGCGGACGGGTTGAGGCCCGCACCGACCTCGACGATGGCGTTGAGGAAGTTCGCGGAGGCGGCGACGCCGGTGATGGCGACCGGACCGTTCACGACGCTCTGGTCACGCGGCGCGGTGATGATGATGACGGGGGCCTCGTCCTGGCCCGGCCCGGTCCTCTGGTTGGTGACCCGGACGACAGCCTGGTACTGGCGCGTCCCCAGCTTCTTGTCGTCCAGCCGGACCCGCAGCGTGTAGGGGCCGTCGCCGAGGAGCCTCGTGTCCCACGTCGCGAGCGTCCCGTCGAGCGTGGACGAGGTGGAGGTCTGGATGAGCGTCCATGCGGTGGGCGCGGCGCCCCGGCCGAAGTCCACGGCGTAGCGGACAAAGTCGTCCGAATGTGCGCGCCCGCGCACGGGGACGAGTCCGGAGACTTCCGCGTTCGACTGCGGCGCGAGCACGAAGACCTGGCCCTGTCCACTGCCGTCCTCGGCGGGTGCGAGGAGCGAGGCGACGCCGTTGACGACGGCCCACTCCTGCAGACCGCCCCATTTGGCGACCTCGTCCTTCGGGAGGACGAGGCGAACCTCTTCCTTGACGAAGGCGGCGGGGGTCTCCGGGGTGGCCCGCTGACCGGTGCGGGTGTCCAGTTTCACCTTCTGCCACCACGAGTCGACGAGGTCAGGCGGCTGCTTCTTCGGGTCGGAGGAGATCACGGCGGCGGCGAAGGTGCTCTGGTAGCGGTTGACCTGCGGGCAGAACTCGGACGGCAGGCGTCCGGACGGCCAGCAGACTTCTCGCGATACCACGCCGTCCGGTCGGGGGAACGGGGTGGCGGGCTTCTTGAGGTAGGCGAGGGCTTCCACCATGTAGTCGCGCCATGCGCGGAGCGAGACGGAGGTGGAGAGGATGCCCTCGATCGGGGAGTTGTCGGAGTTGCCGGCCCAGGTGCCGGCGACGAGTTCCGGGGTGTATCCGAGGGTCCAGGTCTCCCCGATCTGGTTGGGCCGGTCCTCGAACGGGGCCGAGGTGCCGGTCTTGGCGGCGGAGGGGAAGCCGTTCGGGAGACTGAGGGCGTTACAGACGCCGTAGGTGACGCACTGGTTCTTGCCGTCCGAGAGGATCGAGTTAATCAGGTAGGGGTATTCGGCGGCGACGATGCGTCGCTCCTCCGGCTGCTTGAACTCGTACTTCATCTTCCCGTCGTAGTCCTTCACTTTCAAGAGGACGACGGGCTCGAGCTGGCGCTCGTCCTTCTCGAGCGGCGCGTCCACGAGCAGTTGCTGGCCGCGCATCACGCCGTTGTTGGCGAGGACGGCGTAGGCGAAGACCTGGTCAATGAGGGAGACGTCGGAGCCGCCGGTGGTGAGGGCGGGGCCGTAGCCGCCTGGGTTGTTGAAGGTCGTGTAGCCGAAGGCCTTCAGGTTCTTCACCGTCGCCGTGACGCCGCCATAGATGATCGCCTTGATCGCGGGGATGTTGAGCGAATTGCCGAGCGCCGATGCGGTGGTGGTGGGGCCGACGAAGTTGCCGCTGGGGTTTCGCGGGACGAATGGGTCGCCCGTGGCCGCGTCCTTCATCTCGAACGGTGTGTCGAGGATCACCGTGCCGGTGCCCCAGCCTTTCTGGAACGCCGTCAGGTAGGTGAACGGTTTGAGCGTGGAGCCCGGCGAGTTCCCTGCTGCCGCGTTGTCGTTCCGGCCCTGGATGTCCTCGCGGAAGTAGTCGCGGCTGCCGACGTATGTCAGGACCTCGCCGGTGCGCGGGTTCATGGCGACGAATGCGCCGTTGTAGAGCTTCGTCTGTTCGCCGAAGTCGACGATGTGCTGCTCCAGGATCTCCTCGGCCTTCTTCTGGAGGTGGGCGTCCAGAGTGGTGGTGATCTCCAGGCCGTCGGAGAACAGCGCCTTCTCACCGAAGCGCTTGGTGACCTCGGTCGCCACGCGGCCGAGCACGAAGTGGGGGGCGAGGATCTCGAAGCGGTTCGCCTTGAAGACGACGGGCTCGTCGAACGCGCGGTCGGCCTCTTCCTGGGTGATCTCGCCGCGGCGCACCATGAACTGGAGGACGTCCCACTGGCGGTTCTTGGCGTAGCCGTCCTTCTTCAGGCCGCGCGTCGTCGCGTCGAAGTTCGCGGGGGAGACGGGGTTGTAGACGCCGGGGGACTGCGGGATGCCGGCCAGCAGCGCCGCTTCCGGGAGCGAGAGGTCCTTGGAGGACTTGCCGAAATAACCCTGGGAGGCGGCCTCCACGCCGACGTAGATGCCGCCGTAGGAGATCGAGTTGAGGTACCACTCGAGGATCTGGTCCTTCGAGTACTTCTTCGTGAGCTCGAGGGCGATCACCATCTCCCGCAGTTTGCGGTCGACCGTGCGGTCGCTGCGCTGTTCACTGGGGATGTAGACGTTCTTCGCGAGCTGCTGGGTGATCGAGGAGCCGCCGGAGCCCTGGAGGAAGTCACCGCCGGTGAGGAACGGTGCGAAGTTCTCCACGCCGGCGCGGACCAGGCCGCGCGTGTTTACGCCGTTGTTCTCGTAGAAGTTGGGGTCCTCGACGGAGATGGTCGCCTTCACGACGCTGGGCGAGATCTGGTCGACCGGCACGGGCCGGCGGAGGCCGGAGAGGTTGTCCACGAACTCGTACAGCAGGACTCCATTGCGGTCGTAGATGCGCGCTCCGCCCCGGGGAAGCTGGGCGATTAGCTGTTCGGGCGGGACGACGCCGCGGGAGATACTGCCGTACTGCACGAGCGCGTAGATCGAAAGGCCGCCCGCTACGAGGACGCCCGCGAGCAGCACCGAGGCGATGAGTCCGCCCGCGATGATCGCGGCGCGCGACCGTTTCTCGCCGCCCTTCGACAGCAATCCCGCCCCGCGACGCGAAAGGCGCCGGCGTACCACGGACTGGAGGGCGGGGTTCATCGCACCGCCTCGGGCTTGTCGTCGCGACGGAGGACCACGAGGTGGGAGAGGCCGAAGCGGCGCAATGGCGTGCCTTCGGCCCAGTAGCAGAGATCGCGTACGAGACGGCCAAGGGTGGCGTTGCGGGCCTCCATGTTGTCGAAGCCGGGGTAGACGTAGGTCTGGTCGACGAGACGGAGGGAGGTGCCGGCGATGAGACGCCGCCAGTCGTTGTGGCGGTAGGCGCGCGCGTGGGGGACGAGCCGGTTGCGGGCGGCGTCCGGCAGCCAGTTCACGAGCGGGATGTTGCCGAAGATGTAGCGGCCGCGCCAGTAAATGCCATGCGTCTCGAACGGGAAGAGCCGGTTGGGGGCGTAAAGGATGCAGGTGCCGCCCGGCGTGAGCACGCGCGCGATCTCGCGCAGCGTCGCGCGGTCGTCGGCGACATGCTCGATCACCTCGTTCAGGACGATGACCTCCAGGCTCGCGTCACGGAAGGGGAGGGCCTCACCCGCGGCGGCGAGGAACCCCACCACCTCGCCGGCCGGACGGTCCGTGGCCGGGGTGGCGGCTGCGCGCTGGCGCGCCTCCACCAGCCGGGCGGCTGCAATATCGCTGCCGAGGACGTGCGCGCCTCGCCGCGCGAACGCGCGGACGTACTCACCCAGACCGCAGCCGAGATCGAGGATCCGCTTGCCGGAGAGGGGGACATACCGCTCGATGAGGGCGAGACGTCGCTCCTGCCCGGATCTCCAGACATAACTTGGATTCCCGAGGCGGGCCGCCTCGGGTTCTTCGACGCCCAGGCCGCGCGGGTCAACGCGCGGCGGGTCGGCGGATCCAGTCATGCGCGCGGCCTCCACGATGGCAGCGGGGCGTGCGAGGCGTCCCGCGACAGCCTCGATCGTAGGTGCGCTGGCCCGGTGGGGGGAGCGGCTTCTAGAATACGCATGCACCGTACCCTTGTCCCCAGATCGGACGCACCGCATCCGCCCTCGGGCATGCCGGGTGGAGGTTTGATGGCACTCACCGCCGAGGAAGTCCGTCACATTGCCACCCTGGCCCGTGTCGCCGTGTCCCCCGAGGAGGTGGAGCGGCTCCGGGTGCAACTCTCCGGGATCCTGGAGCACTTCCAGGTGCTGAACGACATCGACACCTCAAATGTTCCGCCCACGGCACAGGCGCTGGACCTGCACTCGGTGCAGCGCCCCGACGAGGTGCAGCCGTCCCTGCCGCGGGCCGAGGCCCTGCGAAACGCGCCGCGCACGGAGGATGGCTACATCCGCGTCCGCGCCGTGCTGGATTAGGCGCGCCCGATGCCCTCGATCGACCTGGACGCCACGGCCCACGAGCACGCCCAACGACTGCGTGCCGGGGAGTACACGGCCCGCGCTCTGGCGGAGGCGACGCTGGCGCGCGTGCGCGCACAGGAGCCGTCACTCAACGCCTACATCACTGTCACGGACGACCTGGCGCTGGCGCAGGCGGACGCGGCGGACGCACGGCTGAAGGCAGGCTACGACGGGCCGCTTACCGGCATCCCCGTCGGGGTGAAAGATTTGCTGTCCACGAAGGGTGTCCAGACCACCGCCGCCTCGCACATGCTCGAGGGGTTCATCCCCGTCATCGACTGCACCGTGGTGGAGCGGCTGAATGCGGCCGGGGCGGTCACCGCCGGCAAGACGAACCTGGACGAGTTCGCGATGGGGTCGTCCACGGAGCACTCCTACTTCGGGCCGACGAAGAACCCGTGGGACCTCACGCGAGTGCCGGGCGGATCCTCCGGCGGTTCGGCCGCCACGGTGGCCTCGCGCGGCGTGCCGGTCTCGCTGGGCACGGACACGGGCGGGTCAATCCGGCAACCGGCCGCGCTCTGCGGGATCCTGGGGTTGAAGACGACGTACGGGCGCGTCTCCCGCTTCGGCGTCGTGGCGTTCGCCTCCTCGCTCGACCAGGTCGGCCCGTTCGGCCGGGACGCCGAGGATGTGGCGCATTTGCTGAACGTCATCGCCGGACACGATGCGCACGACTCCACGACCGCGCCCGTCCCGGTGCCTGACTACACTGAGCGGTTCGCCCGGGGCTTCGAGGGGCTGCGCATCGGCGTGCCGGACGCGTTGATGGAGCAGGGCGTGGAGCCCGGTGTGCGCGAGGCGGTCGAGCAGGCGATCGCGACATTCGCCGCCCAGGGCGCCAGGGTCACGCGCGGGATCGAATTGCCCGCCGCGAGAGCGGCGTTGCCGGTCTACTACATCATCGCGCCGTCGGAAGCGTCGGCGAACCTCGCGCGGTACGACGGCGTGAAGTACGGCTTCTCGCACCCGGGCGGCCGGAATGCTGAAGAGGCGATGGCGGAAAGCCGCGGCCGGGGCTTCGGCGCGGAGGTGAAGCGCCGGATCATGCTGGGCACGTATGCGCTCTCTGCCGGGTACTACGACGCGTACTACCTGAAGGCGCAGAAGGTGCGCACGCTGATCCAGCGCGAGTACGCCTCGGCCTTCGCGAACGTCGACCTCATCCTCACACCGACGAGTCCGGGCGTGGCCTTCCGCATCGGCGAGAAGGTGGATGACCCGTTCGCGATGTACCTCAACGACCTGTACACGATCCCGGCGAATATCGCCGGGCTGCCGGGCATCTCCATCCCTTGCGGGTTCTCGGAGGGACTGCCCGTGGGACTGCAGCTGGTGGGGCGACACTTCGAGGAGTCCACATTGCTCCAGGCAGCCCACGCCTACGGGACGGTGACCGACTGGCACCGCCGGCGCCCGCCCGCGCTGCCGGGGGTGTAGACTCCCGCGCCATGACCAACCCTCGATCCCCCTTCGGCCTGCCCCGGCGCGACGGCAACGGCGCGAACGGCTCCGGCGGCCAAGACGGCGATGACTTCGGTGGCGGGCCGGACGGCCCGGGTGACGACGTCCCCCGGGACCTCGGTGGGACCGACCCGGACGAGGAACTGACCCTCTCTATCAGGGGCGTACGGGCGCGGCAGGGGGAGGACCCCGGCGAGATCGATCTGGAGATCGAGACGACGCGGGGGACGATCACCGCCCACTTCACCCCAGTGCAGGGGAAGACGGGCGCCGCGGTGTTCATCGGGGGCGCGGGCGGCGGTGCGCGAGGCCCGGCCAACGAGATGTATGTGACGCTCGCCGGGGAGCTGGCGCTGGCGGGGGTCTCCACCATTCGGTTGGAGTACCGGCACCCGGGGGAGTTCGAGGAGTGCGTCATGGACGGGCTCGCGAGCTGCTCGTTCCTGAAGGGGATCGGCGCCGAGCGCGTGGTGATCGTCGGGCATTCGTTTGGCGGGGCGGTTGCCGTGAAGGTGGGGGAGCTCGCGCCGCTGATCACGGCGGTCTGCGGACTCTCGTCGCAGCGCTTCGGCACGTTCGAGGTGGATCGCCTGGTGAAGCCGCTGCTGCTAGTCCACGGCTCGAAGGACGAAGTCCTCGACCAACAGGCGTCGCGGGACATCTACGAGCGCGCGCAGGAACCCAAGCGCCTGGTGATCCTCGAAGGCGACGGCCACCGGCTCCTGGAGCACGCGGACGAGGTGCGGTCGCTGGTCGCGGGGTTCGTCCTGGAGCACGCCGGCGAGGGGTAGAGCCGCCGTCCGGCTCCAAGATCCCTCGGTGCGAGACCTTGGTAACACTCCGGATACAGTTCGCTCCCGTCCGGGTGCTATGCTCCCACAGGTTCGGCCCCCGGCACCCCCGCCCAGCGGATGGGGAACGGCTGCCGGAGGAGCGCCCAACCTGATGACCCGGCAGCCGCGAGGAAGGGAAAGCCTGACTTGCGGGAGGGGAGGGAAGCGCAGCGATGACGACGGACACACCGGCCTACAGCCCCGGCCTGGAGGGCGTGCCGATCGCGGAATCCGCCCTCTCACTGGTCGAAGGACAGGCTGGCCGCCTGACCTACCGCGGATACTCCATCGAGGATCTCACCGGGCCCCAGGGCACCTTCGAAGAGATCGTCGCCCTCATCTACGACGGTGAACTGCCGAAGCCGGCGCGCATCGCGGAGATGAAGCGCCACCTCGAGGCGGAACGCGGCCTCACCCCCGGCCAGATCGAGCTCGCCCGCAGCGCGGCCAAACTCACCCACCCGATGTTCGCGCTCCAGGCCGCGGTGGCGATCCTCGGCCCGATGGACAATGACTTCGAACGCAAGGTCGAGACGGTGAAGGAACGCGGCCTCTCGCTCACGGCGAAGGTCGGGCACCTCGTCGGCGTGATCGCGCAGGCGGTCGCCGGCCGGCCGTACGACGGCCCGCGTCCGGGCGAGTCGCACGCGCACATGATGCTGCGGATGCTCACGGGGCAGGAACCGAGCGACGCGCACGTCCGCGTGATGAACGCGCTGCTGATCCTCCAGGCGGACCACTCCGCCGGCAATGCCTCGACGTTCACCTCGCGTGTGGTGACCTCGACGAAGGCGGAGCCGGAAGCGGTCGTCTCGGCCGCGCTCGGCGCGCTCTCGGGGCCGGCGCACGGCGGGGCGAACGAGCACTCGCTGCGGCTGTTCATGGAGATCGGCGACCCCGCGGGGGCGGAGCCGAAGATCCAGCGGCTGCTTGAGGACAAGTACAAGATCCCCGGCTTCGGGCACCGCGTGTACCACGTGAAGGACCCGCGCTCGAAGGTGATCCAGACGCTGGCGGCCGAGGTGATCAAGCCCGGGACGCCCGAGTCCGACCACTACCAGATCGCGCTGATGGTGGAGAAGATCGCGACGGCCCGCCTGGGCGACCGCGGGCTCTTCCCGAACGTGGACCTGTTCTCCGGCTGCGTGTTCGAGGCGATCGGCATCCCGATCGATTTCTTCACGCCGGTGTTCGGCGCCTCCCGCACGGCGGGCTGGACGGCGAACATCCGGGAGCAGTGGGACTCCGGCAACCGGATCTTCCGCCCGACGCAGATCTACACGGGCCCGCAGGCGCGCGAGTATGTGCCGGCCGACCGACGGTAGCGTCGTCCTCAGTCTGAGATACGTCGAGGCCGCCCCACACGGGCGGCCTCGGTCATTGTATGGGGCGGTCGTGTGGAGAGCGCTGCGCGGGGCCGGCGCTACCCGAGGTAGTTGATGCGCATGGCGTCGCGGACCTCTGCCATGGTGGCCTGGGCGACGGTGCGGGCGTGCGCGGTGCCGGTGCGGAGGGCGTCGCGGACGAGGTCGGGGCGGGCCTGGTAATAGGCGCGGCGCTCGCGGATTGGATCGAGGAAGGCGTTGAGGGCGGCGGCGAGTTTCGTCTTCACCTCGACGTCGCCGACCTTGCCGAGGACGTAGCGCTCCTTGAGGTCGTTGACCTCGTCGACGTTGGGGTTGAAGGCGTCGTGGTACATGAAGACGGGGTTGCCCTCGACGTGGCCGGGGTCGGTCGCGCGCAGGCGCGTGGGGTCGGTGTACATGCCGCGCACCTTCTGCGTGACGGTCTTCTCGTCGTCGCCGAGGAAGATCGCGTTGTTCTTCGACTTGCTCATCTTGGCGTCGCCGTCCGTGCCGACGAGGCGCGGGATCCGGCCGATGAGCGGCTCCGGCTCCGGGAAGACGTCGCGCTCGAACAGTCGGTTGAAGCGCCGCGCGACCTCGCGGGTCAGTTCGATGTGCGGCAGCTGGTCCTCGCCGACGGGCACGAGGTGCGCCTTCGGCATGAGGATGTTCGCGACCTGCATCATCGGGTAGTTGAAGAACGCGACCGGCACCGAGTGGCGCAGCTCGAGGTCGGCCATCTCCGCCTTCAGCGTCGGGTTTCGTTCGAGCATGCCGAGGGGCACCCACCAGGAAAGCCACTGGGTGAGCTCGGCATGCTCGGGGACGCCGCTCTCGATGAGGAAGTGGCTGCCCTCGGGGTCGAGGCCGACGGCGAGCCAGTCGAGGGCGACCTCGAAGACGGAGTCGCGGACGCGCTGGAAGTCGTCGGCGTAGTCGGAGACCTGGTAGTCGGCGATGAGGAAGAAGCACTCGTACTCGCGCTGGAGGCGGATCCAGTTTTCCAGCGCGCCGACGTAGTGGCCCAGGTGGAGGGCGCCGGTGGGGCGCACGCCGGTGAGGATGCGCTTGCGGGTGTCCGGGGTGGCGGCCATGGATGCCCTTCCGCGAATCTGGGGGGAGGCGCTTAACCGATCTTCAACGCGCCGGGCGACGCCTGCCCTGCCGGGCGACAAGTGCCGATGATACCTTCGGATGGTTCGAGGGGGCAGACGCGCTTCGGGCGGCGAAGCCATCCCTCCGAGGAGGATGCGATGAGCGCTCGAAAGGCTGTCCACGCCGCCCTGCTGACGTTCGCGCTGTTCAGCGCCAGCATGGGCGTCGCCTCTGCCGATGAGGAGTGCAGCGGTAAAAAGAGGAAGGGCTGCGAGATACCCGAGGTGCCGTACAGCGCGATCCTTCCCGCCGCCACGATGGCCGGGGCCGCCGGCTTCTACTTTGTCCAGCGCCGCCGCTCTGCCCTGCGCGCCGAGGCCCCCGTCGAGGATGGCCGCGACCGCTAACCGGCGGCCTTCGGGCTACGCTGGGCAGCGATGACCACCGCCGCCGCCGCCCGCACCTCCCCCTTCGCCACGTTGCATCGTCACTGGCGGCTGATCGCCCTCGTCGTGGTGGGGATCGCGCCGTTCGCGCCGAGCCTGGCGGCGATGCGGCAGTTCCTGCTCGCGGACAACGCGCTGGGGTTCGTGCCGTTCGTGCCGGCGGTGTGCGCGTTCATGTTCTGGCAGCGTGCGCACATGTCCTCGCCGCCGGCGAAGCGCGACCTGCTGCTCGACGGGTTCTTCTCGGCGCCGCTCGCGGCCGCCGCGGTCTTCATCCTCTACGTCGTGCCGTCGCAGTTGTCCTGGTACTACTGGCTGAACCGGATTGACCTGCTCGCCTTCCCGATCTGGATGCTCGCGTGCGCGGTGCTCTTCCTCGGCTACCAGCAGGTGCTGCGGACGTGGCCGGCGTGGGCGTTCCTCGTCCTCGTGTGGCCGTACCCGATGGTGCGCGTCCAGGTGGCCGCGACCCAGCCGCTCGTCGACGCGACGACGTGGCTCGCGGCGCGGCTGTCGTCGTTCCTCGCGTTGCCGAACGAGGTCGCCGGGACGGCGTTCACGCGGTCTGACCTGCCCGCGGAGGAGCAGGTCACGCTGATCGTGGGGCAACTGTGCTCGGGCACCTCGACGATGGGCGGGCTGCTGCTGGGCGGGACGGCGATCATGCTGCTCTCGCGCGGGCGGCCGATGTCACGCATCCGCTGGGTGGCGCTGGCCGTGGCGCTCGGGTTCGTGGCGAACGCGCTCCGGGTGGTCGCGCTGCTGCTCGCGGCGACACAGGACGTCGACTTCGCGGTGAACGTGCTGCACCCCGTGCTGGGGATCGTGCTGTTCCTGCTCGCGCTCGGCGTGATGCTGCTGTTGCTGAAGCCGTTCGGGCTGCGGTTCGCGCCGGAGACGGCGGGTAGGCACCTCGCATGGGCGCCGACCGAGGGCGGGGGCGCATCCTCCGCGCGCTCTGGGTGGTCGCGCCTGTGATGGCGGTCGTGATCGGGGTCGGGGTGGCGGGGGCGCAGCAGTACGACTTCATCGGCCTCGGCGACGGCGCACCGGAGGTGGCGATCGACTCGGAGAAGAACATCATCCCGGCGGTCGGGGGCTGGGACCTCGCGCACGTCACGGAGATCGGCTGGACCGACATCTTCGGCCAGCAGTCGCGGGGCGACGTCTTCACCTACACGAAGGCCGGCGTCGGCGAGGCGGAGGGCCAGCCGTTCGTGCTCGCGCAGACGATCATCGCGGAGAGCAAGTCGAGCCTCGACCGCTACACGCTCGAGCAGTGCATCGACTTCCACCGGCGCACGCTGGAGGGCCGCCAGGCGGTCCCGCTCGGCCACGGCGTGACCGGCGTCATCCTGCACGAGGTCTACGACGGCGTCCCGTCCAGCACGCTCTACTTCGTCTTCCCGGTCTCCGTGCAGGGGGAACTCCGTCACGCACGCATCGCCCTGTTCGGGGACATCGAGGCGCCGACGTGGGTGACGGCGGAGCCGCCGAGCGGGGACGCGGGCAGCGCGCTGTCGAACCAGGTCGGACTGGTGCTCGACAACGCGCTCGACGGGCTGCCGGGGACGACGCCGGAGCGGGCGCAGGTCGACCGCGGGCTGATCGACCTTGGCGCGCGGATCGTGGAGATCATGGTGACCACAGGCGGCCCCGCCAAGTCTCAGTGACTCTCACCCCCAACCCCCTCCCTCTCATGGAAAGGGAGGGGGCTCCGGAACCCCCATCCCCTTACCCCTCCCCTCACGGGGAGGGGAGCTGGCTTCGCTCTTCCACGGGACGAAATGGTGTTACCGCATGGCTGAGGTGCGGAGGGGCGTGCGCAGCCTCGCAGAGGCGCGTGTATGGAAGCGCCGTGCCTACATCTGCTCTGGCGCAGAGATGCCCATGAGGCCGAGCGTGCGTGCGAGGACGGTCTGCGTCGCCTCCAGCAGGCGGAGGCGCGCCTTCGTCAGGTCGGGCTGGTCGGCCTGGATGACGCGGCACTGCGTGTAGAACGGGTGGAACGCCCCCGCCAGTTCCTGCGCGTAGTGCGTGAGGTGGTGGGGGGCGAGTTCGAGCACGACCTTCTCGATGACCTCGGGCAGCAGCAGCAGTTTGCGCAGCAGCGTCTGCTCAGCCTCGTGCGTGAGGAGGGCGGTGTCCGCGCCGGCGCAGGTGTGGCCCTCGGCGGCGGCCTTCGTGATGACGGAGGTGATGCGGGCGTGGGCGTACTGGACGTAGTAGACGGGGTTTTCGTCGCTCTGCTTCTTCGCGAGGTCGAGGTCGAAGTCCATCGTCTGGTTGGCGCCGGTGAGCAGGAAGAAGAAGCGTGTCGCGTCGACGCCGACCTCTTCGATGACGTCGCGCAGGGTGACGATCTCGCCGGCGCGCTTCGAGAGCGGGACGACCTGCTCGCCGCGGCGGAGCGTGACCAGCTGGTAGAGCAGGACGTCGAGGGCGTCCGGGTCGCCGCCGACGGCCTGCACGCCGGCCTTCACGCGGCTGACGTGGCCCTGGTGGTCGGCGCCCCAGATGTCGATGACGCGGTCGAACTTGCGGGTGATGAACTTGTCGTAGTGGTAGGCGATGTCGGTCGCGTAGTAGGTGGGCGCGCCGTCCGAGCGGATCAGCACGTTGTCCTTGCTCTCGCCGAGGTCGGACGAGGTGAACCAGGTCGCGCCGTCGCGCTCGACGACCTGGCCATGGTTCTTCAGGATCGCCATCACCATGTCGTACGGCCCGCCGTGCGCCATCAGTGATCGCTCGGAGTACCACTGGTCGTACTCGGCGCCCATGAGCGCGAGGTCGGCGCGGATCCCCTCAATCATGATGTCGATGCCGAGACGGCCGATCTCCGGGCCGGCGTCCTCGCCGGGGGGGCGGAGGTACTGGTCGCCGAAGCGGCCCTTGATCGTCTGCGCGACGTCGACCATGTACTGGCCGGGGTAGCCGTTCTCGGGGACGGAGGCCTCGCGGCCGTGGAGCTGTTCGTAGCGGGCGTAGAGGGTGCGGCCGAAGATGCCGACCTGCGTGCCGGCGTCGTTGATGTAGTACTCCTGCTGGACCCGGTAGCCCGCGGCGGTCATGACGTTGGCGAGCGTGGAGCCGATCGCCGCGCCGCGCCCGTTGCCGACGTGGATCGGGCCGGTCGGGTTCGCGCTGACGTACTCGATCTGTGCGGTGCGGCCGCCGCCGAGGTCGAGCGCGGGGTAGGCCTGCCCGGCGCTGGCGACGGCGTCGGCCTGCGCGGCGGTCCAGGCGGGCGCCAGGTAGAAGTTGACGAAGCCCGGCGGCGCGACGGTGACCTTCTCGATGGCGGGGTGGGCGGGCACGTGCTGGCGGAGCGCCTCGGCGACCTCGATCGCCTTCATGCGCGCCATGCCCTGGATGCGGAGGGCGACGTTGCTGGAGAAGTCGCCGTGCTCGGGGCGGGCGGGGTGCTCGGCGGTGATCGCCGGGGCGGCGAATTCGGGCAGCGCCCCTGCCGCCTGCGCAGCCGCGAGGGCCTGCTCGACGAGCGCCACGACCTCGTCACGAATCACGGACGCCGCCTTCTGGTGGGCCGGTGAGGCCTCGGTGGGTTGGGGAGTCGAGTGTAGCGCGGGGGGTGGGGAGGGGGGAGCCGCGCCCCTTCGACGCCGGTGCAGCCGGTCGGGAGGCGAGGTCGTCGACTTCGTTAGCCGGTGGCCGCGCCGAACAGGTACCCAACACCGAAGGTGACCGCCATCGCGAGCGCCCCGCCGGACACGATCCGGAGGACGGCCGTGCGCCTGCCCGCGCCGCCGAGTCGCGCGCTGATCCAGCCGGTGGCGACGAGGGCGACGAGGACGGCCAGGAAGGTGAGCGCGATCCGGAGGGAGGCGGGCAGCGTCAGGATCGCGACGAGCGGGGCGACGGCTCCGACGGCGAACGCCAGCGCCGAGGAGCCGGCGGCAATCCATGGGTTCGCGAGTTCTTCCTGGTCGATGCCCAGTTCAATGCTCAGGTGTGTCTTCAGCGCGTCGCGCTCGGTCAGTTGAATGGCGGTGGCGGTAGCTCTGGCTTCGTCGAGGCCCTGCCCTCGGAGCAGCCCGACCAGTTCGGCCAGCTCGGCCTCCGCGCGGTCGCCAGTTCGTGGCGTTCCTTGGCGATGAGCGCGCGTTCGGTATCGCGCTGACTGCTGACGGAGACGTACTCACCGAGGGCCATCGAGACCGCGCCGGCGACCAGGCCGGCGACACCGGCGATGGCGATCTCCATGCGGTCAGTGGTGGCAGCCGCGACCCCGATCACCAGTCCCGCGGTGGAGATGATGCCGTCGTTGGCGCCGAGGACGCCAGCACGCAGCCAGTTCAAGCGCCCCGCAACCGAGCCTCCGTGTGGCTCAAGCAGGTGCACGCCGATGGCTGCCGGGCTGGTGTCAGACTCGGGCATGGGTTCCTCCGGCCTGCAGGATGGTGGAGCACCCGCTCGCAGTGTGGCCCAGTGTATGCGCAGGCTCTGCGGTAGCCCCTAGTGCGTCTCCACCACGACCTCGCCGGCGCGGGAGGCGATGGCGTAGCGGAGGGCGCGGTGTTCGGGGAGGGCCAGTTCCGGATCGGCTTCGAGTAGCTGGGTGGCCTCTTTGCGGGCGGCGTCGATGAGCGGAGCGTCGAGGAGGGAGGCGACGCGGAGGCCGGCGACGCCGGACTGGGCGGTGCCGAAGAGGTCGCCGGGGCCGCGCAGTTGGAGGTCGGCCTCGGCGAGGGCGAAGCCGTCGCTGGTGCGCTCCATGACGGAGAGGCGGTCCTCGGCCTCGGCGGAGGGGTCGTCGGCGAGCAGGTAGCAGAACGAGGCGTGCTCGCCGCGGCCGACACGGCCGCGGAACTGGTGCAGCTGCGCGAGGCCGAAGCGGTCGGCGCCCTCGATCACCATCACCGTCGCGTTGGGGACATCGATGCCGACCTCGACGACGGCGGTGGAGACGAGGATGTCCGCCTCGTGCGCGGCGAACGCGCGCATCACGCGGTCCTTCTCGCGCGCGGGCATGCGGCCGTGCAGCAGGAGGATGCGGTCCGCGAATTCGGGGAACTGCTCCGTGCGCAGCCGCTCGTACTCCTCCGTGGCCGCGCGCGACTCGATCGCCTCGGAGCCCTCGACGAGCGGGCAGATGACGAAGGCCTGGCGGCCGGTGGCGACCTCCGCGCGGACGTGCTGGAACGCCTCGACGCGCTGGATCGGCGGCAGGAACTTCGTCTCGATCGGGACGCGGCCGGCGGGCATCTCGTCGATGATCGAGAGGTCGAGGTCGCCGTAGGCGGTGAGGGCGAGCGTGCGCGGGATGGGCGTGGCGCTCATCACGAGCAGGTGCGGGGTAAGCGGGCGGCCCTCGGCGCCGGAGGCCTCGATCCCCTTGCGGCGGAGTTCGCCGCGCTGCATCACGCCGAAGCGGTGCTGCTCGTCAACGACGGCGAGGCCGAGGCGGTGGTAGGTGACGCCCTCCTGGATCAGCGCGTGCGTGCCGACGACGATCTGCGCGCCACCGAAGCGGATCGCGTTCAGCGCGTCCTTCCGCTCGGCCGCCCTCGTCGAGCCGGTGAGCAGGACGACACGCACCTGGAGCGGCAGCCCCGCGACGGTGACGAGGCCGTGCAGCGGCGGCTCGGGCTCGCCGGAGAGCAGGCGGCAGAGCGTGCGGTAGTGCTGCTCCGCGAGCACCTCGGTGGGCGCCATGAGCACCGACTGGTAGCCGGCCTGCACCATCGAGAGCATCGCGGCGAGGGCGACGACGGTCTTGCCGGAGCCGACGTCGCCTTCGAGCAGGCGCGACATCGAATGCGGCTGGGCGATGTCCTCGCGCACGTCGTTGAGGACGCGGGCCTGCGCGCTGGTGAGCGTCCACGGCAGCGTGCGGAGGAAGTCGTCGGCGACGGAGTGGGCCTCGATGGCGGGGGCGTCGCCGCCGCGCCACTCGCGCCGCCGCGTCTGCACGCCGACCTGGATGGCGAGCAGTTCGTCGAAGGCGAGCCGTCGGCGCGCCTCGCGTAGCGTCTCCTGCGAGTCGGGGTAGTGGCACTGCCGGGTCGCCTCCATCAGTCCGAGGAGGCCGAGGCGGTCGCGGATGCCGGCGGGCAGCGGGTCCTCGATGCGGTCGCCGTGGCGGTCGAGCAGTTTGGCGATCGCGGTGCGCAGCGTGCGCTGGGGGAGGCCCTCGGTGAGCGGGTAGACGGGGACGAGGCGGCCGGTGTGCGTGCCCTCGCCGTCGCCGAATCCTGGAGGGCCGGTGAGCCGCTCCCACTCGGGGTTCGAGTACTGCGGGCGATTGCGGAAGCGGGCGACCTTGCCGGCGAGGGCGATCTCGGCTCCCTCGGGGAGGGCGCGCGCCATGAAGGGCTGGTTGAAGAAGGTCGCGGTGATGCGTGAGCCGGCGTCGTCCTGCACGACGACCTCGGTCGAGCGCATCTTGCCGCCGCGGCCCATCCGCACCTCGCGCGAGGAGATGACGTGACCGCGGACGGTCTGCTCGGTGTCGACGCGCAGCGCGGCGATCGGGACGGTGAGCGAGAAGTCGGTGTGCCTCGACGGGTAGTGCTGGAGGGCGTCGCGCACGACGTGGATGCCGAGCCGCTTCAGCCGCGCGAGGTGCGCGGGGCCGAGGCCGGTGCCCGCCTGCTCGATCGGGACGTCGAGGCCGGCCGCCCCCGGCGCGACCTTCTCCTTCGCGACGGCACGAGGCTTCGGAGCCGGGCGTTCGCCGTCGGGCAGTGCCGCGCCTGCTGAAGTGGATCGGGCGCGCGCCGGCTTCTTCGTGGCTGTCCGGGGCGCCGCTGACATCCGAGTGGCACCGCGCGTGACGGGGGTGAGCGCCTCCTCCAGCGCGAGTTCGCGCTTCACGGTGGCGAGGGCGCGGCGCAGCCAGGTCTCGCGGTCCTCGACGGTGAGGGAGCCGTACCCGCTGCTGGGGAGGGCGGCGATCATCCGCAGGAGGGCGGAGCCGGGCGGTTCGCCGCGCGCCTGTTCGCGGAGCACGGCGTCCAGCCCGTCGGGCACGCTGAAGTCATGCGCGCCGGCATCGAGTTCACGCTGGAGGACGCCCCGCAGGCGAGGCAGGTCGGCGGTCATGCCTCGATTATGCGCGGCGGGCGCGGCGACCGCCCGGCCGGGGCGGCATCGCTTCTGCGGGAGGGGCTCCTGCCGGTCAAGCCGGCGGCCTGGTCCCCGGGTTCCTGCCCTATACGGTCGGGCCCTATGCGGGCAGGAACGACGGCGACTGCTCATCCGGAGCGCGGACGACGCCGACGGAGACGGCGCCGGGCCCGACGTGGACGCCGATCACGGGTGTGATCCGCGCCTCGATGTACCGGGACTCCGGGGCGAGGCCGTGCAGGCGGTCGCGGAGGTGGGCGAGCTCGTCCGGGGTGGAGGCGTGGAGGGCGTAGGTGATGGAAACCGGACGCGACTCCGAGCAGCGGCGCAGGATCTCCTCGACGGCCTTCTGCTTGGTGCGCATGCGCGCGACGGGGGTGACCTCGCCGTCCTCGAGGGTGATGACGGGCTTGATCTGGAGGAGGGAGCCGAAGAACTCCTGGCCGCGTGACATCCGCCCGCCGCGGCGGAGGTACTCCAACGTCTCCAGCGTGAAGAAGATCCGTGTGCGCCGCGCGGTGTCGAGCGCGACGGCTTCGGCCTGATCGAGTGTCGCGCCCTGCTGGACGGCGCGCGCCGCCTCCATGACGCAGACGCCGAGGGCGAGCGAGACCTGGAGCGTGTCGACGTGCGTGACGGGGAGGCCCTCGCCGCCCTGGCGCGCCGATTCAAGGGTGGCGCTCAGCTTGCCGGAGACGTGGACCGAGAGGATCTGCGTGGCGCCCTCGGCGATCAGGCGCTCATAGACGGCGCGGAAGACGCCGGGGCCGGGGGCGGCGGTGGTGGGCATCACCTTCTCGCGGCCGAGGCGGCGGAAGAACTGCTCGGCGGTGATGTCGACGCCGTCCCTCAACTCCTCCTCGCCGAACATCACGGTGAGGGGGACGACGGTGATGCCGAGGGCCTCGACGACGTCGGGGGGGAGGTCGCAGGTGGAGTCGGTGACCACGCGGATGGTTGAAGTCTGGTTCGTCATGGCGGGAGCCTACTCGACCCCGGCGACGTACGGGTAGTACGGCTGCCCGCCCGCCACGATCTGGACCTCGATTGCCGGGTGGCGCTCCCCGATGAGTCCGGGCAGCCGCTCGGCGGCGTCCGGCGGGGCGTCCTGGCCGAGGTAGATCGTCGCGATCTCGGCGCCGCCCTCCGCCGCGACGTCGAGGCCGGCGAGCAGGGCCCCCTCCAGCGTCTCGCACGCCGCGACCAGCCGCCCGTCCACGAGCGCGATCGCGTCGCCCTCGCGGACGGCGACGCCGTCGACAGTGGCGGTACGGATGGAGCGGGAGACCTCGACAGCGCGGACGCCCGCCATCACCCCGGCCATCGCGGCGGCGACCTCCGCGACGTCGCCTTCCGTGCGGTATTCGAGGGCGGCGGAGAGGCCGGAGGCGGGGGAGCGGCTGGGGACGACGGTGAGGAAGCCCTCGGACGCGCCGGCCGCCTGCTGCGCGGCCATCAGCACGTCCTTGTCGTTGGGCAGCACGATGGCATGGTCACGGCCGGCCCGCCGCGCGGCCTCGAGGATCGCGCCGGCGCTCACCTTCCCGCCCGCCTCGCCCATGAGCACGCGGCCGGCGCCGAGGTCGCGGAAGGCGGCGGCGATGCCGCGCCCCTCGGCGACGGCGATGAGGCCGATCGCGGGGAGCGAGGCGGTGTCTGGTTTTTCGTCGTCGCGGTCGTCCAGCCATGCCTCGTGCTGCGCCTGCATGTCCTCGGCCTTGCGCGCGGCGAGCGTGCCGTAGCGCTCGCCGACGGCGAAGGCGTGCTCCGGCGCGGCGACGTGGACATGGATGCGCAGCATCGAGGGGTCGCCCACAACGAGGATCGAGGAGCCGCCCGCCGCGGTGAGTTCGTCCTCGATGGTGTGGCGGTCGAGGCCGGCGCCGGAGATGACGAACTCGGTGCAGAAGCCGTGGCCCTCGTGCTCGACGGCGTCCGCCTTCACCTCGGCGGTCCCGGTGACGAGCGGCTCCGCGGGGAGGGGATGGTCGAGGATGCCGCAGACGATCCCCTGGAGGAGGACCGCGACGCCCATCCCCCCCGAGTCGACGACGCCCGCCTCTCGCAGCCGGGGGAGGAGTTCGGGGGTGCGTTTCACGGAGGCGAAGGCCTCGGTCAGGGTGATGTAGAGGAACGCCTCCGGGCTCTCGGTTGCGGCGGCCATGCCGGCGGCGCTGGCCTCGCGGATCACGGTGAGTATCGTTCCCTCGACGGGCTTCGTGACGGCGGCGTAGGCGGTGGCGGAGGCGCCCTCGAGGCCTCGGGCGAGGCCAGCGGTGTCGAGGGCGGCGACGCCTGCCGAGGACTCGGCGAGGCCGCGCAGGATCTGGGAGAGGATGACGCCGGAGTTGCCGCGCGCGCCCATGAGCGCGCCGCGGGCGACGTGTCCGAGGTAGACGCCGGCCTCCGCGCCGTCGCCCTCGACGCCACCCTTGAGGGCGGCGCGCCAGGTGAGGAGCATGTTGGTGCCGGTGTCGCCGTCCGGGACGGGGTAGACGTTGATGGCGTTGATGCCGTCGCGGTTGCGGGAGAGCCACTGCTCGGCGACCTCGAAGGCGCGGCGGAGGGCGGCGGCGTCGAGGGCGAGCGTTAGGGCGTCTGCCACGGGGCGGTCCTCGCTTGGGGGCCGGGTGCCTCGGCCGTCCGGCCAGATCCGGCCAGGCGGTACTCGCCTAGACGGTACTGGGTGGGCGCTGGTACGGTGTCCGGACGGGTTGCGGCTGGCCCCTCGTTGCCGCGCACCATTCCCCGAATGGCGACAGTGTAATGGGAACCGCTATGGCCGCTGGCAAGTGTGAGATCTGCGCGAAGGCCGTCATCTTCGGCCGCCACATCCGCTACAAGCACGGCGGTAACTGGGAGCGGAAGGCGCAGAAGAAGAACCGCACCTTCGCCCCGAACGTCCACCAGAAGCGGATGTTCGTCGACGGCAAGTGGCAGCGTCTGAACGTCTGCACCGGCTGTCTCCGCACCGAGGCGAAGCACCAGCAGGCGGCGGGCGTCTCCTTCTAGGCCCGCAGCTCGATGGCTGAACGAGAAGCGCCCCGCGAAAGCGGGGCGCTTCTGTGTTGTGCGGGCAGTGTCTCGATGGACTTCCGAGGTAGGCTTGCGCGTGCCCGGCTCGGGAGGAGGCGCCAGTGGACATGAATGAACAGTGGTCAATGGTCGCGCGCCTCGCGCTCGCGGCGGTCCTCGGCGCGATGGTGGGGATGGAACGCGAGTACCGCGGCTACCCCGCGGGTGTGCGGACGATCGCGCTCGTCTGCCTCGGGTCTGCGTTGTTCACGGAGATGTCGTCGACGTTCAGTCCCGAGGGCGACCCGGGACGTGTGGCGGCCCAGATCGTGACCGGGATCGGGTTCCTGGGCGCGGGCGTGATCGTGCGCGAAGGGATCACGCTCCGAGGGGTGACGACGGCGGCGACGATCTGGACGTCGGCGAGCCTCGGGATTGCGGTCGCGCAGGGGTTCTATGTCGTCGCGGTGTTCGTCGCGCTCGTCGTGGTGGCGCTACTGGAGGCAAACCCGCTGACGAAGCGGTTGAGCCACCTCGGTGACCGGGCTCGCGGCGACGGCGACCGAGACGGGTAGCATCAGGAGTAGGCGTCGAGCCCCGCATGCGGCCCCTCGCCTAGACCCCGATCGTTGCCCGGAGCTCTGCCAGCGCCTGCCCCGGTGTCCGCTCATCGTTGAAGACCGCTGACCCCGCCACCAGCAACGTTGCGCCGGCCTCCACACACATCGAGGCGTTGTGGGGCTTCACACCGCCGTCCACCTCGATGGCGAGGGTGAGTCCGGAGGCTTCGGCGCGGGCGCGGAGGGTTCGGACCTTGTCGAGGAGGGCGGGCCGCATCTGCTGGCCGCCCCAGCCGGGGCGGATGAGCATGACGATGACCTCGTCGAGCGAGTCGAGGAGCGGGAAGAGGGCTTCGGCGGGGGTTTCGGGGCTGATGGCGATGCCCGCCTCGCAACCGAGCGCGCGCACGGCCTGGATGTGCTTGCGGGCGGCGTCGATGTCAGGGACGGCCTCGTAGTGGAAGACGAGGCGCTGCGCGCCGGCGGAGGCGATCTCCTCGAACTGTTCGAGCGGCTTCGCGACCATCAGGTGGGCCTCGATGAAGAGGGTCGAGGCGGCGCGGATGGCGGCGACGACTTCGCGGCCGAACGAGATGAGGGGGACGAAGTGGCCGTCCATCACGTCGAGGTGCCAGAGGTCAGCGCCACCGGCCTCGGCGGCGCGGGCCTGCTCGGCGAGACGGCCGAAGTCAGCGGTGA
>VGPD01000036.1 GCA_016875635.1 Chloroflexota bacterium
CCGGCGACGCCGGCCTGCTGGGCACCTCGGGCACCTCGATGGCGCTGGTGCTGATGATGGGCATCGCGGCGGCGGCCCTGGTGGCCGGCGCCCGCACTGCGACGCGCGAGCGGTAGTCCGTGTACCGGATGATGTCCAGCGTGGCCGGCTCGCTCTCTCGTGGAGCGGTCGCGATGGCGCTTGACTTCATCCTGGTCCTCGGATCATTGATCCTCGGATCGATGGGGGCGGGGCCCTCTGCTTCGGCGGAGGGGCCCGTCTCTGTGTCGGACAGGGTGGCGTCCGGGGGTGTGGTGTTCTCCGGGTATGTGTTCACAAGCACGGCCGGCACGCTGCCGGCGTATGTGCGCGCGCTGGGCCCGACGGGTGTGGCGTGCGGCACGGCGGATGTAACGTCGCTGTCCGATTATGCCGGTATGTACCGCCTCTCGGTCGCTTCATCCCAGCAGAAGCGCGGATGCCCCGCGCCGGGCGGGGTCGTCCAGTTCGCACTCCTCGCCGGCCGCGTGGACGACGGGGTCTGGGCGGGGCAGGTGGCCACGCTGACGGACGGCGACACGGTGCGGTCGCTGCACCTGCAGGCGGCGGTGAGCGTGATGGGGAACTGGGCCGGCCCGTCGGGCGAGATCGGGCAAGAAGCGTGGTTGCGCTGGGACGGCCCAAGCGTTTCGCTGGCTGAGACGCTCGCGGCGATGCCGCTGCCCACGACGGTTGTCTATTACCTCGATCCCGTGTCAGGTGTGTTCGCCGAGGCGAAACCGCACACGGACGCGGTGTTGACGGCGGGCGACCTGATCATGGTGCGGTTCCGTTAAACCGGTACTGTTTTCTCCTCCGGTCTGGGCGCTCGGACCTCCTGCCGTGCCCGACGGAGACCCATATGGCCAGATGCTGCGAGGAACGCAGTCGGAAGCGGAGCAGGTGGCCTGTCAGGGCAGGCGGCACAACGCTCCTCGCACTTTCGCTAGCGGCTGTTATTCCGCTGGTTCCCGCACCGCGGGTTACCGCGGCAGCGTTCGTCAAGCCTCCGATGTTCACCGCGCCGGTCCAAGCGGCCGGTTTGACGGAGGAGTGGACGATTGGTGGATGGCAGGGGTCTCTTGGTAATCACCGCACGTCGGCGACGGTGACCTTCCCAGCGGGGTTCGTGATTCCTCAAACACCGACGGTCACAGTGACGGCTGGGGGCGTTCGTTGCACCGTGTTGCGGGCAGTGACGACGAACCAGTCGGTTGTGATCGAAATCCTCGGGGCCTGTACAAGTGGTGAGGCACCTCCGCGGCAGTCGATCACGATTGCAGGCATCACGAACCCGACGACTCCCGCGACGATACCGGCGTCTGGTTTCAAGCTGGCAACGAGTGTTGACGGGGAGATGGCTGCGGGGAGCGGCGTTGTGATCTGGGGCATGACCGCTGGCGCCACGTTCTGCACTGAGGTCGGCGGACGGTCCGCGGGCGAAGTCAAATTCACCTCAACAGCCGACACGGCGGTGGGGAATACCGGCTCCGGCCAGGGGGCGGTGCTCACCGTTGCAACGAACCTTGGCTCGTTCGCGCAGGCGCCGACCATGATCGGGACGGTCGGTGTGCCGACCGTCAACGCGGTCAATGGATCGGCGATCATCACCGTGGCGCCGTCAATGTCCGCCGGGTCTGCGATCTCGGTGCCAGTCGTGACGCCGGTGACGGCAGGAACAGCCACTGTGTCGGTACGTGTCTTGCCGTCCAGCGGGGGCGCATCGGTGCTCCTTGCGTCCACCGAAGTGAAATTCGCTGACGGTGCGTGCGTTCCGCCTGTTCCGGCGCCACCCGGTCGCCACGGCGGGTACGTTCTCGGGCGGGACGATCGCGCCCTCGGGTGTCTCGATCGTCTCGTTCATGGGTACGATGGCGCAGCTGAACACGGCCGGCGCGGCCGCGAAGTTGGTCTCCGTGACGGCGACGATGGGCGGGAAGGCGCTCACGTTCGTGGTGGGCGCCCCGGACTTCGTGAACGTTGACTTCAACGCGAAGTTCCCGACCGGCTTAAGCGGTACCCTGGCGATCGTGAAGGCATAGCCTAATGGCGCCCCGCGCTTGCGGTGGCGATGCCGCGCGGGGCTCGGTATCGTAGGCACACAGCCATCCCACCCGCGGACCGACTGATTGAGGTTGCCTCATGACCTCTCGGGGCCTGTTGCGTGGTTCGCTCCGCATGATGGCGCGCGCCGTCTCGCATGCCATCGACTGGTCGTGCCGCAACGGGCGCACGCTGGGCGTGGGGTGCGCGGTGATCGCGGCAGGCGCGCTGGCGGCGTGCAGCGGCGGCGACAGCGGGGTGAAGGTGACGCCCGCGACGGCGACGGCGACGGCGACCGCGACGGTCGCGGCGACCGCGCAGGAGAAGTCACCACCGTCGATCCCGACGCCGAAGGTGACGCCGGGGCCGGACCCGGGACGTCAGCCGTTCCGGAACCTGGACGATTTCCTGAAGGAGTACGACTACCCGAAGGATGCGAACTTCGCGCGGATCAAGATCCCGGCGATCAGCGTCGATGCTCGTGTGGCCTCGCGGACGGTGGGAGGCGACGGGATCATGCCGGACCCGGCGGGCCCGGCGGATGTGGTCTGGTACGACCTGAGCGGCTGGCCGGGCCTCGGCGGGCGGCCGGGCGAGGGCGGGAACGCGGTGTTCTCCGGGCACGTGGACTACGACTACCTGATCCCGTACGCGGGAGTGCCGTATCGCGGCCAGGGTGTGTTCTCGAAGATCAGCGCGCTGTCTTCGGGTGATCTGGTGGAGATCGAGTACGGCGGGAAGACGCTGCGCTACCAGGTGGTGTCGCGGAAGCAATACCACGTCGGCGGCGGCACGGACTGGGCGGCCGTGTGGTCGAGCAAGGTGTCGAAGGACACGATCACCCTCTATACCTGCGGCGGCCCGTTCGACACGATCACGAAGGAGTATTCGGACCGCGTGGTGGTGCGGGCCGAGCGCGTGGGGTAACTCCTAACTTTTAGGCTCTCACCCCCAACCCCCTCCCTCTCTATGGAAAGGGAGTGGGCTCCCGGAACCCCCACCCCCTAACCCCTCCCCTCACGGGGAGGGGAGTTGGCTTCGCTCTCGTGTCGTAAGGGCGCACCCCTCTCATGGCTCATGGCTCGTGGGGGGTTGGCTTCGTTCTGTTTTCGGGACTCTCACCACACCACACCCACGCGGTCCAACGTGACCGGGCGGGTGTGGTGTGCAGACACGGGAGGGGCGCCGGCTTCGCTCTGTTTCAGGGACTCTCACCCCCAACCCCCTCCCTCTCTATGGAAAGGGAGGGGGCTTCGGAACCCCCTCCCCTTCCCTCCCCTCACGGGGAGGGTGTTTGGCTTCGCTCTCGTGTCGTAGGGACTTCTCACCCACACCACGGGGGAGGGGCGGCGGCTTCGCTCTCCCATCGAGGGGGCCTCGTTTCACCGTGGGGCGTTGAGCGCTCCGACCTCCCCCTCTCCCGGAGGGAGAGGGGGCCGGGGGGTGAGGGCGATCCGTCCCTTCAACCCCTTCCCCCGAGGGGAAGGGGCAGGGGATGGGGCCGCTCGTCGCGGAGTGACGGCGGTACGGGCCTCCCGCCTGCCCTCGATGGCTTGGTGAGTCGGATGAGAAGGGCGCCCGCGCGGGCGCCCTTCTGTGTGTGCGATCTGGCGGAGAGGGCGGGATTCGAACCCGCGAATGAGTTACCCCATTACACGCTTTCCAGGCGAGCCTGTTCAACCACTCCAGCACCTCTCCGCGAGGTGGGCCATCGGTTGCGTCGCGGGGCGGTGAGGCCGGTGTGCGAGGCGGTGTCAGGCAGGGAGTGTGCTGTCTGACTCGATGGCGGAGAGGGCGGGATTCGAACCCGCGAAACTTGCGTTTACTCGTTTTCGAGACGAGCGCCTTCAACCGCTCGGCCACCTCTCCACTCGTGAGTCTAGTGGAGGGGTGCGGGTAGCCGCGAGGAGCGGGGGCGTGTCGCCATCGGTGGCGGCGCGGCATCGAGGTTGGCGGTGGGCTCGTACCGCCTCGGCTGCGCCGAGAGCGGCCCATCCCCCTGCCCCCATACCGCACCCACGCGGTCCAGGGCTACCGCGCGGGGGCCCCGCGCAGATGGGGAAGGGGGTTGAAGAAGGGGGTCACCCCACTCCCCCCGGCCCCCTCGCCCTCAAGGGCGAGGGAGTTGGAGCCGCGCGGAGATGGGCAGGGGCGCACTCGATGTTTGGCGTGGGGCTCGTACCGCCCTCGCTGTCGCGAGGAGCGGCCCACCCCCCTGCCCCCTTCCCTCGGGGAAGGGGATGAACAACAAGAGGATCGCCCTCACCCCCCGGCCCCCTCTCCCGCCGGGAGAGGGGGAGGTTGGGACGCGAAAGGCGCGGGGTTAGCGGCGGGTGCGGGCGCGGTAGCGCTCCATGAGGTGGCGTTCGCTGTCGTCGCGCTCGGTCCGGGCTTCGCTGAGGGCGACGCGGGCGCGGGCACGGGCGCGCTGGAGGCGGCCTCGGGCGGCCTCGAGGGGGTTGCGGGCGGCGGTGGGGAGGAGGTCGAGGTCGGTGTCGTCTTCGAGGAGGGTGCGCGCGGCGAGGTAGCCGGCGACGGCGGCGATGTTGATGACGATGGCGGTGGTGAACTTCACGGGTGCGTCTCGGTTGCCGGCTACTTGCCGCGTCGGAAGCCGGTGACGGAGGCGATGCCTCGCTTCACGCCTCGGCTGATGGCGACGACGCGGACGACGGGGTGTACGGCGGTGTCGGAGAGGAATTCGGTGGTGCCGCGGACCTGCTGGACGGTCTGCTGGACCTCTTGCAGGGTGTCCTGGAGGACGCGGGAGAGGGCGCGGACGGCGAACCAGAGGCTGAAGGCGGCGATGGTGAGGGCGAGCATGAGGATGATGCCCATGACGCCATAGACGATGACGACGACGTCGCGCAGGTCGGCGAGGCTCATGTAGCGGTACCCCCGAGGGCCATCGTAGCCGGGTGGGGGTGAGGGGGGCCAGCGAGACGGTGAGTGGCTACTGCCCGCTTCCCTCGATCGTCGCGCCGCCGAGGACTTCGGTGCCGCGGTAGAGGACGACGGCCTGGCCGGGGGCGACGGCGCGCGCGGGGGTGTCGAGGGACAGCGTGACGCGGTCGGCGGTGACCGCCTCGACGCGGGCGGGGAGGTCGGCGGCGTGGTAGCGGATGCGCGCGGTCACGGCGTCGCCGGGCTCGGGCGGGGCGGCGGTCCAGTGGGGCGCGCTCGCCTCGATGCGTGAGGCGAGGAGGTCGGTCTCGTCGCCGACGGTGATGACGTTGCGGGTGGGGTCGATGGCGGTGACGAACTGGCGTGCGGGTGCGCCGTCCGCGCCGGGCGTCGTGGTGACGGGGACGCCTCGACGCTGGCCGACGGTGTAGAGGGGTATGCCGAGGTGGGTCCCGGCGCGGGCGCCGTCCGGGCGTTCGATCGCGCCAGGTGTGCCGGTGACGCCGCGCAGGGCGAGGAATTCGCGGTAGTCGCCGCCGGGGACGAAGCAGATGTCTACGCTGTCGGGTTTGTCGGCGAGCGGGAGGTTGAAGCGCCTCGCGTGGGCGCGGGTCTCCGCCTTCGTCAGGCCGCCGATGGGGAAGAGGGTGCGGCGGAGGGCGTCCTGGTCGAGGGTGTAGAGGACGTAGGACTGGTCCTTCTCGTCGTCGATGGCACGGTGGAGGCGGACGATGTCGCCGTCACGCTCGATGCGGGCGTAGTGGCCGGTGGCGAGGTAGTCGACGCCCACCGCGAGGGCGCGGTTGAGCAGGGTGTCGAATTTCACGTACTGGTTGCAGTTGAGGCAGGGGTTGGGCGTGCGGCCGTTGCGGTACGCGTCGACGAACGGCTCGACGACGTCGCGTTCGAATTCGCGCTCCATGTTGAGGACGTAGTGCGGGATGCCGATGGCCTGCGCGGCGGCGCGGGCGTCGCCGACGTCTTCGATGCCGCAGCAGGTGCGGCCGGAGCGGAGCGCGGTGTCGTCGGCCTCGGTGTAGAGGCGGAGGGTGACGCCCACGACGTCGTAGCCCTGCTCGTGGAGCAGGGCGGCGGCGACGGCGGAGTCGACTCCGCCGGACATGGCGACGAGGACGCGTGCGGCCATGATTTCAGTGTACGGGGGAGGGTTCCCCCGTTCTCCCCCTCGACGGAGGGGGTGGCATCGGGTGAGCGAGCGTTGACGATGGCGGGGCATCCGTACCGCCTCGCTTCGCGAGAGCGGCCCCACCCCCAAGCCCCCGCCCCTCGGGGCGGGGGATGTGAATGATGGGTTCACCCACACCCCCCGGCCCCCTCGCCCTCAGGGTCGAGGGGGAGGTCGGAAGGGCGGGGATGTGGAAGCGGGTCGATCCACCCCTCGCCTTGCCATGGGCGGAGCGCAGGGGGAACAAGAAGGGCGCCGGCCTCATCGTTAGGTCACGGCGACGGGGAGCCGGATAGGGAACGGAGGGCGGCGGGTATACTCGATCTCGGGGCCGCCGGCAGGCGCCCGCCGCCGGAGGTGCCGCCTGGAGTCTCGTATCCCCTCGACTGACCACGCTGAAACGAGCACCGAGTCCGACCTCGATTTCGACGCTCGTACTGAGCCCGCCAGCGGGCCGCGGCCCCCCGACCTCGAACGCTCGTTGGCACGCGCCCGGATGCTGGTGGATGTCCTCGTGGACCGGCAGGCCGAGGATGTCGTGCTGCTCGACCTGTCGAATCTGGCCGCATTCGCCGACTACTTCGTGATCGCGACGGTGGACAACATCCGCCAGGGCCGCGCGGTCGTTGACGCCGTGGATGCAGCGGTCTCCGCGGACGGTGGGGACGTGAAGGCCGAGGGCTCCGGCGAGGACGGCTGGATCCTGATCGACTGCGGCGCTGGTGTGATCGTGCATCTCTTCTCGCTGGAGATGCGTGCGTACTACAACCTCGAAGGGTTGTGGAGCCGCGCGCAGGAGGTGGTGCGGATCCAGTAGGGGCGCCGAGGTTGGTCTTGCAGAAATCTCTTGCGTATCTACCGAACGCCCCACGTAAGCAGGGCGGGTGATGCGATGATTCAGGCTGAGGTAGGCCGTAGCGTTGCGGCCCCGATAGAAGTGGTCTGGTCGAAGATCGCGGCCTTCGATGCCTATCCAGACACCGTCGGGTCGTACGTGAGCGTGGAGTACCTCACGCCCCAGACGAGCGGCCTGGATGCAAGGTGGCGGCAAACTCGCACGGTTTTCGGGCGTGAGCATGCCCAAGTACTCGGGATCGTTGCGTGGAGCCCACCGAACCGACTCGAGACCGTGGCCCAGGCGAGTGGCGCACACTACTCGACGATCTATCAGCTTGAAGCCTTCGACCAGGCTACTCGCGTCACGGTGCGGTTCGAGGTCAGGGCTACGAACCTGATCGGGTTGCTCGTCCAGCGGCCGTTTGGACATCGATTGATGGCCTCGACCCGGGAGGCGATGCAGCGGGATCTGGAGGACGTCGCATCAGCCGCTGAGCGCAATGCACCGGAGGCCTGAGGCGCTACGCGCCGGCTACTTCGCGATCGCGACGGTGGACAACATCCGCCAGGGCCGTGCGGTCGTGGCCGCGGCGGTCTCCGCGGACGGCGGGGGCGTGAAGGCTGAATCCAGTGAGGGTTTACCTGCCGATGATGTCGCGCACCTATTGTTCCGCGTATGCCTGAGCCAATCACGATCCTGTTTGCCTGCATCCACAACGCGGGGCGCTCCCAGATGGGCGCTGGGTTCGCGTCCCACCTCGGCGGGGCCGGGGTGCGAGTGCTCTCCGGTGGCTCAGAGCCTGGCGCACGAATGAACCCCGTCGTCGTGGAGTCGATGCGAGAGCGGGGCATCGATGTTGCGGAGGAGCAGCCGAAGGCGTTCGACGAGGCGATGGTGGAGTCGGCGGACATCGTGGTGACGATGGGGTGCGGCGACGCGTGCCCGTTCTTTCCCGGTAAGCGCTATCTCGACTGGCCGCTGGACGATCCGGCCGGTCAGCCGATCGAGGTCGTGCGGCGCATCGGCGACGAGATCGAGGGGTTGGTGCGCGCGCTGCTGACGGAGATCGGCGTGCCGGTGGCCGAGGGCGTGTCGTAGTGCCTCGACTGCGTGACGCGCTGGTCGCGGAGTTGTGCGGTACGTTCCTGCTGGTGCTGTTTGGCACGGGCGTGGTGGCGACGGCGGTGCTGACGGGGGCGCAGGTCGGGCTGTGGCAGGTGGCGGTGGTGTGGGGCTTCGGTGTCACGATCGCGATCGCGGCGACCGCGGGCGTCTCGGGCGCGCACCTCAATCCCGCGGTGACGCTCGCCATGGCGACCTTCCGAGGCGGCATGTTCCCTCGGTCGCGCGCGCTGCCGTACGCCGGCGCGCAGTTGCTGGGAGCCGTGCTCGCGGGGTGTGTCGTGTTCGCGGTGTTCTCGCCGTTCCTCGACCGGTTCGAACGTGAGCATCAGATCGTGCGTGGGGAGACCGGCAGCGAGGCGTCGGCGATGGTGTTCGGTGAGTACTTCCCGAACCCGGCCGTCTTTCCCGACGTCGTGGACGCCGACCTGGTATCGCCGCTGCGTGCGGCCGGCGTCGAGGCGTTCGGGACGGCTGTGCTCGTATTCGTGATCTTCGCGCTGACGGATGGCCGTCGGTTACCGGTGGCGGGGTCGATGACCCCGCTGCTGATCGGCTTCACGGTGGCGGTGCTGATCTCCCTGTTCGCGCCGGTGACGCAGGCCGGGTGGAACCCGGCGCGCGACTTCGGGCCTCGACTGGTGGCGTTCGCCGCGGGGTGGGGCGAGGTCGCGATTCCCGGGCCGCACAACGGGTTCTGGGTGTACATCCTCGGGCCCCTGGTGGGCGGCCTCGCGGGTGGGGCAGCGTATGAGGCGACGCTGGCGCGCGCGGGGAGCAACGCGGCGGGCTAGCCGATCGCGGCACCGAGTGCGCGCAGCGGTAGCATGTGTCCATGGCCCCCACCATCCGCTATGCGACAACCTCAGACGGCGCGAGCATCGCCTTCACTGCCGTCGGGGAGGGCGTCCCGGTCGTCTTCATGCCCGCGTTGCCGTTCAGCCACCTGGAGGCGATGTGGGACGCGCCGGGCCAGCAACGCTGGTTCGACCGGCTTTCGAGGCATGCGCAGGTCGCGATCTACGACAGTCGGGGCACCGGCCTGTCCGACCGTGGTGCGTCAGCGTTCGGGCTGCCGGAGATGATGCGCGACCTCGATGCGGTGACGCAGCGCCTGGGCTGGCGGACGTTCGCGCTCTGCGGGTTCTTCAACGCCGCGCCGGTGGCGATCGCGTACGCGGCGGAGCATCCGGAGGCGGTGACGGAGCTCGTATTGTGGGGCGGCTTCGCGCGCGGCGCGGAGATCTACCCGATGCCTCTGCCGGCGGACCCGCAGATGGCCGCGATGTACTGGCCGGTGGTCATCGACAGCATCGCCCGCGCGTGGACGGCTGGGGCGGGTGATGAGGCGCGGCAGACAGCCGAGTATTTCAAGGCGTGCGTGACACCGGAGGCGGCGCTCACGGCGCTTGCCGCGATCCGCGCGTATGACGTCACGTCGTATCTCCCGCGGGTTGAGGCGCCGGCGCTCGTGCTGCATCGACGCGACGCGGCCGGACAGCGGGTAGAGGTGGCGCAGCAACTGGCGGCGCGGATGCCGCGCGCGGAGCTGGTCGTGTTGCCAGGCGAGGCGCCGTCACCGTTCGCGGGCGACATCGATGGTGGTGTGGACGCGATCGCCCGGTTCATGGGGGTGGCGGACGCGCCGGATGCCCCGGGGATCACGGCGGCAGCGGAGGTCTCCGGCGAGGGGTCGCTGACGGCGCGTGAGAGCGAAGTGCTGCGGCTGGTGGCGCAGGGTCGGGCCAACAAGGAGATCGCGGCCACGCTCGGCCTCAGCGTCCACACGGTGGAGCGGCACCTGACGAACCTCTATCCGAAGATCGGCTGCCGAAGCCGCACCGAGGCCGCCGCGTACGCGATCAAACACCGCCTGACCTGAGCGTCACGCACCGCGCCGGTGCCCGTCCCTGTCTCCTACGAGGTTTCCGCTATGTCTCTGTGCATGGTTCCCGCGACGCCGCCGTCGGGAGCTCTCCGTAGCCTCGTCCCTGTAATGAAGGAGGACAGGGATGCGAATCGCGATCACGGGCGGGACTGGGTATCTGGGGTCGGCGCTGCTGCGGGCGCTCACTGCACACGGGCATGAGGCGTTCGCGGTGCGCCGCGGGAAGGCCTCAGACGCGAACGCGCAGTGGAATCCAGCGGCCGGCTGGGTGCGCCCCGGGACGTTCGAGGGCGTGGACGCCGTCGTACACCTCTCGGGTACCTCGATCGGGTCGAAGCGCTGGACGGCGGGACGCCGCGCGGAACTGCGCGCGAGCCGGATCGAGAGCACGCGGGTGCTGGTCGACCACCTGAGCGGTCTGGCGCAGCCGCCGCGTGTACTGGTCGCGGCCTCCGCGACGGGGTTCTACGGCGACAGCGCGGACCGGGTGCTGACCGAGGTATTCCCGTCCGGGGAGGGGTTCCTCGCCGAGCTCGTGGCGGACTGGGAGCGTGAGGCGATGCGTGCGTCCGCGCTGGGGACGCGCGTGGTGACGGCGCGGTTCGCGCCCATGGTGGCGCGTGACAGCGAGTTGATCACGCGACTGCTGCTGCCGTTCCGGCTCGGCCTGGGCGGCCGCCTCGGCAGCGGGCGTCAGTGGTTCTCGTGGGTGGCGACGGAGGATGCCGTAGCGGCCGTGGAGTTCCTGCTGGCGCGCGACGAGATCGAGGGGGCGGTGAACGTGACGGCGCCACAGCCGGCGACGAACGTCGAGTTCACGCACGCACTCGGACGCGCGTTGCACCGGCCTGCGGTGTTCCCGGTGCCCTCGGCGGCGCTGCGCCTGTTGTTCGGCCGCGGGCTGGCGGAGGAGATGCTGCTGGGGAGCGTGCGTGCGGTCCCGGGTCGGCTGGTCGACGCGGGGTTCCGCTTCCGGCACGCGACGATCGAGGGTGCGCTGGAAGCCGAACTCGGCCGAGGCACGCGCGAGATGGCGGCAGCCCGATGACGTCGATCCATCGCCTGGAGGCGACGCAGATCCTGCCGGTGACCGTGGCAGAGGCGTGGTCGTTTTTCTCGGACCCACGGAACCTGTCTCGCATCACACCGCCCGACCTGGACTTCCGGATCACGTCGGAGGTCCCCGGGCGGATGTACGAGGGGATGATGATCACCTACACGCTGCGGCCCCTGCTCGGGCTCCCGGTGCGGTGGGCGACCGAGATCACGCATGTCGATGAGGGCTCCCGCTTCGTGGACGAGCAGCGGGTGGGGCCGTACGCGATGTGGCACCACGAGCACACGTTCATGCCGGTCGCGGGTGGGGTCGAGATGCGAGACGTCGTCCACTACGCGTTGCCGTTGGGCCCGCTGGGGGATCTGGCACATGCGCTGGCGGTTGGCGCACGCGTGCGTGCGATCTTCGAGTACCGGCGACGGGTGCTCGCTCTGCGCTTCGGGTGTCCGCCGGTCGAAACGGTGACGGCGGCGGGCTAGCGGAAGACGACTGTCTTGTTGCCGTGGACGAAGACGCGGTCCTCGATGTGCCACTGGACGGCGCGGGCAAGGACGCTGCGCTCGACCTCGCGGCCGAGGCGGACGAGGTCGTCGCGGGCGTCGCGGTGCGAGACACGCACGACGTCCTGCTCGATGATCGGGCCCTCGTCGAGGTCCTGCGTTGCGTAGTGCGCGGTGGCGCCGATGATCTTCACGCCCCGCTCGAACGCACGGCCGTACGGGTCGGCCCCCGCAAAGGCAGGCAGGAACGAGTGGTGGATGTTGATGATCCGGGCGGGGAACTCGGCGATGAAGTCGCCGCTGAGGATCTGCATATAGCGGGCGAGGACCACGAGGTCGACCTCCGCGGCCCGCAGGAGGGTGCGGATGGCGGCCTCCTGCTCCGTCTTCGTGGCGTTCGTCACGGGAAGGAAGTGGAACGGCAGCCCGAACGCCTCGACGTCGGCGCGCAGGCCGTCGTGGTTGGAGATGACGAGGGGGATGTCGACAGCCAGTTCGCGGCGCCGCCAGCGCCAGAGCAGTTCGAGCAGGCAGTGGTCGGTACGGCTGGCCATCAGCGCGACGCGCGGCCGGCGTCCACCGGAGAGCCGCCACTCCATAGCGAAGGGGGCGGCGACTTCCGCAGCGAACCGGGTGGCCAGGGACTCGGGCGACAGGTCGAGGCCAGCGGTCTCGAACTCGATGCGGAGGAAGAACCGCTCCGCGCCGCCGTCGCCCTCGAACGCTGAGGAGTACTGGTCGGCCTGCACGATGTTAGCGCCATGTTCGAAGAGGAACTTCGAGACGGCGGCGACGATCCCCGGCCCGTCGGGGCACTGGACGAGCAGACGCAGCGCAGGGGCGGCGGGCGTGGTCACCTGTCGATCCTACGCGGGGCGCCGATTAGGAGCGCGGGCGAGCCCGGTTCAGGCCCTGGAGCGGCACCTGGAGGGTGAGGGTCTGTTCCTGAGGCAGGAAGCACTGGCGGTCGTCGCAGGCCTGATAGCGGAGGCGGATATCCAGCATGACCGGTTCCACCTCCGCGCGTGTCGAGATCAGAGGGACGGCGATCTCAACCGTCCCATCGAGCACCGGGAGTGATTCCGCAGCACCTTCAATTCGGAACGGGTGCGCCGTCGGGAAGGCAGGACTGCCGATCTCGATGCCCTCAGGGGCGTGTACCTCGACGGTCGTCCCGAGCATGCCGCCCCCCGCGTCGGGCGCGTAGATGTGGAGGCCGGGGTCGAGGTCGAATCTGACGTACAGCGGGACGCGCTGCTGGAAGACGAGCGCCTCCTCGCCGAGCGCTGCCGTGACGCGGACGCCGGGCGCGCTCGATTCGGCGACGGGGCCAGATTCGGGCGTGAGCGGGACGCCGAACCCATCCTTCAACAGGGAGCGGGTCGCGGGCCGGATGCGGTACTGGCGGTAGAACGACTTTTCGGTGACCGCACCAGCCTCGTCGGTGAGGTAGGCGCCGGGATAGGGGATGCCGTACACCGCCTCGTCCGGGCGGACGAGGGTATTGAGGATCCCGTAGCGGCGGATGACCTCGGAGCCCGCGTCGCTGAGGAGCGGGTAGGTGATGCCGAACTCCTCGGCGAAGGCGGCGAGGGTCTCCGACGCGTCGTACGAGAGCGCGTACACCGCGACGCCGGCTTCCTCAAACTCCGCCAGGTGTCGCTGCAGCTGCACGAGCTGCGTGCGGCAGTACGGTCACCACCGCGCCGAACGGTGGAAGAGGACGAGCGCGCGTCGATTGCCCCGCGACTCGCGAAAGTTGACGGCGTGCCCGTACTGGTCGGTCAGCGTGAAGTCAGGCAACGTGTCGCCGACTTCGGGGCCGGTGGGGAACTGGTCATCGGTGGGGTTCCGCTGCGTCGGCGGCGGCTCGGTTGGCGTCGGCTCGGACTCCTGTGTCATGCTGCACCGCCCTTCGCCACGCGCCGGATGCCGTCGACGACACCGAGGATGGCGTGGACGTCGACTGGCTCGCCCGGCTGGAGGTCAGCGTCCACCATGTCGTGGGAGAGGCGCGCCTGCTGGGCACCGGCGGCCCCGTCCGGGACGTAGATCACCTGGTAGTACCTCGTGCCGTGCAGGTCGAACGGCATGACTGCCTGGACGGTCGCTCGCATCGTGTCACCTCGTGCCCATCGTACTGTCTACACTCGATCGACGAGGCAGGGCGAACGATGGCGGGTGAAGCCGGGCTGTGCGGGCTGTGCGTCTGGGCGGATGTGATCCGCAGCGGGCGCGGTTCCACTTTCCTGCGCTGCCGCCGGAGTGAGGCCGAGCCGCAACGGTTCGTGAAATACCCTCGGCTGCCGCGCCTGGAGTGCGACGGTTTCGAGGCCGTGTCGAAGGTCATGCCATGAACGAGCCGCTGATCCCGCTCCCACGCGAGCGCGCGTCCCGCGAGCCGGGGTTGTTCGAGCGGATGGGCGGCCGTCCGGTTGTCGAACGGATCGTGCGCGAGTTCTATGACCGCGTGGAGGCAGACGAGGAGTTACGGCGGCTGTTCCCGGAGGAGATGACGGCGGGACGGGAGAAGCAGGCGCTGTTCCTGGAGCAGTGGCTGGGTGGCGAGCCGCGCTATTCCGAGCAGTACGGCCATCCGAGGCTGCGTGCGCGTCACTTTCCGTTCGTGATCGACGAGCGCGCGGCTGGCCTCTGGCTGCGCCACATGGGCGAGGCGTTCCGCGCGGCGGGTGTGCCCGAACGAGAGATGCAGGAGGTGTTCGCCGGCCTCGGACCGCTGGCGAAGCACATGGTGAACGCATCTGAGGATGTGCCGAGGGAGCCGCTGAAGGAGACTTTCCTGCGGTAGCCGGCCACGGCTACCCGGCGGTGATTTCGAGGACTCGGCCCTTGCCTTCAAAGACTCCGCCTCGGTCGCCACGTAGGCACGAGTCTTCTTGCCGTAGATCGCCCCGACGATCGGCGCTAGCAGGCCGCTGAACTCGGCGAACAGTCTGACGCGCGAGCCCAGGGGCGTTGGTGTGATGACGTGGTCGGCTGAGAAGGTCAGGCCGGGCTGTTTCGCGACCCAGAAGAAGCGGCGGCCTTCGTCGACGGCGGTCACGGTGAGGACGGACGGACGCAGGCCTGGCTGCTCCACCCGGGTACGCAGGCCGGCACGGAGCGGGAGCGGGTCGAGCGCTTCGACGGGCGTCATGGTGGGCGTCCAGTCCGGCCAGCGTTCGATGTCCGCGAGGATGCGCCAGACGACCTCGGGGACGGCGGCGATGTCGACCGTATGCTCGTACTGCATGGCTATCCTCCGATCCCTAGCCTTCCGTCTGCTCACGTTCTGGTTTGTGGGCGACGTGCATCGCGACGGTCCCGAACATCAGGCGACGTACCTGTGTCACCTCGAACCCGGCGGCGCGCAGGCGGGCGGTGAACTCTCGGGGCGTGAGGAAGTGGTCGACGGAGACGGGCAGGTACGCGTAGGCGCTGCGGTGGCCGGAGATCAGCCGTCCGAGGCGCGGGACGATCTGCTTGAAATGAATGCGCGCGAACGGGCGCAGCGGCCCCGCGTCCATCTTCGGGATCTCGAGGAAGACGAGCCGGCCGCTCGGCCGCAGGACACGCGCTGCCTCGCGCAGCGCGGCGTCGAGGTCGGGGATATTGCGGACGACGAAGGCGGAGCACCAGACGTCAACGCTTGCGTCAGGCAGCGGCAGGTGCGTGGCATCCCCGAGGGCGAACCCCGTGAGCCCGAACTCGCCGCGGAGCGCCTCACCACGGAGTGCCTTGGTGCGGGCCCGCATCAGCATGGGCCGGGCGAAGTCGAGGCCGATCACCTGTGCCGCCCCGGCATCGATGCAGGCGAGCGCGAGGTCGCCGGTACCGGTGCCGGCGTCGACGACGGTGTCGCCGGGGCGGACGACCGCACGCACGGCGCGTCGCCGCCAGCCCTGGTCCTGGCCCACGGTCATGACGCGGTTCATGAGGTCATACCGCGAAGAGATCTCACTGAACATCGTCTGCACGTAGGTGGCGCGGTCGGCGCCCTCCTCGAACAGACGTTCGGTGCGGTCGGTGCTCATCCGACGAGCCTACGCCGGGATATCCGAGAGCGGGAGTGCCCCGGGCGTGGAGGCCGCGCCTACTTCAATACCGACTCCAGCCAGCGCCCGACTTCCTGCGCGTCCCCCGGGGGCATGTAGAGGTTCTGGAGGTCGGCCCCGAGCGCGGAGCGCTCCTTCAACTGCGCGCGCACTTCGTCGATGCTGCCGATGACCTGGCAGGCACGGACCATGTCGTCGGAGATCGCAGCGATCGAGCCCTCGGCATCCCGCGCGGCCCAGGCGGCCCGCGAACGGGCGACCTCGTCCGCGAAGCCGTTGCGTTCGAGCATCTGCCAGTAGAAGACGCCCATGCGGTTCACGTAGTACTGGATGAGGCGACGTGCCTCATGCCAGAGCGCCTCGTCCTCGGAGGAACCGGTGAGCACGGACACCTTCGTGTACGGGGCGATCGTGAAGGGGAAGTCGGCCGGCCGTCCGGCCTCCTGCGCCCCGGTGCGGAGTTCGGCGCGCAGCGACTCGAAGTGGTCCTTCGGCCAGTGGATCGGGAAGATGCCGTCGGCGATCGCGCCGGTCTGGCGGATCGATTTCGGCGTGATGGCGGCAATGTAGACCGGCACCTTCGTCCTCGGGCGGTCGTAGTCGAGGCGGAACCCGCGCTGCAATTTGAAGATCTCGCCGTCGTAGTTCAGCTGCTGTCCGGCGATCAGGGTGTCGAAGATCTCGACGTACTCGCGCAGGCGGCGGAGCGGCTTCTGGAACGGGATGCCGTGGAAGTGCTCGATCACGAACTCGCCGGAGGAGCCGAGGCCGAGTGCCATCCGTCCGCCCGAGATCTGCTCCAGCGCGGCGAACTCCTGGGCGATGGCCGCCGGGGTGCGGGAGTACACGTTCAGGATGTTCGTCCCGATCGTGACCTTCGAGGTGCTGGCGGCGACAACGGCGAGCCACGGGATCGCGGACGCGCCCCATGCCTCCCCGGTGGAGATGAACTCGATGCCCAGGTCCTCGGCGATCTGGACCTTCTTGAGGGACTCGCGCCAGTCGTCCCCGATCCCCACGGACAGTCCGATGCGCATCTCGCACCCCCTCTCTGCGGCGGGATGGTAGTCCGCGTGGCGGACAGGGAGGCGAACGGATGTGCGGTGCGACCTTCACGCGTACAATCCGGCTGTCTCCCCAGGACACCGGATCGAACGCATGCCCGTCCGCCTGCTTCCGTGGTCGCCAGAATACGGCACCGCGATGCGCATGGACGCCGCGGAGCCCGACGAGGCCGACCGCGGCGATGTCGGCATGCGCGTCGAACGGGAGATCTGGGCGCCTGTGACCCCCTCGAACCCCGCCCCGCTGCGCGTCCGCATCGTCGATGGCGTCCGCCGCGCGGAGGCGCACGCGCTGGACGACGACCTCGACGGCGGGATGCCGGCATTCGGCCTCTTCGCCTCGTATGCGGTTGGTGTGGTCGCGTGCGAGCCGGCCGCCGCGCGTGTGGTGGACGAGGCCTCCGAGGTGGTGCGGCAGTACCTGCACACCGGGACGGGCGCCGCGGACCGCGTCCTCAGTGCGGGCGGCGTACGTCTCGACTTCCGCGCACGGGCAGTGCCGCAGGCGAAGAGCGCGGATGACCTGGTCGACGCGATGAACCGCGCGATGCTTGACGCGGAAGCGCGCCTCGCGGAGGAGCTGAGCGAGGACGAGTCGTGGCTTACGCTGGTGGACGGGCCGCTACGCGGTCTGCGTCACCCGGGCCGGCGTGTCGTGGGCTACATCAAGCGGGTGCAGGAGTGGTACGTGCCGCCCCGCGAGGTGGCGTTGCTGCCGACGTTGCTACCGGGCGAGCGGACGCCGCTGTTCAGCATCGCGGCGAAGGGCGCGGGCGCCGACCATCTGCGCGACGGGCGGTACTCCTGGTATGTGCGGATCGCGCACCTTGAGGGGCCGGTGCACCCTCTCGGCGGCGTGTTGCGGCTCGAATGCGCGCAGGCAGTGGGCCTCGACGGTGCGTGCGCACTCGCGGACCTCACCGCGACGCTGCTGCCGCGGCTCGCTTCGTCGCCCGTGCGTGACCCGCGTGCGCCACAGAACCTGACGCCGACGGGGGCGCTGGAGGCGCGGCTCACGCATCTGCTGGGCGACCGGCGGCTGATCTACCGCCTGCTGCTCGCCGACCTCGCGCGAGGGATCGCCGTATGACCACCGACCCGACGGCGGACGCGGCGTACCGCGGGCTGGTGCTGGGCACGGAGGCGGAGGCGTCCACGCCGCTCGGCTTCTCCGTGTGGGTGGACCCTGCACGTTTCCTCCAGCTGGACGACGTGGTCACGGTGCGCACGACGCTCCCCGACGGCACCGAGGTGGAGACATCCGGGATCGTCGACGACGTGCGAACCCGGCAGGAAGGCGTCAGCCTCACCTCGGATGTCTCGGTGGCGCGCGATGGCGTGCTGCCGGCGCAGCAGGCGACGTCCGCGCACGTCTCGGTCACGCGAGTGGAGCCGGAGGTCTATGTGCCGCCGATGCCGGGACAGCCGGTGTCGCTGGCCGAGGGCGCGACGCGCGACCGCGCGTTGTTCTTCGACCGGATGACCGAGCAGTTCCCGCTCGGCCTCGCGCGCGACGGCTCGACGATCGTGGGGAACATCGAGTTCCTGGACGGGTCGAAGGGGGCGCACGTCAACATCTCCGGCATCTCCGGCGTGGCGACGAAGACCTCGTATGCGACGTTCCTGCTCTACGCGCTGTTCGAGGGGGCGTCGCTGCGGGAGCGGCGTGCGAACGCGAAGGCGATGATCTTCAATGTGAAGGGGGAGGACCTGCTCTTCCTCGACCGGCCCAACGTGATGCTGACGGACGAGATCCGCGAGCGGTACGCCTCGCTCGGGTTGTCGGCGGGCCCGTTCGGTTCGGCGGGGTTTTACGCGCCGGTGCGGCGCGGCGACCTGGCGATCCCGGACACCGGGTCGCGGCAGGAAGGTGTCACCGGGTTCTTCTGGACGTTGCGCGAGTTCTGCGAGGAGGGTTTTCTCCCGTTCCTCTTCACGGAGGCGGACGCGGAGACCTCGCAGATGTCGTACGTGATCGACGCGGTCGCCGCGCGTCTCGCTGCTGCCGCGAAGACTAGCCCGCCCGGCGCCAACGTCTTCGTCGATGACGTCGAGGTCGAGGACTTCGACCAGTTGCTGGACGCGATCGACACGCATCTCGACCCGGACTCGGACCTGGCGTTCAAGTGGGCTGGTTCGGGGAACAGCGCCGCCGCGATCGGCACGATCCGCGCCTTCATGCGGCGGCTGCACGCCTCGGCACGGCACGTCGGCGTACTGGTGCGCGGGGCGAGTGCGTCGAACCCGGAAAAGCACCGCATCGGGTTCCAGCACCAGGTGACGGTGGTGGACCTCCACCGGCTGCATGACCGCGCGCAGCGGTTCGTCGTCGGCGTGCTGTTGCGGCGGGTGATGGAGGAGCGGGAGTCGCGTCCGGGGTCTGACCGGCCCGCGCCGTTCTTCGTGGTGGTGGACGAGTTGAACAAGTATGCGCCGCGCACCGGCCGCAGTCCGATCAAGGATGCTCTGCTCGACATCGCGGAGCGGGGCCGGTCGCTTGGCGTGATCCTCATTGGCGCGCAGCAGACAGCGTCCGAGGTGGAGCCGCGCATCGTGGCGAACGCTGCGTTTCGCGTGGTTGGACGGCTCGACCCTGCCGAGGCGCAGCGGAACGAGTACCGCTACCTCACACCGACGGCGCAGAAGCGTGCTGGGTTGTTGAAGCCCGGTTCGATGATCGTGGCTCAGCCGGAGATCCCGGTGCCGCTGCTCCTCGAGTTCCCGTGGCCGGCGTGGGCGACCCGCGCCGCCGAGGTCGCCCCGCCCAACGGGGATGGCGAGCCGAACGCGAAGCCTCGACTGTTGCGTCGCTTCGACATCGGCGACCCGGACGACGGGTAGGCGGGCATGCGCTTCCTGCATACCGCGGACTGGCACCTCGGCCGCACCATCCGGGGGCGAAGCCGTGCCGCCGAATTCGAGGCAGTGCTGGCGGAGGTCTGCGGGATCGCGCGTGACCAGCGCGTGGACGTGGTCCTCGTCTGTGGCGACATCTACGACTCCACCTCGCCGCCGCCGGAGGCCGAGCGCCTGCTGACGACGACGCTGCGCGACCTCGTGCGTGCAGGGATTGAAGTCGTGCTGATCGCGGGCAACCACGACCACCCCCGCCGCCTCGAGGCGCTGGGGCGGCTCGCGGAACTGCTGGGCGTGCATGTGCAGTCGGCGGTCCGGGGGCCGGACGAGGGTGGCGTGATCACGATCGAGCGCGGAGGGGAGACGGCTCGGATCGCGGCGATCCCGTGGGTGCCGGAGGGCCGGGCCGCGGACATCGAGGCGATCCTCGGGCCGCGCGAGGAGGCGTTCCAGGGATATGCGGGGCAGCTGGCGGAGCTGTATCGCCATCTGGCCACCGCGTTCACGCCGGAGACGGTGAACATCCTGGCGGCTCACGTCTTCGTGGACGGTGCCCAGGTCGCGATGGTCGACGGCTCGGAGCGGCGGCTCCACATCGGCCAGACATATGCGGTGCAGCCCTCCGCGATCCCGACGAGCGCGCAGTACACCGCGCTGGGCCACATCCATCAGCCGCAGGAGATCGTGGGGGCGCCCTCGCCGGCGGCGTATTCTGGGTCGCTGCTGCAACTGGACTTCGGCGAGCGTGAGCAGCAGAAGGGCGTGTGGGTTGTCGAGTCGCATCCGGGACGGCCGGTGCGCCCGGAGTTCGTGCCGCTGACCGCCGGGAAGGCGCTGGTGGAGGTGCGGGGCACGCTGGACGAGGTGATCGCGCAGGGCCTCGCGCTGCCGGATGCGCACCTGCGTGCGGTCGTCCGTCTCGACCAGCATGAGACGGGGATCGCGCCACGTGTGCGGGAGGCGCTGCCGCAGTGCGTGGAGGTGCGCGTGGAGGTGGCGCGCGCGGAGCGTGAGTTGCCTGAGGCGGCATTCGCCCACCTCACGCCGGTCGAGCAGTTGACGCGGTACTACACCGCCGCGCACGGTTCGGCGCCCGCGCCTGACCTGATCGCGTTGTTCCGGGGGGTCATGGAGGAAGCGACGGCGCCGGCATGAAGCCGGTGCGTCTCGAACTGCAGGGCTTCACCGCCTTCCGCGAGCCGGCGGTCCTCGACTTCGAGGGGCGACGGCTGTTCGTGATCACCGGCCCGACGGGAGCGGGGAAGTCCTCGCTGCTCGACGCGATGACGTGGGCGCTCTTCGGGCAGGTGCCGCGCGTGGGCGCGAGCGTGGCGCAGCTGATTGCACAGGGTGCGCCGACGATGCAGGTGCTCCTAGAGTTCGAGACGCGCGGCCGGCGGTTCCGCATCGCGCGTCGGGCGGACGTGAAGGGCCCGGGGCGGGTACGCCTCGAACGGCGCGACCTGAGTGGCGCCTGGGAGCCACTGGCGGACAAGGCCAGCGAGGTGCGTGCGCACGTCGAGCGGTTGCTCGGCATGGACTACGCGACGTTCACGCGGACGATGGTGCTGCCGCAGGGGGCGTTCGACGCGTTTCTGCGCGGGGAGCCGCGCGAGCGCCGCGAGATCCTGTCCCGCCTGATCGGCCTCGACGTGTACGAGGCGGCGCGGCAGATCGCTGGCGCACGCGCGAGCGAGGCGAAGACGCGTGCTGAGACGCTCCGCGCGCAACTCGCGTCGCTCGACCTCGCGACGCCCGACCGGATCGCTACGCGGCGGGCGGAACATGCGGAGGCGCGCACCCGGCTGGCCACGCTGGCTGCCCGCTTCGAGGCGTTACGCGGACTGGCCGACCACTGGCGCGCCTTCGAGGCGGCGCAGCGGGTGGCGTCCGAGGCGGCGGGGGAGGCGGAGCGCGCCACGGAGGCCGTGAAGAAGGCCGCGAGCGACCTGGCGGACGCGGAGCAGTTGGCCTCAGGCGCGCAGAGAGCGGCAGTCCAGGCTGAGGCGGCTCGCGCCGCCCTCGATTACGACCGCGAGGCGCACGAGGCCCTGCGCGTCCAGGTCGCGCTCCTCGACCAGCGGGTCGCGGCGGAGCGGGACGTGGAGGCCGCCCGGGCGGCCCTGGCGTTGGCGGAGGGTGAGCAGTCGAAGGCAGCCGCTGTGGCGGTCGAGCGCGTGCGCGCGGTGAAGCAGGCGGAGCGGGCTGCAGTCCAGGCGCGCACGAAGGCTGAGGCTGCCGCGGTGCAGGTCATCGTGGCCGCCGCCGCTGCCGTGGCGGCGCGCGACCGACATCTCGCGGAGGCGGTCGCACAGACCGCCGAGGCGACCGCCGCGCGTGAGGCGGCGCAGGCGTCTCAGGCACGCGCAGTCGCCATCGAACGGGTGGCGTCACGCCTCGCGGTCGAGGTGGAGGCCGAGCGTGCGGCGGCCGCGGCGCACGCCGCGGCGGTGCGTGATGCGAAGGCGGCGACGCGCGAGGCGACCGCCGCGACGAAGGCGCACGCCGCGGCCGAACGTGCGTCCGAGGCCGCGCGTGAGCGGGCGGAGGTCGCACGTCGGGCCAACGTGGCCGCTTCGCTCGCCCGTGGATTGAAGAATGGCGACCGCTGCCCGATCTGTGGCGAGGTGCTGACCGCCGCGCCGAAGCACGCGAAGGGCGACCTCGATGCTGCCGAGCATGCGCTCGCCGAGGCGGAGCGGGTGCTGCGTGACGCGGCGGCAGCGTCGTCGGCGGCTTCGTCCAACGCCGCCGCCGTCGCCGAGCGGGTGGAGGCGCGCGCGAGTGCGCTCGCGCTGGCGCTCGCGCGACGGGAGGATGCCGAGCGCACCGTGGCGGACCTCGGTGTGACGGTGGCGGAATTGCCACGCCAGGCGCAACGCGAGGCGAAGGTGGTGGAGCAGGAGCAGGCGCGG
>VGPD01000037.1 GCA_016875635.1 Chloroflexota bacterium
TCGATCTCGGCGTCGGAAATGGCTTCGGGAGGCGGGCTGGCCTCGATGGCGTACCGGCAGAAGGAGGCGACGGGGCCCATGTCGACTTCCGGGATGGCGAGGTGGGCCATCACGCCGCTCTCGCGTGCCCCGGACCGGATTAAGTCGCGGATCACCTCACGCCAGGTACCGGTGGGGCCGCCGGGCAGGGCGGGATGGAGGTTCAGCAACCGGTGCGCGCGCACGAACGGTGCGGTGAAAATGAGCATGTACCCCGCGAGCACGCCGATCTCCGCCGCGTGGACATCGACGAGGCGCGCGATCTCGGCGTCGTACGCCTCACGCCACTCCGGCAGCGGCTCACCGGTCCGCGACCGTCGACCGCCGTGCTCCCGGCGGAACCGCACCGAGGAGAGCGTCACAAGCGGGATGCCCTCGGCACGGACGATCTCGAAAAACGCATCCGTCGTCTCATCTTCGCCGGGCTCCCGGTTGCAGAAGACGAAGGCGAACGTGGCATCGAGGGTGCCGGCGTGGATCGCGTCCCGCACCGCTTCGAACATTCCACGCGAGCCAGCGCCGCGGGCGGTGGTGTACCAGCCAACACGCAAGGTCACGAGTGCGCCACCTACTCGCCGCCCTGGCGCAGCACCTCGATGCTCTGCTCCGCGGCGTCCAGGAGCGCCTGCGCCCGGCGCGAGAGCGCGATCCCCTGCTCGTAGAGCGCAAGCGTCTGATCGAGGGTCAGTCCGCCCTCTTCGAGGCGCTTGGCGACGGCGTCGAGGCGGCTGTAGACGGCCTCGAAGCCATCGTCATCGCCTAGTGCGAAGGCGGCCTGAAGGGTGTCCGCGGGCTCAGGATCGGTCGCTGACGTCATGCGTCCGAGCCTACCCCGCCACCTGCTGGAGCGCCTGTCGCCGTGGCACTGACGGTCGCGCGGCGGGAGCCGTCCGCCCAGCGCACCTCAATCTCCTCACCCGCGGCGACCGAGGCGGCACGCGAGGCCGGTGCGCCAGCGGCGGTGGAGACGAGCGCATAGCCGCGTTGGAGCGTGGCCTGCGGGGAGAGCGCCTGCACCCGCGCCGCGAGCCCCGCCGTCATCTCGCGCGCCTCGCGGGCAGATCGGTGGGCCACGTGGGCCATGCCGTCCGCGTGTGCCGTCACCCGGCGTCGCCAGCCATGCGTGTCCGGCAGCAGCCGCTCCACCCGGTTCGCGAGGCGGTGCGTCGCGTCGCGCGCGATCCCGGTGCGCTGCCGCGACCGCGCGTACATCGTCGCCTCCAGGGCTCGGACGGCGCGCGTGACCTCCTCGCGGTCAGGGGCGACGAGTTCCGCAGCGGCCGAGGGAGTGGGTGCGCGCATGTCGGCGACGAGATCAGCGAGCGTGACGTCGGTCTCGTGGCCGACGGCGGAGACGACGGGGACGGGACAGCCGAACATCGCACGAAGCACGGGTTCCTCGTTGAACGCCCAGAGGTCCTCCGCCGAGCCACCGCCGCGCCCGACGATCACCACGTCCGGCCGCGCCTCCGGCCTCAGGCGGAGCCCCATGCTCCGGATCGCCTCGGCGACCTCGACCGGCGCTTCGTCGCCCTGGACCGGGGTCGGCCGGAAGAGAATGGGCGCGAGCGGCCAGCGACGGGCGAGGACGGTCGTGATGTCATGATAGGCCGCGCCGGTCTGGCTGGTGATGACGCCGATCTTCCGCGGGAACCGCGGCAGCTCGCGCTTCCGGGCGGGGTCGAACAGCCCCTCTTCCTCGAATTTCGCGCGGCGCCGTTCGAACTCCGCCTGCAGCGCACCGACGCCCGCCGGTTGCGCGAAGTCGACGATGCACTGAAGGGTGCCGCCCTGGGGATAGAACTCGATCTTGCCGTGCACGATGACGGCGTCGCCGTTGCGCATCGGCTCGCGCAGGCGGACCCGGACGTTCTGGTTGCGAAAATAGGCGCAGCGCAGCGCGCCGCCCTGATCTTTCAGCGTGAAGTAGATATGCCCCGCGGAGGAGGTGGTGAGATTCGAAACCTCTCCACCGATCCACAGGTCAGACATCGCCGTGTCGCGCTCCAGCAACTCGCGCAGGTAGCGCGTGACCTGCCAGACCGGGCGTGCCTCAGGCGGCATCGAGGACTCCTCGACGGTCTCGTTAGGCCTTCACGCGCTCGATGTAGCGGGCGTCTGCGGTGTTCACCTTGATCCGGTCGCCCGGACTCACGAACAGCGGGACGTTGACGACGAGACCGGTCTCCAGCGTCGCGGGCTTCGTCGCGCCCTGGGCGGTGTCGCCCTTCACGCCAGGGTCGGACTGCGTGATCAACAGTTCGACGGCTGCCGGGAGTTCGATGCCCAGCGCTTCGTCGCCGTAGATGATCATCTGCACGTCGTCGTTCTCCTTCAGGTACGGCAGCGCGTCCGCGATCGTCTCGCGGCGGACCAGCACCTGGTCGAATGTCTCCGAGTTCATGAAGGTGTACATCTCGCCGTCGCCATAGAGGTACTGCATCGTGCGCCGCTCGACGCGCGCGACCGGCACCTTGTCGCCGGCGTTGAAGGTCCGCTCCGTGATGTGGCCGCCGCGAAGGTCGCGCAGCTTGACCCGGTAGACGGCGGACTTCTTCGTCTTGACGTGCTGGACTTCCTCCATCCGGTAGAGGTGGCCGTCCACCTCCACGGTGGACCCGCGCTTGAAGTCAGAAGTCGAGATCACAGTCAGGCTCCCTCACACCGCTCCCGCGGCCAGCGTCCGGCGCGTGAGCACCAGATCAGAACTTCGGCGCGGTAGAGATCGGGCGCAACCGCCCGCCCTCCATCACGCACTGGTCTTCGATGCGTACCCCACCCCATCCCGGGAGGTATATCCCCGGCTCCACCGTCACCACCTGCCCGTCTTCCAGCGGGATGTCACCCGCCGGGGCCAGTCGGGGGTCCTCGTGGATGTCGAGCCCCACCCCATGGCCGAGGCCGTGGCCGAAGTGCTCACGGTGTCCGGCCGCCGCGATCACTTCCATTGCTATCGCGTGGCCGTCCCGGCCGAGCATCCCCGCCTCGATCCGTTCCTCCGCCATGGTCTGCGCCGTGAGCACGATGTCGTACACCCGGGCGAACTCGGCGGACGGTTTTCCGAGGAAGATCGTACGCGTCAGGTCGGAGCAGTAGCCATCGACTACGACGCCCATGTCGATCACGACGCCGGCCCCGGCTTCGAGGACGGCGTCGCTCGCTCGCCAGTGAGGCAGCGCGCCGTGCGCGCCGCCGGCGACAATCGTCCCGAACGACATCGACTCGGCGCCGTGCGTCAGCGCGTACTCCTCGATCAGCCAGGCCATCTGGCGTTCGGTCATCCCCGGCTCCACCCGGTCACGGGCGTAACGGAATGCTTCGTCGCCCAGCAGGACAGCGCGGGTGAGCGCGTCAATCTCCCCCGGTTCCTTCACCATCCGCAGGTCCTCGATAGCGCGTGGTGCGGGGACGAGGCGCGGCCGGGAGTGGGCGGGGAGCTCCTCAACGGCACGCAACCACTCCTGGTGCGCGGCGACCGTGAGGTGTCCCGGCTCGAAGCCGATCCGGACGCCCGCGAGACCTTCGAGGATGGCCGGGGCGACACCGGTGTTCGCGCCCGCCACTTTCACCAGCCGGAAACCAGGGCACTGCTGGCCCACCTGCTCCCAGTAGCGCGAGTCCGTCGCGAAGATCGCCTCATCCTGCAGCACGAGGACGACGCCGGCCGAGCCGTTGAAGCCGCTGATCCACCGACGGTTGGACGGCGCCGTCACCAGCATGCCGTCGATCCCGAGCGCCTCGAATCGCGCGCGCAGCCGGTCGAGGCGGGTGGGCAGGCTCACGCCGACGTCCCCGTGCCGCCCGCGCTGTAACGGCTATGAAGCAGGTCGAGCGCCGCGTGGTAGCCGCGGTAACCGAAGCCGATGACCTGGCCCCAGGCGACCGGGGAAATATACGAGTGGTGCCGGAACGCCTCCCGCTTATGGACGTTCGACAGATGCACCTCCACCACCGGGGCCGAGGCGCCGGCGATCGCGTCCGCGAGGGCGATCGAGGTGTGCGTGTAGCCCGCCGGGTTCAGGATGATCCCATCCCAGTCGCGGTGCGACTGGATCGCGTCGATCATCGTCCCTTCGTGGTTTGACTGGATGAACTCGACCTCGATGTCGAGGTCAGCAGCGTGTGCCCGCAACCCCGCCTCGATGTCGGCGAGCGTCTCGAACCCGTAGATCTCGGGCTCCCGGGAGCCGAGCAGATTCAGATTCGGGCCATTCAGTACCAACACGCGCATCGGGGTCTCCTTGCTCGGCGCACGCCGAAGCGAACCTCGATGTTAACCGGCGCGACGTTCAGACGGCAGAGGCGGCGTCACGTGGCTCGGAACTGACGCTGAGGCCACTCCCGCGTCGCGCCGCCTCGGACGAGCGCGCGCGGGTGAGGGCGTCCGAGATCAGTGTGCTCTTTCGGCGGTGCGCGACCGCTGTGTAGATCTGGGTGGTGTCCGCCGAGGCGTGCCCGAGCAGGTGCTGGACCACGCGGAGGTCGGCGGAGCCCTCGATCAGGTGGGTGGCGAAGGTGTGGCGCAGTATGTGCGGGTGGACGCGCGACTGGAGCGCCGCCTGCATCCCGGCGTTCCGCACCACCGTCTGCGCCGACCGCGCCGTGAGGCGACCGCCGGAGCGGTTGAGGAAGAGCGCCGTCTGTGCGCCGGTCGCCAGCCGCGGGCGGCCGTCTTCGAGGTATCGATGTAGCGCGTGGCGCGCCGGTTCGCCATACAGACAGATGCGGGTCTTGTCCCCTTTGCCGGTCACGCGCGCCTGGCCGTTGGTCAGGTCCAGGTCGGCAACGTCTAGGCCCATGATCTCACTCACGCGCAGGCCCGCTCCCCACAGCAGTTCGAGGATCGCCCGGTCGCGCAGCCCGTTCGGGGTGTCCTCGTCCGGCGCGGCGACCAGGGCGGTCGCGTCATCGACGGAGAGGAAATGCGGCAGCCGCCGGCCGACCTTGGGATAGCGCAGGCGAAGGATCGAGTCGCCGGGCCTGTTCCGGAGCGGGACACCCTCGGCGTCCAGCCAGCGGTAGAACCCACGCACGGTTGCCGCGCGCCGCCGGATCGAGGAGTCGGCCAGTTCCTCGTCGCGCAGCCGCGCCAGATAGCCCCGCACATCCGTACGCCCGGCGGCGTCATGCTCGATGCCGTGGGCGGCGAGATGGCTGAGGTAGTGGTGCAGGTCGGTGCGGTAGTTGCGGACGGTGAGCGGCGAGCGGCGGCGGACGACCTCGACCTGAGCGAGGTAGGCCTCAAGCGCAGCCAGCGAAGCGGGCGGTAGTTCAGCGGGAGGCGCGGGCTCGGTCGCGCGCGCGCGTGAGGTTCGCGGCATTGGTCGCCCTCGGATTCCCCGCCCGAGGATACGCTCAGGGTACGCCGGGGGCAGACGCGCGGCTAGGCCGAGCGGCGCGGGCTGCGGGTGGTGCGTCCGTTGCGACCCGCCGCCGCACGCGGTGCTCTGGATGTCGCCCGGGCTGTCTTCACCTTCGGAGCGCGTGGGTCCCTGCCCTCGGCGCGCATCCGCTCCTCGCGCGCGGCGAGGAGGTCGAGGGCCGTCTGCATGTCGAGCGACTTCGGATCGCGTCCCTTCGGCAGCGAGGCGTTCACCACGCCATCTGTCACGTACGGGCCGAATTTTCCAGACCGCACGGTAATCGCCGCGCCGCTGTCCGGGTGGCTGCCGAGGCTCGCCAGTGCCGACTGAGAGACGCCAGCGCCGCGACCGAACTTTCGAGGCTCGGCGAGCAGGCGAAGCGCCTCCTCGAGAGTGATCGTCTTCATCGCGAAGTGTCCGCCCTCGATGCTGCGGCTGTTCGTCCCGCTCTTCACGTACGGCCCGCGCGGGCCATCCTGCGCCATGACGTCGTCACCTGTCTCGGGGTGCTGGCCCAGCACCTTCGGGAAGGAGAGCACGGTGAGCGCGTCTTCGAGGGTGACGGATTCCGGCGACATGCCCGGCCACAGCGAGCCGCGCCGCGGCTTCTCGGCCTTCGGAGACTCGGGGTCCTCACCCAGTTGGACGTAGGGGCCAAATCGACCGCTCTTCACGTACACGGCGAGGCCGGTCGCCGGGTCGGCGCCGAGCGGCGTGTCGCCCAGCGCTTCCTCGCGCACGAGGCGTGTGGCGTCCTCCAGTGTGAGTTCGTCAGGCGCGATCTCCGCGGGCACGCTGGCGCGCTGGTCGCTGTCGCCGATCTGCACGTACGGGCCGTAGCGCCCGACACGCACCGCCACCTCGTTCCCCTGCGGATCACGGCCCAGCGGGATGGAGCAGACGGCGCGGGCGTCGATGGCCTCCCATCCGCCCTCGATCGCCTGGTGCAGGCCGTCATGGGCCACCCGGTCGCTCTTGGGGGCGTTCGGGTCGCCGAAGTAGAAGGTATGAAGCCATGGCTTCGGGTCGCGCTCGCCGTCGGCGATCTCGTCGAGACGCTCTTCCATCTTGGCGGTGAAGCCGAGGTCGACGAGGTCGGGGAAATGCTGCTCCAGCAGGGTCACGACAGCGAAGGCCACGAACGTGGGGATCAGCGCCGTCCCCTTCTTCCAGACGTACCCGCGATCCTGGATCGTCTCGAGGATCGATGCGTAGGTGGAGGGCCGGCCGATGCCGCGCTCTTCTAGTTCACGGATCAGGCTCGCCTCGGTCCAGCGGGCCGGGGGTTGTGTCTCGTGCCCGCGGGCATCCACGCTGACCGGGTCAAGTGGCTGGCCCGGCGCGAGCGGCGGCAGCACCCGCTCCTGGTCATCGAGTTCCGCATCCGGGTCGTCCGAACCCTCGACATAGGCGCGGAGGAAGCCGGGGAAGGAGATCACCTTGCCCGAGGTCTGGAAGACCGCGCGGCCTTCCGCGCCCGCGTCGCCGGAGAGGCGCACCTGCGTGCGCAGACCGTTCGCGTCCCGCATCTGCGAGGCGACCGTGCGCTTCCAGACGAGGTCGTAGAGCCGGAGCGCGTCCGGATCGAGTTCGCCCTGCAGACTCTCGGGCGTGCGGAAGGCGTCGCCGGCTGGCCGGATCGCCTCGTGCGCCTCCTGTGCGCCGCGTGCCTTTGCTGTGTACTGGCGCGGGGCGTCCGGGAGGTAGGGCGCGCCGTACAGCTCCGTGATCTGGCGGCGGGCCGCGGCAATCGCCTGTTCGGACAGGTTCGTGCTGTCCGTACGCATGTAGGTGATGTAGCCGTTCTCGTAGAGCCGCTGCGCGACCGCCATCGTGCGCTGCGCGGAGTACCGCAGTTTGCGCGCCGCCTCCTGCTGGATGGTCGACGTGATGAACGGCGCGGGCGGCCGCTGGGTGAACGGGCGCTCCTGCACGTCGTCCACGACGAACTTGGCGGTGCGCAGCGTGGAGGCGAGCGCGGTCGCGGTGGCCTCGGAGAGCAGCCGAGCGTCACTGGCCAGGCTGCCGGTCTCGGCATCGAAGTCGCGGCCCGAGGCGACACGCCGCCCGCCGACCTCGACCAGGCGGGCGGGGACGCGCTCGGCGGCCGGGGTCTGCGTCGCGAGGACCGCATCGAGGTCCCAGTACTGCGCGGCCCGGAAGCGCATCCGCTGCCGCTCGCGCTCCACGATCAACCGGATGGCGAACGACTGCACGCGGCCGGCGGAGAGCCGCGGCGCGACCTTCTTCCAGAGCACCGGAGAAACCTCGTACCCGTACAACCGGTCGAGGATGCGCCGCGCCTCCTGCGCCCGGACCAGGTCGAGGTCGATCTCGCGCGGGTTGGCGATGGCAGCCTCGATGGCGGGGCGGGTGATCTCGTGGAACACCATCCGCTTCACGGGGACGCGCGGTTTCAGCACCTCCTTCAGGTGCCAGGCGATCGCCTCCCCCTCGCGGTCCTCGTCGGTTGCGAGGAGGAGTTCGTCGGCGTCCTTCAGGAGCGCCCGGAGTTTCGCGACCTGCGCGGTCTTGTCCGGCGAGATGACGTAAAGCGGCTCGAAGTTCTGCTCGATGTTCACGCCGAGACGCGCCCACGGCTCCTTCTTCAATGCGGCCGGGATCTGGGCGGCGGAGGAGGGGAGATCGCGGATGTGCCCGATCGATGACTCCACGACATAACCATCGCCCAGGTACTGGCTGATGGTCCGGGCCTTCGCGGGCGACTCCACGATCACCAGGCGTCGACCACCCGCGCTGGCGGGCGTGGAGGCGCGACGGCGGGCAGGAGTGCGCGGGATGGCTTCCGTCGTCACAGGGCGTTCTCGATGGCTCCGGCAGCCCGCCCGAGAGGTTCGGTTGGGACGTAGTCACCCTCATCCTCGCGGACGCGGACGAACTGCATCCCGCCCACATCCCGGACGAGGCCCTTGAGTTCCAGCAGGGCGAGCGTACCGGAGACAGTGGCGGCGGCCAAACCGCTCCGTCTGACGACCGTGTCGATGTGCTGAGCGTCCCGGGTCAGGACGGCCATGAGCGCGCGTTCGTCCTCGCTCTCGGGCGGAGCGGCTCGCCCGAAATCAAGCTGTTTACCGGCCACGCTCAGATTCAGGGCTTCCAGGATGTCCTCGGCGGTTGCGACCGGCGTCGCCCCATCCTTGATCAGACCGAAGGGGCCCCTGGACTGCACCGAGAAGATCGAGCCGGGGACCGCGAAGACGTCGCGGTTTTGCTCCATGGCGAATCTGGCGGTGATCATTGCGCCGGATTCCTGGTCGCCCTCAACGACCAGCGTGCCGAGGCTGACGCCGGAGAGAATGCGGTTCCGGCGGGGGAAGAAGTCGGCGCGTGGTTTCGTGCCCAGCGGGTAGTCGCTCATCACGGCACCACGCTGCGCGATTTCCTCTGCCAGACGTCGGTTCTCCGGGGGGTACACGGTGTCCAACCCGTTCGCCAGCACCGCCACAGTCCGTCCGCCCGCCTCGAGGGCGGCCCGGTGGGAGACGGTGTCCACACCACGCGCGAGCCCCGAGACCACGGTGATGCCGTTGACCGCCAGCCCGCGGGAGAGCTCCTGCGCCGCCATCCGGCCATACGCCGTCGCCCGGCGCGTCCCGACCACGGCGACGCTCCACTCGTCGACATCCGCCCACGCGCCCCGGACGTAGAGGACCGGCGGGGCATCATCGATCTCGCGCAGGCGAGAGGGGTAGCGCGGGTCGGTCTGGGCGAGCGCGGTCACCCCAGCCTGCGCGAGGCGCTCCAGTTCGCTATCGGGGTCCGTCTCCTCACGGGCGCGGACGACCTCCTGCGCTGTGCGCTGATCGAGCCCGGCCGCCACGAGGGCTCCCGCCGGGGCGTGCCACACCTCTGCCATCGATGGAAATGACCGGTCGAGCAACCCGAAGCGCACGGCTCCCAACCGGTGCACACGGTGTAGCGCGATCCGGTACGGGAGGTCAGCAGGGGCCTCAGCGGCTGGTTGCTCCATGCGACGTAGGGTATGGAGCGGGTCAACGCCTCGTCCCCCGGAACTGGCGCAGCGCGTCAGGCCGAGGTGCGCTCCTCATCGTCAGGCGTCCAGCGCTCGGCCCGCACCTGCTTGATCCGCCGGCCGAGGATCGAGAGGACATGCAGGGTCACGCCAGCCTCCCGGGCCTCACGCGCCGCCTCGTCCGGGACGGTGACCTCGTCGCCCGGCACGGCGAGCCGGCCCAGTTCCGTGGCGATGAGTCCACCCACCGTATCGAAGTCGTCAGATTCGATCTCGGTGCCGAACAGTTCGTTCAGTTCCCCGATCGTGAGCGAGGCGTCCACTACGACGACGTCGTCTGAGACCCGCTCGAACGGCGCTTCGGGCACGTCGTATTCGTCCACGATCGCGCCGACGATCTCCTCCAGCAGGTCCTCGACCGTGACCACGCCGGCTGTCCCGCCGTACTCGTCCACGGCAATGGCGAGGTGGACCTGCGAGCGCCGCATGTCCGAGAGCAGCTCGTCTGCACGCTTGGAATCCGGCACCAGATATGGCGGTCGGGCGATATCGCGCAGTCGAGGCATCACCTGGCCAGGCGCCACGTAGGCAAGCAGGTCCTTCGCGTAGACCACGCCCACAATGCGGTCGAGGGACTCCTCGAAGATGGGAATTCGGGAGTAGCCGGTACGTGCAATCAGATCGATCGCCTCACGCGCGCTGGCGTCAGCTGAGAGTGCGGTCACATCCAGGCGCGGAGTCATCAACTCACGCACGGTCTGGCCGGACATCTCGAGCAGCCCGCGGAGCATCCGGCGCTCCTCCACCAGGGCGGCGTCCTCGCCCTCGACGGCTTCCAGCAACCGCACCAGTTCCTCTGCGGGGTCGATATCCTCGCTGGTCCCGCGGAGGCCGAGGGCGCGCATCGGGACGTGGACCGGCGCTCGGAGCAGTCCCGCCACCGGGGTCAGCAGCACCTCCGCCATGCGGCCGGGCCCGGCCAACCGTCGCCCCCATGGGCCCGGCGAGGAGAGCACCAGGACGCGCATCCCCGTGCGGACGAGCGACACGATGACGAGCCCGACGAACGCGATCAGCAACAGGCGCACTATCGACCAGTGGCCGCCGGGGGTCGCCATCACGGCCAGTGCAGCCATCAACAGTGTGGTCGCGAGCGTCACCCCGGCACGCATCGCTCGCAGCAATCGTTGCCGTACCCGGACGTAGTCGCGGAGGAGGTGGGAGAGGGATGGCGAGACCTTGCCGTCCACCATCCGTCTGCGCGACATGGGTACCGCCGCCGCCTCGACCGCCGTGGTGAGGGACAGAAACAGAATGGCCACGACGGCCAGGGCGACCAGTGCGGGAGGGCTCGTATCCACAGGCAGGCGATCGGCCTCGAAGGCCTACGCCCGACGGCCTCCTTCGTTCGTCGGCGGCCGCAGACGGGCGGGGACACCCATCACCGTCGCGCCGTCCGGAACATCTTGGGTGACCACGGCCCCGGCCGCGGTACGCGCCCCCGCGCCGATCTCAACCGGTGCGACGAGGACGGTGTCGGAGCCGATGAAGGCACCGGTGCCGATCACGGTACGGTGCTTCTCGGCCCCGTCATAGTTCGCCGTGATCGTCCCTGCACCGATATTCACGTCAGCGCCAATCGTCGTGTCGCCGATATAGCAGAAATGGCCGGCCTTTGTCCGCGCGCCGATGGTCGATTCCTTCACCTCGACGTAGTTGCCGAGGTGCACTCCTGCGCCAATCAGCGAGCCCGGACGCAGATGGCAGTACGGCCCGATCTCCACGTCGTCGCCGATCATAGAGCCTTCAATCGTCGAAGCGCCGATGGAGGTCCGCGCCCCGACCGTGGTGTCGACGAGCACCGCGTTGGGTCCGATGCGGCATCCCCCTGCGATGCGGGTGCGCCCGCTCAGGGTCGTCCCCGGCAGGAGGACAGTGTCCTCGCCCACCTCAACCCCGGCGTCGACGTAGGTGGTGGCGGGGTCGAGCAGGGTCACGCCTTCCAGCATGAGCCGTTCACGGACGCGATCGCGCAGGATCCGCTCTGCCCGGGCCAGGTCGACGCGGTCGTTGACGGGCAGGACCTCCGCGGTCTCCGCCACCTGGTACGCCTCGACGCCTTCACCGCGCACCGCGAGCCCGATCAGGTCGCTCAGGGCGAGTTCACCGCTGGGGGCGGGTGTCACGGCAGTCAGCGCGTGCCAAAGCCATCCCGCCTCGACGGCGTACATCCCCGCGTCCACCTCAGGCGCGCCACGCATCGCCGGCGACAGGTCAGCCTCAGCGACGATCCCATGCACCTTGCCGTTACGTCGTTCCACGCGGTTGTATCCCTTTGGATCGGAGAGGTAGGCGGTCAGGAACGTCAGCGAAGATGGTGCAGCGAGATGACGGCCGGCCATCTCGAGCAGCGTGCGGGTCGTCAGCAGCGGCATGTCGCCGTGCAACAACAGCAGCGGCCCGCTCTCGCGCGCGGCCTCACGCGACGCCAGCACCGCGTGGGCGGTGCCACGACCGCCGTCCTGCCGCGCCATTCGAACATGCTCGCCGGCGGCCACGCCGATCTCATCGATCGCCTCGCGTGCGACCACGACGATCGCCGTGCAGCCCGCGGCGCGCAGGAGATCGCAGACCAGCCGCACCATGGGGACGCCGGCGACCGGATGGAGCGCCTTCGGCGATGCCGAGCGCATGCGCGTGCCGGGGCCACCCGCGAGGACGACGGCCGTCCAGCCGGCAAGTGATGGCGCAGCGCTGGTCATCGGGGCGCTCAGCACGGGTGCGGCAGCGGGGCGAGGGATCATCGTCCTCAAACCTTAAGCAGGTGGCGAAAATTGACCGGCCTGCAAGCGCCATCCTACACTCGGCCAGCCGTCGACCTCCAATATGTCAGGCGCCAGCGAGATTTGGCGACCGCACCGGCCGCCCTGGACCGCTCGAACCCGGAGACACCCTGTCGTGACCGTCGACGAACTCCGGCGTGCCTTCCTCGAGTTCTTTGAGGAGCGCGGACACCGGCGTATCCCGTCCTCTTCGCTCGTCCCGCACGGCGACCCCACGTTGCTGTTCACCACGGCCGGGATGGTGCAGTTCAAGCCATATTTCATGGGCCTGGCGGAACCGCCCGCGCGGCGCCTCACCTCAATCCAGCGCTGTTTCCGCACGACGGACGTCGAGTCGGTGGGCGACGATACCCACCTGACGGCGTTTGAAATGCTGGGAAACTTCTCTGTCGGTGACTATTTCAAACCCGAGGCCATTGGCTGGGCCTGGGAGTTACTGACCGGCATCCTGAAGATCGACCCGGCCCGGCTCTGGGCCACCGTCTTCACGACGGACGACGAGGCGGCTCGCCTGTGGGCGGAGCGCGGGGTGCCCGAGGACCGCATCCTCCGGTATACGGCGGAGCAGGGGAACTGGTGGGGCCCACCCGGCGACACCGGTCCAATGGGCCCCTGCTCCGAGATGCACTACGACTGGGGCAAGACGCCTGGCTGCCGGCACTGCGAAGCCGACACATGCCACCCCGACATCGGATGCGGCCGGTTCCTCGAGATCTGGAACCTGGTCTTCATGACCTACTACCGGGAGGAAGACGGCAGCCAGACCGATCTCCCCGCCGCCAACATCGACACCGGCGCGGGCCTCGAACGGCTGGCCTCCGTGGTGCAGGGCGCACGCACGGTGTACGAGACGGATGAGCTGAACCGGCTCGTCGCAGTCGCGGAGCGCGTCTCCGGCCGGAAGTACGACACGGACGAGTCGCCGGAGGTCGCATTCGCCCTCCGCGCGATGACGGAGCACGCGCGTGCCCTCGCGTTCCTGGCGACGGACGGGGTGCTGCCGAGCAACGAAGGTCGAGGATACGTCCTTCGGAGGCTTCTGCGCCGGGCGATCTACTTTGCGTACAAGATCGGGATACGAGAGCCGTTCCTCGAACAGGTGGTGGACGCCGCCATCGACCTCTCCCAGCAGATCAACCCGCAGATGCTGGAGCAGCGTGAGTTCATCAAGCGGCTCGCCCGCGTGGAAGAGTCGCGCTTCCTCCAGGCGCTCGACCGCGGCCTCGCGCTGCTCGACGAGGTGATCGAGCGGGAGCGCGGCACCCGACGGATCCCCGGGCGAGACGCCTTCGTGCTCTACGACACTCACGGCCTTCCGCTCGAACTCACCGTGGAGGTCGCCCAGTCACATGCCTACGAGGTCGACCGAGAAGGCTTCGAGACCGAGATGGAACTCCAGCGCGAACGCTCGCGTGGCGATGTGACGTTCACCGCACAGCACGACGACCGGGCGCTTCGTTACGCCACGCTCGGGATCGAGACGGCGTTCGTCGGATACGACGGCCTCGACGCACGGAGCGAAGTGCTGCACCTCGAACGTGGGGGCGAGCCGGTCACGCGCCTCGAGGCCGGTCAGACGGGCGAGATGGTGGTGCGGCAGTCGCCGCTCTACCCGGAGGGCGGCGGCCAGGTCGGGGACCACGGCGTCGTCATCACCGGGACGGGGCGCTTCCGTGTCCAGGACACGCAGAAGTACGGCGAAACGATCGTCTTCAGCGGCGAAGTCGAGCAGGGCCACATCCAGGTGAGCGCCGCCGCGGAGGCACATGTGGACGCCGCGCGCCGCGCGGACACCGCGCGGAACCACGCCGGCACGCACCTGTTGCACGCCGCGCTCCGTTCCGTCCTCGGCACCCATGTCCGGCAGGCCGGCTCATACGTGGGGCCGGACCGGCTGCGCTTCGACTACACGCACCCGGAGGCCCCGACCGAAGCGGAGATGACCGCCGTCCAGCGGCTGGTGAACGCGAAGATCCGTGCGGACATCCGGTCGGAGACGTTCGTGCTCGGCTACGAGGAGGCGATCGCGCGCGGTGCCATCGCATTCTTCGAGGACCGCTATACGGACACGGTCCGCATGGTCGAATACTGCGACACGCGCGGCCACGATCCGGATCACATGCATACATCCGAGTGCTACAGCCGCGAGCTGTGCGGTGGCACGCACCTCCACGCCACGGGCGAGGTCGGCATGCTGATCGTCGTCTCGGACGTCAGTATCGGGGCAGGGCTCCGGCGCATCGAGGCCGTGACCGGTGCCGCAGCCGAACGGTTCGTCGAGGAGCGTGCGGGCCTGGTGAACACGCTCGCGCGACGCTTCAAGGTCCCGGCGACTGAGGTGCTCGAGCGCATCGATGCCCTCGAGGAATCGCTGGCCCTGGAGCGGAAGCGCGTCGAGCAGGCGGAACGTAGCGCCTCCTTCGGGCTCGCGGATGACCTCGCCGGGCGCGCGGAGCAGATCGACGGCGTCTCCGTGGTCGTCGCCCGCGTCGCCGCCGACTCTTCGGACGCACTGCGAGTGATCGCGGAGCGCATGCGTCCGAAACTCGGTGTCTCGTTCGTCTTCCTCGCCGCGGACGCGAAGGGGCGCCCGGCGTTCCTCGCCACCGCGTCCGAAGAGGTGATCGCCCGCGGCCTGCGCGCCGACGAGGTCGTACGCGCGGCCGCGGTGCTGGCGGGCGGTGGGGGTGGCGGGCGGCCGAACATGGCTCAGGCCGGCGGCAAGGACGCGACCCAGATCGACGCAGCGGTCGAACTCGCACGAAAGGCCGTGCGCGAACGCCTCGGCGGCTGATCGGGCCCTCACATCGCACCCAAAGCGACTGCCGCACGGCGCAGAATCCCCGCAGGCGGTAGCCTCGATCGCATGCGCTGGCTGGCCGTCGATCCGGGTACTGTCCGAGTGGGACTCGCGATCTGCGATCGTGAGGAACGCCTCGCCATCCCCCTGGAGATCGTTGCTGCGTCCGCCGCATATCCGGCGATCCGCGCGATCGCCGCACGTGAAGGCGTCGAGGGCATCGTGATGGGGCTCCCTCTGCACATGGCCGGTGGCGAAGGCGACGCCGCAGCGATGGCCCGCCGTCTGGGCGAACGGATCGCGAGCGGCCTCGGCCTCCACGTGGAATACGAGGACGAGCGACTAACCTCGGATGCGGCCGCCCGTCTGGCGGGGCGCGGCCAGCGGTCGGACGACATCGCAGCCGCGTTGATACTTGAACAGTTCCTCGCGCGACGCCGCGCGGAGGCCCGGCAGGCGGAGGGCGCGTGAGCGTCCGCCGTGCCGATGCCCGGCTGGCCCTGCTGGCGGCGGTGATCGTCGTCCTTGCCGCATTCGCATGGCGCGGGACGCCCGGCGCCCTGGCGCGCGCCCTCCTGGACGACGGCGCCTCGGAGGCACCGCTCAGCGGCCCGTCCGTGCGGGTCACCATCCCTGCCGGCGCCAACGCCGCGCAAATCGTGGAGGTGCTCGACGTTGCGGGTGCCGTCTCGGACGCCGGAGCGCTCCGGGTCCTCCTGCGTCTGACCGGCGCCGGTTCCGACCTGCAGGCGGGGCGCTACCAGTTCCGCGAGCACGCCAGCCCGGCTGAGGTACTGCGCGTCCTCCGTGGCGGGCCGAACGGCGTGCTCCGACTGACGGTCCGCGAGGGGCTGCGCGTCGAGGAGATCGGTGTCCTGGTTGTACGGGAGGGGCTCGCGACACCTGAGCAGTGGCAGGCGGCGGTGACGAAACCACGCCCGGAGCCGTTCCTCGCACAGCGTCCGCCCGGTGCAGACCTGACCGGCTACCTGTTCCCTGCCTCCTACGACATCGATGGCTCCACGACTGCGGAGACCCTGGTTCAGGCGATGCTGGACGCCTTCGCAGAGCGCGTCACGCCGCTGGCCGCCGAAGCCCAACGGAGCAACGGCTCAGTGCACGAAGCGCTCACGCTCGCCTCGATCGTGGAACGCGAGACGGTCTGGGGGGAGGAGCGGGCGACGGTTGCCGCGGTGTTCCGCAACCGGTTGCGCGCGGGTATCGGGCTGCAGGCGGACACCACCGTCCAGTTTGCCCTTACCCGGGATGACGGAGGTGCGGCCAGCATCGCGGCGTTCGGGTACTGGAAGGAGAACCTTTCTCCCGACGACCTGCAGATCGATTCTCCGTACAACACGTACATCCTCCCCGGGCTGCCCCCTGGCCCCATCGCGAACCCGGGCATGGGCGCCATCGAGGCGGCGCTGCGCCCGGCGACCGTGGACTACCTCTATTTCGTCGCCGCCCCGAGTTGCGACGGACGACACCTCTTTGCCACCACGCTCGCGCAGCACAACGCGAATGTCGCCCTTTTCCGGACGTCGAAGTGCGGGCGTTGACCTCGCCCCCCGACGGGGGAGGTAGGCTACCGACATGACGAAACGGATCGCGCTCCTCGGCCATCCGGTCGCACACTCGATCTCGCCCGCCTTCCAGCAGGCGGCGCTCGACTCGTGCGGGATCGACGCGCGCTATGAAGGCTGGGACACCCCGCCGGAAGACCTCCGGATCGCCATCGAGCGGCTGCGCTCCGGCGACCTGCTGGGCGCGAACGTCACCGTCCCGCACAAGGTGGCTGCCATGCGTCTGGTGGACCGTCCTGACGCGCTGGCGGAACGCGTGGGCGCGCTAAATACGATCGTCCACCGCAACGGCTTGCTCGAAGCGACGAACACGGACGTGACCGGGATCCTCCGCGCGCTCGACACAGCGGAGGTCGAGGTGCGTGGGGCGGAGGTGCTGCTCGTCGGCGCGGGCGGCGCGGCCCGTGCGGTCGTCGTCGCGATGCGGCAGGCGGGCGCAGCCCGGGTCGTGGTCGCCAACCGCACCCCGGAACGTGCGGCGGCGCTGGTCACCCTCGGCGGCACCGACCTCGACCTGCGCTACGCGCCGCTCGACCCCGATGACGTGACCTTCCGAGGCGCCGCCAGCCGCGCACGGGTGATCATCCAGTCGACGAGCCTCGGGATGCGGCACGGGCCGGACGAGGGCGCGAACCCCGTGCCAGGCGACCTGATGCATCCGGGCCAGGTTGCATTCGACCTCGTCTATGTGCCGGAGGAAACGCCATTCCTGCGTGCCGCCGCCGGGGCGGGTGCCCGGCCGGTCGGCGGCCTCGCGATGCTCGTCCACCAGGGCGCTGAGGCGTTCCACCTGTGGACCGGCATAGAGCCTCCGCTCGACGTGATGTTCGATGTGGCACGGGCCGCACTCGCCGCCCGCTCGACGGGAGCAGGGGGCGGGCCGGAAGATGGGTGAGCCGGACCGGGCAACCCAGACTTGGATCCAGGCACGGGGGAGCCGCTAATGGGCCTCGGGCTCGCAATCGTCGCCTGTCTGCTTACCTTCGTCGTCGTCGGGATCATGGTGTTCCAGGCGCGCTTCGCCGCGCGAGCGTGGCGACGGACGATCGCGGCCGGGGACAGTCAGGTGCTCGCCGCGCTCCTCGACCAGACCTTCGAGGCCTGGCGGAACAGCCGTCCGCCGCGCCGCACACCGCCTGCCGACTGGCGTGCCCTCCACACCGCCGCCGTGGTTGCCGCGGACCGTGAACGGATCCGGGTCTCCTTACTGGCGGAACCGGATGTCCGCGTCGTGGAGGGACAGCGTGTCGAGGTCGCCGGCGCGCGCGAGGTGGCCCGCCGCGCCGCCGTCCGCATGGTGGAGCGATTGATGTACGAGGTGCCTCACGTCTCCTTCGCGCACGCGCAGGTGGATGTCTTGACGGAGTACCGTCGCCCGGACGGCGCTGTCACGTCGCTCTGTCTCCTCAGTACCCGCGTGACGCGTGAGCAGGCCGCGGACGCCGACTGGGAGGGCGACGACCACATCGCGATGCTGACCGGATGGGAGACGCGGGAGGATGCGCCTGAGGCACCAGTCGACCCCGATGTCGGGGCGGTGATCCTCTCGACGACGATCACTGCAGCCGAGGTGATCCAGGCGGCGGAAGACGCCCTACGGGCAGAGCGCGAGAAGGACGGTGAGGCATGACGCAGTTCCGCTGGCTGACCGCCGGAGAGTCCCACGGCAAGGGGCTGCTCATGATCGTGGAGGGCGTCCCTGCTGGCCTGCCCGTCACGGAGGACCAGATCGCCGCTGACCTGAAGCGACGCCAGGCCGGCTACGGCCGGGGCAAGCGCCAGCAGATCGAGTCCGACTTCGCCGAGATCATCACGGGCGTGCGGCACGGTCTGAGCATGGGATCGCCCATCGGCCTGCACATCGTGAATAAGGATCACCAGAACGCGAACTGGCAGGTGCGCATGTCTCCCGCACCGATCGATGAGCCGGTGGAACGCGTGACATTGCTCCGGCCTGGCCACGCCGACCTGGCGGGGACGCAGAAATACGGTTTTGACGACGTGCGCCCGATCCTCGAACGGTCGAGTGCACGTGAGACGGCGGCCCGCGTGGCCATCGGGGCGATCGCGCGCTCCCTCGTCCGCACGGTCGGCATCGAGGTGCGCTCGCACACCGTCTCGGTCGGGCCGGTGCATGCTCAGGTGGGCGACCGGATCGACTGGGCCGCCGTGGAGGCCTCCCCCGTGCGGTGTGCCGACCCCGTCGCCGCGCAGCGGATGATCGAGGAAATCGACGCGACGAAGGAGGCCCTGGACACGATCGGCGGCATCTTCGAGGTGCGCGCCTCCGGCGTCCCGTTCGGCCTCGGCAGCCATGTCCACTGGGACCGGAAGCTGGACGGACGGATCGCGCAGGCGTTCATGTCGATTAACGCCGTGAAGGCGGTGGAGATCGGCGACGGCGTGCAGAACGTGGAGAAGCGCGGCTCGCTCGTGCAGGACGTGATCCTGCCGCAGTCTGCCTGGGAACGACGCAAGTGGGAGCGATCCTCGAACCGCGCCGGCGGCCTTGAGGCCGGGATGAGCAACGGCGAGGAGATCGTGGTGCGCGGCTACATCAAGCCGATCGCCACCATCCCACAGCGGATGCAGACGGCCGACCTGCTCACCGGCGAGGAGACGCAGTCCTTCTACGAACGTTCCGATGTCGCCGTCGTCCCCGCCGCGGGGGTGATCGGCGAGGCAATGCTCGCCATCGTCCTGGCGGAGGCCGTACTGGAAAAGTTCGGCGGCGACCACGTCGCCGAACTCCGTCGCAACTTCGAGGCGTTCGAGGCGACGGTCGGCCCGCGGGAGCCGCGTTCATGACGGCTGCCACGCCCGTCGCGCATGCGCCACGTCAGATCGTCCTCGTCGGCCTCTCCGGCGTCGGGAAGAGCACCGTGGGCCGGGCGCTCGCAGAGCGCCTCGGCTGGGAGTACGTCGATACGGACGATCTGGTGACCGCGCGGGAGGGGAAGACCCCCGCTGACCTGATCACTTCGCGCGGCGAACCGGCGTTCCGCGACATCGAGGCCCGAGTGGTGACCGAGGCGGCGCGCCGCGACTCCGTGGTGATCGCGACGGGTGGCGGCGCGTTCCAGCGCGGGGCAAACCGTCGAGCGCTTGGCGAGCGCGGGCTGATCTGCTTCCTCGATGCGACACCCACCGAAATCGCGCGACGGCTGCGCGCGGACGCCCAGGCGTCTCCGCGACCGCTGGTGGACGGCAACCTCGATGCAAACCTTGCACGGCTCGACGCCGAACGGCGCCCCACCTACAACCACGCCGACCTCTGGGTGCCGGTGCAGGGTGCACCGGAGCAGCGTGAGCAGACGTGCGAGGCCGCCGTCGCACGCATCCTCCGCGCCTGGGCCACCGAGGGCACCGCGCTGCTCGCCCGCCCGCGCCGCCTCGAGCGCCTCGGGCTCGATGAGCCGGCCCGCGGACCGGCCGCGGTCGTCGACACGGGCGCCGAGCGCTACCCGATCTGGGTCGCACCGGGCGAACTGCGCCGGCTGCCCGACCGGCTGCGCCAGATCGGCCTCGATGGCCGGCGTGTCTTCCTGATCTCGGACACGGCGGTGATCGAGGCGCATGGGCGCACGGTCGCGGAGGCCCTCGACAGCGCGGGGACACCGGGCGCGTCCTACGTCATCCCCGCGGGCGAGTCGTCGAAGACGCAGCGGACCGCGAGCGAGATCTACGCCTGGCTGGCTGCCGAGCGCGCCGAGCGGCGCGACATCATTCTCGCGCTGGGCGGCGGTGTCGTCGGCGACCTCGCCGGGTACGTCGCCGCCACCTACCTCCGAGGAATGCCCGTCGTGCAGTTGCCGACGTCAGTGCTTGCGATGAACGACGCGGCGATCGGCGGCAAGGTCGCCATCGACCTCCCCGCCGGGAAGAACCTCGTCGGCGCGTTCCACCAGCCGGCGGCGGTGATCTCCGACATCGAGACCCTGCGCACGCTCCCGCGCCGCTCGTACATCGAGGGGTTCGCGGAGGTGATCAAGCACGCGCTGATCCTCGACCCCGCGCTGCTGGCGTTGCTGGAGCGGGAGTCGGCGCGGATCACCTCCCACGCGCCCGACCTCGAGCTCGTCGCGCAGGTGGTGGCGCAGTCGTCGAGGTTGAAGGCGCTGATCGTCTCCAGCGACCCGGAGGAGCGCGGCATCCGTGCGATCCTCAACTACGGCCATACGACGGGACACGGCATCGAGCAGGCCACGCAGTACACGCAGTACATGCACGGCGAGGCGGTCTCCATCGGCATGATGGCCGCGGGCCGGATCGGCGTGGAACTGGGGACGATGGACCAGGCGCTCCTCGACCGGCAGGCCGACCTCCTGCGTGCCTTCGGCCTGCCGACGGCCGCGCCCGGCGTGAACGCCACCGCTGTCCTCGACGCGATGAAACGCGACAAGAAAGTCGAACAGGGGAAGCTCCGCTTCGTCCTGCTCGAGGGCCCTGGCCTGGCGACCGTCCGAGGCGACGTGCCGCAGGATCTCGTGGAGCGCACGGTGCAGTCCGTGCTACGGGGCTAACGATGCCGCCCGGGAAGCAGCGCCAGATC
>VGPD01000038.1 GCA_016875635.1 Chloroflexota bacterium
CACGGTGTACGACGACCCGCCTCCACCGACGAAGTTGATCCCGCTCTCCGGCGCGGTGCCGCGTCCTGGCCTCTACGAGGTGCCCGTGGATGGCATCACGGCGTGGTCGGGCGTCCTGGCGATGGCCGGGGCGAACCCGGCGCGTGTGCGGGCGCTGCTGCTGGGCGGGCCGTCGGGCCGTTTCGTGTTGCCCGAGGAGTTTGACGCGCACCTCGATATGCGTGGACTCGGGGCGGGCGGCGTCGTGGTGTTGCCGTCCGACACCGACATCCCTCGCGTCACGCGTGCGCTCGCCGCGTACAACGCGCGCGAGTCCTGCGGTGAGTGCACACCCTGTCGCGAGGGCACGCCGCGCCTCGTGGCGCTGCTGGACGACGTCGCCGCGAACCGCGAGCGGATCGACACGCTGATCGAGGTGCTGACGGAGGCCTCGCTCTGTCAGCTGGGCGGGATGGCGGGGCGGCCGGTGGCCTCCGCACTCGCGCTCTTCCCGGAGGATTTTGAGGGAGAGGGGTCGCGATGACGTTGCCACCTGCTCAGGGAGGGAGGCTGCCGGTCATCGAGGCGGGGGTCACCGTCCGCGTCGACGGGGTCGAGGTGCGGGCGCCGCGCGTGGCGATGCTGCTGGAGGCGGTGCAGGCGGCCTCGGCGGCGCTGCCGCAGCTGTGCAAGCCGGAGGCGCTCGGGCCGCTGGGGGCGTGCCGGACGTGCCTCGTCGAGGTGGAAGGGCAAGGCCGCCTCGTCGCCGCGTGCCACACGCCAGTGGCGGAGGGACAGTCGATCCGCACGACCAGCGAACGCGCGGAGCGTGTACGACGCGGCGTCCTCGACCTCACGGTCGGGATGTCGGCGGACGGGCGGGGGCGCGGGCAGGCGGCGACACATGCGCTGGCGCACGGGATCGAGGTGTCAACGTATGCCCCGTCGCCGCGCGCGCCGCGTGATGAGAGCAACATCTTCTTCACGCTGGAGATGGCGGACTGCATCCTCTGCGGCCGGTGTGTCGATGCCTGCCAGCGGACGCAGCACATCGGCGCGATCGGGATCAACGGACGAGGCCTCACGGCGCGCATCGGGGTGGCATTCGACGCGGCGTGGGAGGACTCGACCTGCACGTCCTGCGGGCAGTGCGTCTCGCAGTGCCCGACCGGCGCGATCCTGCCGAAGCAGGGCGTGCCTGCGCGCGTCTCGGCGAGGGCGCCCGAGACGACGGTGACGGAGACGACGTGCCCGTACTGCGGCGTGGGCTGTGGCCTGCGCGTCCACCAGCGCGACGGACGCATCGTCTGGGTGGACGGTGTGCCGGAGAACGGGTCCTCGCAGGGGATGACCTGCGTGAAGGGGCGTTTCGGCCTCGAGTTCGTTCATGCGCCGGACCGGCTGACGCAGCCACTCGTGCGGCGCGACGGCCGCCTCCAGCCGGCGACCTGGGACGACGCGCTTGACCTGGTGGCGCGGAAGTTCGCCGCAAGCCTCGGCTCCTTCGCGGCGATCGCGTCGGCGAAGGCGACGAATGAAGACGGCTACGCGGTGCAGAAGTTCACGCGCGCCGTGATGGGCACGAACAACATCGACCACTGCTCACGGCTCTGTCACGCGCCGTCGGTCGTCGCGTTGCAGGAACAGGTCGGCTCCGGGGCGACCTCGAATTCCTACGCGGACTACGACATCGCGGGGACGCTGTTCGTGGTCGGGAGCGATACGGCGCAGAACCACCCGGTGGTGGCGTCGCGGTTGCGTCGCGCCGTCGAGGACCGTGGCGCGGCGTTGATCGTGGTGAACCCGATCCGCATCGACCTCTGCGACATCGCCGAGGTCCACCTGCAGTCCCGTCCAGGAACGGATGTCGCGCTCTTCAACGCGATGGCGCAGGTGATCCTCGAAGAAGGGCTGTGGGCGCCCACCTTCGTCGAGGCGCGCACCGAGGGCTTCGAGGCCTGGCGGCGCGTTGTCGAACAGGTGACGCCGGAGGTCGCGGAGCGGATCACCGGCGTGGCGGCGGAGGAGATCCGGCGCGCTGCGCGGCTCTACGCGCAGCCTCGACCGGACGCAGCGGGGAACGAGCGCGGCTCCTGCCTGATCTGGGGGATGGGTGTCACGCAGCACACGAACGGCACCGACAACGCGCGGGCGCTGATCAACCTCGCGCTGGTGACAGGGCAGGTAGGCGGCCCGGGGAGCGGCATCTCCCCGCTGCGTGGCCAGAACAACGTTCAGGGCTGCTCCGACTCCGGCTGCCTGCCGAACACGCTTCCCGGCTATGAACCCCTCGACGGCCCCGCGCACGAGAAGTACGCGGCGGCGTGGGGGGCGGAGTTCCCTCGGACCCCAGGGTTGCAGGCGACGCACATGATTGAGGAGATGCTGGAGGGCCGCCTCCGCTCGATGTACGTCGTCGGCGAAAACCCGCTGATCTCCGACCCGTATCTCACGCATGCGCGCGAGGCGTTCGAGCGCCTCGACTTCCTCGTGGTGCAGGACATCTTCATGCACGAGACGGCGGAGATCGCCGACGTGGTGCTGCCCGCGGCGGCATTCGCGGAAAAGTACGGGACCTTCACGAACTCGGAGCGGCGGGTGCAACTCGTGCGCCCGATCGTCCCGGCGCCCGGCGAGGCACGCGAGGACTGGGCGATTACGGCGGAGATCGCGCGCCGCGTGCTGCGTCTGCTGGAGCGCCCGGTCGCGGGGTTCGGGTGGGGATCCTCAACGGAGATCTTCGAGGAGATGACGGGGCTGATGCCGATCATCGCGGGGCTCTCGCACGGCCGGTTGGAACGCGACGGCGGGTTGCAGTGGCCCGTGCCGGACGCGGCGCATCCGGGGACGCCCCGGCTGTTCGAGACGGAGTTTCCACGCGGTCGCGGCACGTTCGTCGCGGTCGAGCAGGGGCCCGCGGCGGCGGAACTGCCGTCGAAGCGGTTCCCCTACACGCTTATCACGGGGCGCTCGCTCTATCACTGGCACACGGGCGTGATCACACGTCGTGTCCCGGGGCTGATCGAGCGTGTCCCGGCCGTCACCGTCGACATCCACCCGCTGGACGCGGCCGCGCTTGGCTTCGCGGACGGCGAGGAGGCGCAGCTGGCCTCGCGTCGCGGGGAGATCGTGGCGCAGGTGCATGTGGTGGACTCGATGCGGCGGGGCGAGCTGTTCGTGCCGTTTGTGCAGCTGCAGGGCGTGGCCGCGAACTTCCTGACGAACGACGCGCTGGACCTGCCTTCCGGCATCCCGGAGTTCAAGGCGTGCGCGGTGCGCGTCGAGAGGCCGGGGACGCCATCGCGTGCTGGCCGCGGCCCGCGCGCGCAACGGAAGGGGCGGGATCCTATGGGGCCGCTGCGACCCGAGTATGCGGGGCGGTGAGGGTCGGGCCGGCCGTCATGCGGCGTGAGAACGTTAGAAGCGGCGCACCTTCGGCGGGCGGACCACCAGCGACGCCACGAGCGAGACGATGGAGATCACCAGCGCCCCGAAGAACGCCGCCCAGAACCCGTCCACACGGAAGGCGAGGTCGAGCCTGCCGGCGACCCAGGCGGTGACCGCGAGCAGCAGTGCGTTGATGACCAGCACGAACAAACCGAACGTGAACACGATCAGGCAGCAGGACACCAGGTTGGCCAGCGGCCGCAGCAGCATGTTTACGATCGCGAAGATCGCCGTCCCCGCCAGCAGCGACGGCAGGTCGTCGACATGCACGCCGGGCACGATCTCGGACGCGATCCAGAGGCCGGCGAGGTTCACGATGAAGCGGAGTACCAGCGTCTGGGGCGCCCACGGGTCTGCGCGGTCGGTGCGGATGGAGAAATGGCTCACGTCGGGAGGTTACCCGTCGAACCGGGGTCATGCGGGGCCGAGATTCCGCGGCGTCCAGCCTGCCGGTCATGGCGTAGGCCCATGGGTCGATTCAGGCGCCTCCTCAAGGCATAATCTGGAAGGCCGAACTTTATCGAAAGGACACCGCTCGGTAGATTCAACTGGCCTATTATTGGATAGGTTCAGGTGGCACGTCCTCGACGTACCTAGAGGCGGGTGTGCCTATCTCCTGGGGGGCGTTTGGGACACGGTCTCAGGCGTCGCCCGCATCGGCGGCCGCCAGTTCAGTGTCAGATCGCGCTCGTCCACGGACGGGCCCGCTTCTGGTTAGCCTTCCGTAGGGCTCTTCCGTCTCAACTGGTCCTTGGCGCGCTCGTCGCGCTCCTGCTCATCGGGGTCCAACTGCAGGCGCCGACGCCGGTCCAGGCAGCCCTCTACACGAGCGCCGGCACCGGCGACTGGGCGACGGCCACGACCTGGACACCAAACGGCGTCCCGAACGCCGGCGATGACGTGGTCATTGCCGCGGGGCATACCGTGACTGTGAGCTCATCCCAGGCGGCGCTCGGCGTCACGATCAATGGGACGGGCGTCCTCGTGGTCAGTAGCACGCTCGCCGCCGGCGCGTCGGGGATCACCATCGACGCCAACGGCACACTGACCAACAACGGGACGGTCACCAACGCCGGAAACCTGGCGGTCACGTCCCCCGGGAAATTCACCAACAACGGCACGGCCTCCGTCACCGGCACCGTCACCGGCACGGGCACCGTCCTGCAGGGCACGAGCGCCACCCTGAACCTGGCGAACGCGGCGGCGCCGACCATCACGACGCTGAACGCGACCACGAATACGCCGAACACCGTGGCCTTCAACGGCGCAGGGCAGGCGATCGGGACGTACGCGTATTCCAACCTGACGATGTCAGGAAGCGGGGCGAAGACGGGCACGCCAACCAGCGTTTCCGGGGCGTTCACACTCGCCGGTACCGCGACCTATTCGCTGACGGCGCTCACGATCGGTGGCGATCTGAACGTCCAGGGCGGCACTCTCACGATCCCGGGTGTTGCGGTGACCGTGACCGGGAACACGACCGTCAGCGGCGGCACTCTGACGATCACCAGCGCCACGGGGGCGAAAACGTTCAGTGGCGATATCACGATCAATGGCGGCACCTGGCTGAACAACACCGCGACGGTGGCTGTCGCGGTCGGCGGCAACCTCACGTATCTCAGCGGGACGTTCACGAGCGGGCTCGGGGTCTACACCCTGTCCGGCGCGAGCAAGCAGATCACCGGGCCGATCACGATCGCCGCGGTGACAGTGACCGGTGCGGGATTGACCCTCACGGGGACGAACTCGATCGGCGCGCTCACCGTGACGAGCCCGGGCACGGTGACCAATAACGGAACCCTGAAGATCTCAGAGAGCCTTGGCGTGGCGGCAGCCCTGGCGGGCACGGGTACATTCACGAACGGGTCCAGCGCGACGCTGGACCTCGAGACGACCGCTGTCCCGGCCATCACGACGCTGAACGCCACCGCCAATACGACAAATACCGTCCGCTATACTCGCGCGGGTGCGCAGACCATGAGGGCGATCGCCTACCACCATCTCACGCTGGCCGGGTCAGGTGCGAAAACCGGGGGTGGGGCGATGACCGTGAACGGGACGTTCACGATTTCCGACCCCGCGACCTTTACGACCGGGGCGTTTATCCACTCGTTCGCGGGAAATTTTGTCAACAACTCGACCGCGGGCACCCCGGTCACGGCGACCGGCAGCACTCTGAATTTCGACACCCCGCTGGTCTCCGCGGCGACCTCGATCTCCGGTACGGGGGCGAGCACGCTGACCTTCGTGACCGTCAACGTCAACAACGTGTCCGGGTTCAGCACCTCGAAATTTATCACCGCCACGACCGTCACGGTCGGTGGGGGGCGACCCTGACGAACGCGAGCGGCGCGACATTGACGCCGACCACGTTGACCGTCAGCGGCTCCGGTTCCCTGGTGAATAACGGGACGTTGACCGGGGCCACCGTCATCGTGAACAGCGGTGATTCGATCACCAACGGGTCGTCCGGCGTCGCGTCGGCCTCGGGGGTGGTGACGGTGAACTCGTCGGCGACCCTCACGAATAATGGGACGATGACGATCACCGGCACCCTGGTCGGCGCCGGTCAGTTCGTCAGCGGCGCCAACGCGACCCTCAACATCAACAACGCGGCGGCGCCGACCATCACGACGATGAACCTGACGACGAACAAACCAAATACCGTGAACTACGCCCTCGGCGGTGCGCAGGGCGTCCGGGTCGAGACGTACAGCAACCTTATTCTGAGCACTTCAGGCATCAAGACCGCCGGTGGCGCCATCACGGTGAATGGCACCTTCACCCTGACGGGGACGGCCGCGTTCACCACGGGTGCATTCACCCACACGTTCGCCGGAAGCTGGGTACACGACACGACGGTCGCGACACCTCTGGTCGCGACGGGAAGCGTCATCGTCTTCTCGACCCCGAGCCCGGCCGCGGCGACCTCGATCACGGGCACCGGGACCCAGCCGCTGGCGTTTGTCGGGCTCACCGTCAGCAACTCCTCGGGCTTCACGCTGAGCAAGCCGATCACCGTCACCGGGCTCATGACCGTCAGTGCCACCTTCACCGCAGCCTCCGCGGGCACCATCGGTGTCAGCGGCACGGGCGCGGTCACCGTGAGCAACAGTGTGACGTTCAACAACGCCAGCACCCTGACGAACAGCGGCTCGGGCACGCTGACCGTGAGCGACGGGGCGACGTTCTCCAACACGGGGACGGTGAATGTCAGCGGCACCGGTGCGATCCTGGTCGGCTCGACAGCGACGGCGACGTTCTCGAATACCGGTAGTGTCACGGCCGGTGGGACGCTCGAGGGGTTCGGGCAGTTCATCAACGGGGCAAACTCCACGCTCACGATCACAAACGCAGATGGGCGGGCGTATCTGGGTGGCGGAGAAGTCCGAACCGGGTGCTCGGTTCTGCGTTGAGCTTCTCGCGACCGTGACCCGCCACACGACCCGTCCGGATGGTGCCGTCACGGTGTAGGCACGGGTCACCGCGACACGGCAGGCTGTGCGATCATCAATGGCGTATGCACCTTGCCCGCCTCACTCTCATCGATGCACGGACGTTTCGCCGGTTGGAGGTGGAACTGACGCCGGGCGTCCATGTGATCGTCGGCGCGAACGCACAGGGGAAGTCGAATCTCCTTGAGGCGATCGCGATGCTCGCGACGACGCGCTCATTGAGGGGCGGCACCGACCTCGACCTCATCGCCTGGGACGCGGTGGCGGACGACCCGATCCCGGCAGCGCGACTGGAGGCCGATGTGGTCACGGCCAGCGGCCGCGAGCATGTGGAGGTGAGCATCGTCGGCCAGGTCGTCGCCGTCGGGGTGCCTCCGCAGCGCGCGGCACGGCGGTTCCGGGTGAACGGCGTCGCCCGCCGCGCCTCCGATCTGATCGGCCGCCTGCGCGTGGTGCTCTTCGCGGCGGACGACCTGGCGATCATCGACGGCCCGCCCGCGCACCGACGTCGATACCTGGACATCACGCTCTCGCAACTGGACCCGGCATACGTCCGCGCCCTGCAGCGGTATTCGCGGGTACTGGAGCAGCGGAACTCATTGCTGAAGCGGCTGCAGGAGCGACGCGGCAAGCCGGACGAACTGGATTTCTGGGACGGCGAGCTGGCGGAGTCCGGGGCGGTGATCCTCGCGGCACGGGCGGAGGCGGTGCGCGTCCTCGGGCGCGACGCGGCGGTGACGTACGCCGAGCTCGCGGCGAGCGAGACCGAGGCGCTGGAGGTCATTTACGAGCCACATGTCCCCGCGCCGGTGGCCGCGCGCCTGCGGGAGCACGACCTGGCGGAACGGCTGCTAGAGGCGCTGGTCGCCGGGCGGACGGAGGACGTGCGGCGTGGCCTGAGCCAGATCGGGCCGCACCGTGACGATGTCCGGTTCCTGGTCGGCGGGCATGCGGCCGGCGTGAGCGCCTCGCGGGGGCAGCAGCGGAGCGCGGCCCTGGCGCTGCGGCTGGCGGAGGTGGCGTACTCGAAGGCGCGCACGGGGGACGCGCCGGTGCTGCTGCTGGACGACATCCTCAGCGAGCTGGATCCGGCTCGTCGTGCTCGCGTGCTGAGCGTGGCGTACGGCGTGGACCAGGTGTTGATCACGACGCCGGACGCCGCGCACCCGTCGCGAGCCGAACTGCCGGGGGCAATCCGCTGGCGGCTGGAGGGCGGACGGCTGGAGCCGGGCGAGTAAGCGGAGACGGCGGCTATCATCGGTCGGCAGTGTCCGGAGTAGCCAGTGTTCGACATCCTGGAATTTGACCACATCAGCATGTCGGTGCCCGCGATGGGCCCGCAGATCGAATTCCTCACGAAGGTCCTGGGCTTCCGTCTCGACAGCCAGGGCGAGAGCGACGAGGGGTATTTCTCCGCAGGCTTCAGTGTGCCCGGCCGTTCCGCCCTCGGCTGGGAAGTGCTCGTACCGAACGGTCCCGACTCCTACCTTCACCGCTTCCTGAACGGCGCGTCAGGTCCGGGCCTCCACCACGTCGCGCTGCGGGTGCGCTCCGTCGGGCAGGTTGCCGAGGAGATCCGCGCGGAGGGGATGGAGCCGTGGGGATACCGCGAGCGTGACGAGGAGGACGGCGAGGGCGGGGTGATCTACATCCACCCCCGCAGCGGCGGGCATGGGTTCCTCTTCCAGATGTATTCGGGCGACCCGTGGCACGAAGGTCACCCGTTCGAGGACGAGGGCGAGCACACACTCGGCATCGTCGCCGTCAACCATCTCTCCCACGCGCATCCTGACCGCGACGAGCTCGCCGGCTTCTACGAGCGGCTGTTCGGGATGAAGACGATCTACACGTCGCCCGGGGATGGGCTGGACTCCGGTTTCAAGACGCGTGTGCTGGAGGCGACCACGGGACAATTGCTGTTCGAGATGATCCAGCCCGCGGGTCCGACTTCGTTCGTGCAGAAATTCCTCGATGCCCGTGGGCCGTCGATGCACCATGTGACGTTCGAGGTAGGTGACTGGGAGCGCGCGGTCAGCGCGTGCGCGCACCACGCGATCCCGATCTTCGGCGAACGTGCCGGGGAGACTGACGGCGCGGCATGGAAGGAAGCCTTCATCCAACCGAAGCACACGGGCGGGATGCTGGTGCAGTTCTTCTGGCAAGAGCGTCCCGGCATCTGGATCTAGCCGAGCGGCCTCGCGTTAGGTGACCTTCAGCGGGACGCCCTGCTTGCAGAGCGGGCACTCGTCCGCCGCCCACGTCTGCATCTCCACCTCCGTCGCGGCGAAGAACGGCGTGGCGCCGAAGTCCACCTTGCCACCGGAGCGGTCCACCATCACGGCGACCGAGGTGACCACGCCGCCCGCCTTCTGGACGGCGCCGATGGTGTCGAAGACCGATTCGCCCGAGGTCATGACGTCGTCCACCACCATGACGCGCTCGCCGGGGTGCAGGCGGAAGTCGCGCTGGAAGCTGCGTCCGCCGGCCGGGTCGCGTTCGCAGAAGATGCCGCGCAATACCAGCTGGCGGCCGACCTCGTAGGCGAGGACGACGCCGCCCGTGGTGGGGCCGGCGATGGTCTCCGGGCGATGGATGCGGCCCGCCTCTGACATCTTTCGGCAGACGAGCTCGGTGTACCGGGGCCACTGCAGCAGGTTGAACTTCTCCAGGTACCGGTCCGAGTGCCGGCCGGAGTTCAACTGGAAGTGTCCGGTCAGGAAGGCGCCCGCGTCAGTGAGCGCGGCGATCATTTCCGGGTCGACAGCGATGGGACACCTCCCGCGGTGAGCGATGCGAGCCGCGCCGGAGTCTACCGCGCGCCTCGCTTGCCGTCCTACGAGATCGGCGTGCCGAGATGGTGGTCGACGCGCCAGAAGCGGTCGAAAGGCCAGTAGCGCAGCTCGGCGCGGCCGATCAGCCTCGACTGATCCACGACACCGAACAGGTGGGAGTCGAACGAGTTGTTCCGGTTGTCGCCCAGGACGAAGACGGCGCCTTCCGGGACCAGCGTGCTTGGCATCGCGTAATTCGGCGGGGCGGCGATGTACGGTTCAGCGAGCGGTTGCCCGTCCACGTAGACGCGGCCGTCTCTCACCTCCACGGTCTGGCCGGGCACGGCGATCACGCGCTTGATGAAGTCACGTTCACGCGGTTGCTCCTGGTACAGGAACACGACCACGTCTCCCGGCTCGGGCTTGCCAAAGGGACGGAATGTTCCGCCCCCGGGGAGCCAGGAGAGATCGATCTCGCGGTAGGCGAGCCGGTTCACGATCACCAGTTCACGCGTCTGGAACGTGGGGGCCATCGAGGCGCCGTCCACGATGTAGTTATGCGCCACGACACGCACGCCCATGAACATGATCAGTGCGAGCGCCACGACCTCGAGGGTTTCCGCCAGGCCGGCGAGTCCCCACGCGGCCAGCCCCCGCTTCCGCGGGGCCGTCCACGGGTCGAAATCGACGAGGCCACGGTGGGAGACGAGCGCCGGGGGCGGGGGCGCGAGAAGGGCAGCATCGCCGTCCGAGGTGATGTCGAGCGGCTCGCCCGGGGTCGGCGGATTCACGTCACTGGTCACTGATCGAGTATGGCACGCGGCCCGGCTACCCGCCGTGCGCCTGTCCAGGTACCGCTACGCGCGATGTGTCGCGCCCAGCAGGTCGATGCGCTGGGCGGCGACGGCCGCCACCGCTTCGCGGGCGCGTGCGAGCGCCGGACGGGGGTCGCGCGTGGACGGCGTCAACGTGGTCGCGAGGGCGTTTGCGAAGGCGGCATGGATCTCGCTGGAGATATTCACCTTCCGTATCCCCGCCTCGACGGCTGCGCGCAGGTCGCGTGGAGTCACGCCCGATCCGCCGTGCAGCACCAGAGGCAGCCCGTGTGTGGCGGCCCGCAATTCGCGTACCAGCGCAAGGTCGACCGTACCGGCGAGCCCGTGCGCCGTGCCCACGGAGACGGCGAGGGCGTCAACGCGCGTCTCCTCGACGAAACGGGCGGCAACCTCCGGGTCGGTGAGCACCATCTCCGAAGTGGCGACGCCCGGTTCGCGTCCACCGACGTGGCCGAGTTCGGCCTCCAGCGTCACGCCCGCCTCGAGCGCCACCGCGTACGCCGCCATCGTCTCCGTGCGGTTGCGCTCGTACGGGAAGGTCGAGCCGTCGAACATCAGCGAGGTGAAGCCGAGGCGCACGGCCTGGCGGAGCAGCGCGACCTGCGGGCCGTGGTCGAGGTGGATTCCGACGGGCACCGTCGCGCGTTCGACCAGCGCACGCGCCAGTGCCGCCGCGACGGCGATCCCGCCCAGGTGGTCGATGTTCGAGGGGTTGAACTGCAGGAGGATGGGTGCGCGGCGTGCCTGGGCGGCGTCGACCACGCCCAGCGCCATCTCGACGTTGGAGACGTTGAAGCCAGGTAGCGCATAGGCACCGGCCATCGCGGCAGTCAGCAGATCGCGTCCTGCGGCCAGCGGCATGCGCGCACCTCCGAGGCCCGTTCGCGGAGTATCGGGGCCCTGTGAGCTCAGGCGTCTATTCGGAAGCCCCATGTTAACCTCGGCCCGGCGGGGTCAGTGCGGATTGCGCAAGCGCTTGAGGGCGATTCAGGCATGGACGATCCGGTACGCCCGGCCTCCGGCGGTTTCGCCGTGCCCCCGGGCGCGGTAGGTGACCCTGCCGTCGAGGCGCTCGTCGTCCGTGCGCAGGGTGGCGACCTCCCCGCATTCAATGCGCTGGTGCTTCGCTTCCAGGACGCGGTCTATGGCCTGACGCTGCGGATGCTCGGCGACCCGGCCAGCGCGGAGGACGTGACGCAGGACGCCTTCATCCGCGCGTGGCAGCGCTTCGAGACGTACCGTGGCGGCTCCTTCCGGTCATGGCTGTTCACCATCGCGGCGAATCGTGCACGCGATGAGTTGCGCCGGCGAGGACGCCGTCCGTCCAGCAGCCTGGACGAGGCGCGTGACGACCCCGACCGGGCGGACCTCGACCCCGCCGACGCCGGTCCGTCGGCCCATGACCTGGTGGAGCAGGCGGAGCTGCGCCGGGCGCTGGAGGCGGCGCTGCGTAGGTTGCCGGACGAATGGCGAGAGATCGTGGTGCTGGCTGACATCCAGGGTCTGGACTACTCGGAAGTCGCGGCGGTCACCGGAGTCCCGGTCGGGACGGTGAAGTCGCGGCTGAGTCGGGCCCGAGGCCGTCTGCGCGATGTGATCCGGGAGTCTCCGGAACTTTCCGCCGCCGCCGGGCGTCTGGTGGATAGGCGGTAACGATGGATCAGCATGACCCTCGGATGAGCGGAGCCGGTGGCCCGGGCGATGGGGGCCGGATCCGACGCCCCACACGCGCCGGGGGGGCCGACGACGCCCGTCTGGAACGGCTCTCCGCCTACCTCGACAGTTGGACGACGGACCGTGAGCGTGCCGCTATGGAGCGAGAGCTGGCCGCTGACATCGCGGCTCGGGAGGCACTGGACGATCTGCGCCTGGTGCGTGCGGCCCTCGCGAATCTGGAGACGCCCCGCGCCCCGCGCTCGTTCGCGCTGGCCGCCGCTCCGGTACGTCAGCGCCCCTTCGCCCTGTTCCGGCGGTTGGAGTGGGCGACGCGCGGTGCGGCCGGCCTGGCGGCGCTGACGTTCGCGTTTGCCCTCGTCCGTGCCCCGCATGCGACAGAGCCGGTGATGAGCACTGCCCCTGTGGTCGCACAGGAGAGCGCGGCCGTGGTCCCTGCACCAGTGGAAACTCAGCCAGTCGCCAGGGCGCGGGAGACCGCGACACAGACGTTGAGCGTGGCGCCCACGCCTGCAGTGGCGTCCGCCGGGACGGATGGTGCGTCGGCTCCGACCATCGTCCCCGCCGCCGCCCCTGCGCCGGCATCCGCACCACCGGCTGTTCCAACGCCTGCCAGCGCGAGTGCCACCCCGGCGATCGCCCCGCGCACGCTGCTGGCGCCTTCTCCGACGGCAACGCCTGCCGTCACCATGGCGGCTGTTTCGGAGCCGACGCCGGGGGCCACGGTGGAGGCGACCCGGTTCACCGCTGCCCCCAAGCCAGCGCCTACGGTTGCGGCTCCCGCGGCGGCGGGCACCCCCGAACCGACCGCTGCGCCCGCACCGAAGGTCGCATCGGGCGTCGATCGGGCGACCACACCGGCGCCGGCTTCCGCGCCGGGAACCACAGCGTCCGCCGTAGCGTCTGATAGCGCAGGCGAGACGGATGTCGCGCCCGCCCTGGGCGTACTGGCGTTGCTGCTCGTGCTCCTGGCGACGATTCAGCGAGTCGGGGGGACGCCTCACGACGATGCGTGACCGACGGGAGACTCCATGTTCAGCCTGACACGTCCCGCACGTCGCCTCGTGGCAATCGCCTTTGGTGGAGTCGCCCTCGTCCTGGTCGCCTGTACGCCTGAGGTGAATGTCGCCGCGCCCGGTCCCGCGGACACCAGCGGGATCGCGGTGAGCGGCACCGGCACGGCCAGCGTGAAGCCTGACATCGCGCTCGTGAACCTCGGGATCGAGGTCACCGCCACCACGGTCGCGGACGCCCGGGCGAAGGCTGCGGCGACGATGGAGAACCTGACCAAGGCCGTGAAAGCGAAGGGTGTCGCGGATGCTGACATCCAGACACAGTTCTTCAATATCTACCCGCAGTACGGCGTTGCCGCGGTAACCCCGAACGGGGCAGTCAAGCCGAGCACGCCGGAGATCGTCGGCTACACCGTGAGCAACCAGGTGCAGTTGAAGGTGCGAAACCTGGATTCGGTCTCGGAGGTCCTGGACACCGCGATCGGCGCCGGGGGGAACAGCATTCGCGTGAATGGGCTGCAGTTCACCATCGAGAAGCCTGACCGGTACCTGGCAAAGGCGCGCGAGGAAGCGGTGCAGAACGCGAAGGCGCGCGCTGAGATCCTCGCGAAGGCGGCAGGTGTACAGCTGGGCCCGCCACGGAGCATTGTCGAATCGGGTGGCGTGCTGACGCGGCTCGACAAGATGCAGGCCGCACCTGCTTCGGCCGGGCGCGGTGGCGCGACCCCGATCTCTCCCGGCGAAGAGCAGTTGTCAGTGAGTGTATCGGTGGTCTTCGAAATCAAGCGGTGATCCACGCGGGCACGGGGCCCGCTCCGAATGGCCAGGCCGGCGCTGTATCCCGCCCTTCTGATGCCGGCCAAGCAGAATGAGGGCCGCCCCAACGGGGCGGCCCTCATTCGTTATGTATGCCCCTTCAGCCGCAGTCCGGGAAGTCGATAGTCCACACGTTGAGGTTCGCTCATCCTGGCGCCTCGGTGTGGGGAAGCGGTGGCGGTCGATGCGTCGAGCATTGCCACAGGTAGCGGCGTGGGTCGGGGGGCTTGCTGCTTCCACGGCATTCTTCGCCGTCCTGCGCTGGCAGACGTCGCTGGATCAGGGTCTCTCCTGGAAGTCGCCAGTCGGACACGTCTGGATCGTTTCCTCGTTGTCGTTCCTTGCGCTCGTGGTCGGTGTCGTGGCGGCGGTGACCGCGTGGCAACGGGCGAACGCGCGGACGCTCTGGGGCGCGCTCGGGTTTCTGTCGATGGCGGGGTTCTTCTTCATGCACGGGCTGGTGACGCCCGGCTTCCTCGTGGGTCGTGACTACTCGTACCTTGTCGGCTTCTCCGGTCGCCTCGCCGTATCGAGTGCCGCCTTCTGCTTGGCGGCCAGCGCCGTCGAATGGCCGGAACCGGTGTCGCGGCGGCTAGTGGCGTGGCGGCATGCGGTGATCCTGACCGCGGGCGCCGTGATCGCCGGGTACGCTGCGGTCGGACTCCGTGCACCCGAGATCCTGCCGAAGTTGCTGGTGACGGCACGGGTGTTTGGCATCGGGACACTGATCGGGGTCACACTCTTCGCCGGGTTTGCGGTTGTCCGCTACATCGTCGGATACGTGCGATCAGGGCTGCCGATGTTCGGCGCGATGGCGATCGGCGCAGTGATGCTGGTACAGGCCACGTACTCGATGCACTTCGGCAAGACCTGGACGGGGATGTTCTGGCTGTACCACTTCCAGTTGCTGTTCGGGTACAGCGCAATCGGGTGGGGTCTGTTCTGGGAGTTCTCGCGGGGCCGCGCGCGCCAGGCGATCGATGACCTCAGCGTCACTGACGTGGTGGAACAACTCCGCCTAGGGCATACGGAGTCGGTCGTGTCGTTGGCTGCGGCCCTGGAGGCGCGCGACGGCTACACGCTCGGGCATGGCGAACGGGTCGCGGCGTTGGCGATCCTGATCGGGCAGGAGATGCGGCTGTCGCCCGCGCGGCTGCTGGCGCTGGCGGCGGGGGCGTTGCTGCACGACGTCGGGAAGATCGGGATCCCGGATGCGGTCCTGCACAAGCCGGGGCTGCTCACACTAGAAGAGACTGCCGTGATCCGGGAGCACCCGGCGCGGGGCGACAAGATGGTGTCGACGTCATTCTCCGGCCGCGTGGAGTGCGCGGTGATCCGCCACCACCACGAGCGTTGGGACGGCACCCGGTATCCGGATGGCCTGGCGGGCGAATCGATTCCGCTGGAGGCGCGTATCGCGGCGGTGGCGGACTTGTATGACGCGCTTCGCTCGAACCGCGCGTACCGCCCCGCCATGACCGCCGAGGACGCGCTGGCGCTGATCGAGCGCGACAGCGGCACGCACTTCGACCCGCGCTGCACGGCCGCGTTCGTCCGGGTGGTCGTGGTCTGGGAGCAACGGTATGCGGACGATTCGCTCGTGTACCACGAGCGTCGGGCGGCCTGACGTGGGCGCCGCCACGCGCCGGCTGACGCTGCTTGGCGGCACCTTACTGGGCGGGAACCTTGGCGTGCTGATGGTCGCGTACTGGCTCGGCGGGCCGGCGGGTGTGGTGCTACAGGTCGCGATCATCTGCCGTCTGTAGCCGGCGGCGACGGCACCCGCGGGGCGCACACCGGCCCCGGATGGTACGCTCGACCCTCTTCCAGCCACTCCCCGTGGTGAGGTGTCCTCGGTGGTCCTGAGCGATCGATCCATCCGCGAGGCGCTGGCGTCCGGCCGTCTGATCGTCGACCCGCTCGGCGAGAACGCCGTCCAGCCCGCCTCTCTCGACATCCGCCTGGACCGGCATTTCCGTGTCTTCCGCAACCACCGGCAGGCATACATCGACATCCGCGAGGAGATCCCGGAACTCACGGAAGCGGAGTCGATTGCGGACGACGAACCGTTTGTCCTGCACTCCGGCGAGTTCGTCCTCGGCTCCACCGTGGAGCGCGTCGAACTGGCGGATGACCTGGTGGCGCGCGTCGAAGGCAAGTCGTCGCTCGGGCGGCTGGGGCTGCTCGTGCATGCGACTGCCGGGTTCGTCGACCCGGGGTGGAAAGGCAACCTGACGATGGAGTTATCCAACGTCTCGACGTTGCCGATCCGGATCTATTACGGGATGAAGATCGGGCAGTTGTCGTTCCAAAACCTGACGACGGCAGCCGAGCGTCCGTATGGCCACCCTGATCTGAGATCGCGCTATCAGGGACAGACACTCCCCACCGCGTCCCGCATCTATCGCGATTACCAGCCGCCGCAGTCGCGGTAGCCGGGATCTCGCGATGCCCTCCGAGTTCATGCGGCTCGCGCTCGATGAAGCGCGGGGCGCGCTCGGTACGACCTCGCCCAACCCCTCGGTCGGTGCGGTTGTGGTGCGCGATGGACGCGTCGTCGGTCGTGGACGGACGCAGCCGCCTGGTGGCGCGCACGCCGAGGTGATGGCGCTGCGAGACGCCGGCGCCGCAGCGCGCGGCGCGACGTTGTACTGCACGCTGGAGCCGTGCGTACATTTGGGGCGCACGGGCCCCTGCACGGAGGCCATCATCGAGGCCGGGGTCGCGGAGGTGCGCTACTCGATCGTCGACCCCGACTTGCAGGTCGCCGGGGCCGGGGACGCGCGCCTCCGTGCGGCAGGCCTCCACGTGGAAGCCGGTGACGGCGCCGAAGAGTCCGTGCGGATACTCGAGGGCTACCTCAAGCACCGGCGCAGTGGACGGCCCGCGGTGATCGTGAAGGTGGCGATGAGCCTGGACGGACGGATCGCCGCGGCTTCAGGGGACGCACGCTGGGTGTCCGGGCCGGAGGCGCGCGAGTGGGTGCATCGGATCCGGACGCAGGTTGACGCGGTCGTCGTCGGTTCGGGGACGTTGGTCGCGGACGACCCTGCCCTGACGGCGCGTCCCGAAGGCACGACCGAGGGAGCGCACCAGCCCGTGCGCATCGTCGTGGATTCGCGGGCGCGCACGCAGCCGTCCGCGCGGCTCTTTTCCGAGTCAGGAGGCCCCGTCCTCGTCGCGACGGTCGCGGGCGCGCCGCGAGCATGGCGCAAGGCGATCGAGGAGCGGGGGGGCGAGGTGCTCGTGGCGCCAGCCGAGACGGGCGCTGACGGCGTGCCTCATGTCGACCTGGAGGCGCTGCTCGTCGTCCTCGGGCAGCGCGGCATGCTGAATGTGATGGTGGAGGGCGGCGGCGTGCTGCTCGGGGCGCTCTTCGACCGCCGTCTCGTGGACCGCCTGTATGCTGTGATCGCGCCGGTCATCGTCGGTGCCGCCTCCGCGCCGTCCGCCGTGAGCGGGCGCGGTGCGCAGGTCATGCGGGAGGCACCTCGTCTTCGCGACCTCGCGGTCACGCGGCTCGGCGAGGACGTCCTGGTGGAGGGCGTGCCGGTCTGGCCGGACGCCGCTGCCGGCCGGCAGGACTGGGAGTAGAGATGTTCACCGGGATCATCGAAGAGGTCGGCTCCGTACGGCGTCACGATGGCGGCGTGCTCGTCATCGGCTGCTCCACGATCCTCGATGGCTCCGGTCTGGGCGACTCGATCGCGGTGAACGGCGTCGACCTCACGGTGCGGGCGCTGGACGCTGCGAGCATGACCTTCGACGTCATGAACGAGACCTACCGCCGTTCAAACCTCAAAGCGCTCGTCCCCGGTGACGCGGTCAACCTCGAGCGGTCCGTGACGAGCGCGACGCGCCTGTCCGGGCACCTCGTCCGGGGTGTCGTGGAGACCACGTGCGAGTTGCATTCGTTCACGCCGGAGGGTGAGGCGATCATCGCGCGGTATACCGTCGATCCGGAGTACCTGAAGTACATCGTGATGAAGGGGCCGGTCTGCCTCGACGGTGCGTCTCTCACGGTGATGGGACGGGACGACACATCGTTCTCCGTCTCGCTCGTGCAGTACACGCAGGAGCACACGAACCTGCTGCGCCGCAAGCCCGGCGACGCGGTCAATCTGGAGACGGACATCATCGCCCGGTACGTGGAACAGATCCTGGAGTCGCGCGCGACGACCCGCTGAGGGCGTCGACACCACGCGGAGAAGGTCGAGGAAGATGGCGACGAAGGCGGCACGGATCGTGGGCGCACCGAGGAAGGCCGTGGCCACACCGGCGACCAGCGTGGCGAAACCACCTCGTCGTGCCGCGCGGCGTCCTGCGGAGATGGCCTCGATCGAGGAGGCGCTGGACGAGTTGCGCGCCGGGCGCCCGATCATTGTGACGGACGACGAGGACCGCGAGAACGAGGGCGACATCGTCATCGCGGCGCAGTTCTGCACGCCAGAGTGGGTGAACTTCATGGCGACCCACGCGCGCGGCCTGATCTGCGTGCCGGTGACCGAGGAGCGCGCAGATGCGCTGCGCCTGAACCCGATGGCGGACCACAACACGGCCCCGCTGGGCACTGCGTTCACCGTGAGCGTGGAGGCGCGCGAAGGCGTGACGACCGGCATCTCCGCCGCCGACCGGGCGCGGACGATCATGCAACTGGCCGACCCGTCGGCGGGCGCGGCTGACTTTACCCGTCCCGGGCACGTCTTTCCGCTTCGCGCGAAGCCGGGCGGGGTGCTCCAGCGGGCGGGGCAGACGGAGGCCGCGGTGGACCTCTGCCGGATGGCCGGCCTGGAGCCCGCGGGGGTGGTGTGCGAGATCATCAAGGAAGATGGCACCATGGCCCGGATGCCGGACCTGGTGAAGTTCGCCCGCAAGCATCACATGAAGATCCTCACGGTCGCGGACCTCATCGCCTACCGGATGTCGCACGAGCGGCTGGTGGAGCGCGTGGACGAGGCGAGCCTGCCCACGCACCACGGTACGTTCCGCGTGGTCGCCTACCGGACGCTGATCGACGCGAAGGAGCATGTCGCGCTCGTCATGGGTGACGTGGCGACGGGCGAGCCGGCGCTCGTACGTGTGCACGACAAGTGCGTGACCGGCGACGTGTTCGGCTCCCTGCGCTGCGACTGCGGCGAACAGTTGGACGCCGCCCTGAAGAAGGTAGCTGAGGCGGGACGTGGTGTGATCCTCTATATGGATCAGGAGGGCCGCGGCATCGGGCTGCACAACAAGATCCGCGCCTACCGGCTCCAGGAGGAGCAGGGGCTGGACACCGTCGAGGCGAACATCGCGCTCGGCCTCCCGGCTGAGAACCGGGAGTATGGCATCGGGGCGCAGATCCTTGTCGACCTTGGTGTGCGGCAGATGCGGCTGATGACCAACAACCCCGTGAAGATCAAGGAACTCGCGACGTTCGGCGCGCTGCGCGGCGCCGGCCTCGACGGCTACGGCCTCGACGTGGTCGAGCGTGTGCAGCTGGAGGTGACGGCGAACGCGCACAACGTGCGGTACCTGGCGACCAAGCGGGACAAGATGGGGCACATCCTGGCGCAGGACATGCCCGGGGAGGATTCTTAGCCGTGCCGGTCACCTACGGCGGAGACCGGTTCGACGCCGCTGGCCTGCGGGTCGCGGTGGTCGTCGCGATGTTCAACGACCAGATCACGCGACGCCTCGCGGATGGCGCGCTGGCGCTCGCCGCGGAATACGGCGTGCGCGAGGACGACATTGCGGTCTACTGGGTGCCGGGCGCGTTCGAGATCCCGATCGTGGCGCAGCGCCTCGCGGAGGACGGTGAGGTGGACGCGGTCTGCGCCATCGGCGCCGTCATCCGTGGGGAGACGCCGCATTTTGAACTCGTGGCAGGGGAGACGACGCGGGCGCTGATGGAGATCGGGCGCGAGACGGGTGTGCCGGTGGGCAACGGCGTCATTGCGACGAACAACCTCGCCCAGGCGGAAGCCCGTGCCGGTGGCGCTGTTGGCAACAAGGGGGCAGAGGCGATGTACGCCGCGCTGCACACGGCGTGCCTTCTGAGGCAGATCGACACAGAAACATCGGCGTAACGCCGGCGTCGGACAATCCAAGTGAGAGGGGTGGTGCGATGGCTGCATGGCTACCCGACGATTCAAACGAGGCGAGTGGCGGGGAGAAGCTCGACGAGCTCGCCCACGACGCCATCTCACTGGCGCATCAGGTGCTGGAACGCTTCCCGGAGATGAGGCGGAAGCACATGTTCATCGCCAGTGGCGCGGCGTTTTCCTCCGCTGTGATCATCGCCGCTGGTGTCGCGGTCGCGCGTCGCCTGCGGGCGGGGCGTTCTGCGGAGCAGGCGGTGAACGAGGTCACTGAAGACGAACTCGATGGGTTGCGTCTGGTCCAGCGTCCGAAGAAGGCGAAATTCGGCCGCTCCAGTGACACTCGTCCTACCGGGAGCGGTAGTTAGCTGCG
>VGPD01000039.1 GCA_016875635.1 Chloroflexota bacterium
CGTCTGGGACATCGGCTTCATCGGTGCGGAGCCTCAGCGCGCCGAGAAGATCGAGTTCACCGCGCCCTACGCCGAGATCGAAGCCACCTACCTCGTCCGCGCGGGCTCATCGATCCAGACCATCGACGAGGTCGACCGCTCCGGCGTCCGCATCGCCGTCTCGCCCCGCAGCGCCTATGGCCTCTGGCTCGAACGGAACATCAAGCGCGCGAGCCTCGTCCGCGTGGAGAGCGCGGACCTCGTCTTCGACCGCTTCGTGGCAGACGACGTCGAGGTCATGGCAGCCCTCCGTCCCGGTCTCCTGGATGAGGTGAAGCGCCTGCCCGGTGCACGCGTGCTGGACGGCCACTTCTCGGTTGTCCAGCAGGCGGTTGGCACTCAGAAGGCGAATGTCGCCGCAGCGGAGTTCCTCCGGACGTTCGTCGAGGCGGCGAAGGCCTCTGGCTTCGTCGCCAGCCTGATCGCGAAGCACGGGGTTGAGGGTCGCCTGTCCGTGGCGTCGCCTCGGTAACCGATCGCAGCGCTCGACCTACATCCGACGGAAGAGCGGGAGTGTCACTTCGTCGCCGGCAGTGACGAGCGCAACCATGACCGGGAGCCCAACCCTCACCTCATCGACGGGCACGTCCACGAGGTTGCTCGTGAGCAGCGGACCCTCCGCGAGTTCCACGACCACGGTCGCGTATGGCGTATGTCCCTCAAACGAGGGGTGGATCGCTTGTCGCGTCACCACGTACGAGTAGACCGTCCCGCGCCCGCTCACGGGGACCCATTCGCGGTCGAACGAGCCGCAGTTGGGGCACATCAGGCGGGGCGGGTGGGCGAAGGCGGTGCACACGAGGCAGCGTTGCACCCGGAGTTCGCCCTGCCGCAGGTACTCCCAGAACGGGGCGGAGTCCTCGGACGGGACGGGGAGGGGGAAGCCGGGACGGGCGCTCATCGGTCGCGCTCCAGGATGACGGCTCCGGTCCCGATGCCGGTGTCGCAGAACGAGAGTTGGACGTCCTCGACCTGCGAGGTGGACTCGCCGCGCACCTGCCGGACCGACTCGATCAGCTGGTTCATCCCCTGGAGGTAGGCCTCGCTCAGGTGGCCGCCGGAGGTGTTCACCGGGAGTACGCCGCCGTCCCAGCGGATGCCGCCGGCCTCGACGAATGGGCCGCCCTCGCCGCGCGCGACGAAGCCGTAGTCCTCCAGCGCGAAGATCACGTACGGCGCGAAATGGTCATAAATCTGCGCCACGTCGATCTCGTCCGGCGCTACCTCCGCTTGCGCCCAGAGTCGGGGTGCGAGGCTGACCGCGGCGGTGTCCACGAACCCGCGTTCGCCGTGGCCGGCCTGTGCGGCTGCGCGGATGAGTGCGGGCGGCTTCCGCAGCCCTCGGGCGCGTTCTGCGCTCACCAGGACGAGTGCGCCGCCCCCGTCCGTCTCCAGGCAGCAGTCGTACAGGTGGAACGGGTCGACCACGAAGCGGGAACTCTGGTGGTCGTCGATGGTCAGGGGCGTGTCGTAGAACATCGCGCGGGGGTTCCGGTTGGCGTGCTCGCGTTCGCTCACTGCGACCCAGCCGAACTGGCGGCTCGTGGTGCCGAACTCGTGCATGCGACTGCGCGCAACCATTGCCAGCTGGTGCTGCGGGGTGAGGAGTCCGAACGGTTCGGTAAACGCGGCCGCACCCTGGCCTCGACGGCCGGTCACCTCGCCGCGGCCGTACCGCCGTCCGGAGCGGCCGTTGACGCCCCGGTAGATCACGATGCAGTGCGCGAGCCCGGTGGCGATGGCGGCGGCGGCGTGCGCGACGAGCGCCGCGCCCACGTTCCCCGCCTGGTTCACCTCGCCGAACCAGGCGAGGTCACGGACTCCGAGATTTGAAGCGATCTCCGCCTCGCTGCTCGTGTCGACGGACCAGCGCATCAGGCCGTCCACGTCCTCGCGGCGCAGCCCGGCGTCGTCCAGGGCGTGGAGGATCGCCTCGAGCGCCAGGCGTGTCTCGCTGCGCCCAGAGGCGCGCGAGTACTCGGTCTCGCCGATGCCGGCGATGGCGACACGGTTCCGGAGGCTCTCCATGAGGCCGGATTGTATCGGACGGTACACTCGCGCCCGCATAAGCGGCTGAGGAGCAGGCGATGACGGACGATCGGCCCGGGGACCGCGGCGCGCTGGCAGGCATTCGTGTCCTCGACTTCACGCGCTACCAGCAGGGGCCGTACGCGACGGTGCTGCTCTCCGACATGGGCGCGGAGGTGGTGAAGATCGAGGAGCCCGGCGGGGAGCCGGGCCGTGCGATGGGACGCGGTCCGGACGGCTTCTCGGCGTACTTCGAAGCGCATGACCGGGGGAAGCAGTCGGTGACCTTCGACCTCCGGATGGAGGACGCGCGCGCCGCCGTCCGGCGGCTGGTGCCGCATTTCGACGTCGTCGTGGAGAACTTCCGACCGGGCACGATGGAGCGCTGGGGGCTGGGGTACGACGCCCTAAGGGCGTTGCGGCCGGACATCATCCTTGCCTCGGGGTCCTCGTGGGGACGGCTTGGGCCGTGGGCGGAGCGCCCGGGGTATGACCATGTAGGGCAGGCGCTCTCCGGTGTGATGGTGGAGCAGGGCGGCGGTCCCGGCCGGCCACCGCACGCCCTCATTGGCGGGTTTGCGGACCAGATCGGCGCGATGCTGCTCGCATACGGCATTGCCTGCGCACTCATGGTGCGGGAACGTGATGGGTTTGGGCAGCATGTGGATGTCTCCCTGATCGGGGCGATGACCGCGGTCCAGGCGATGCCGATCACCCGCTTCCTCCGCACTGGCGAGCAGCGGGGCTTCGAGGAGCGACGGGCGGCCACATACACGCACTATGAGTGTGCGGACGGCCGGTACGTCGCGATCGCAGCGAACACCCAGGCGTTCTGGGAACGGTTGTGCGACGCCCTCGAGTGGCCGGAATTACGGGAGGATCCGCGGTTCCGGGGCCCGTTCGACCGTGATGCGAACAAGGCGGCGCTGGTGGCCGTCTTCGAGGCGCAGTTCCGCACCCGTCCGGCGGCACACTGGCTGGAGCGAATGACGGCGGCGGATGTCCCGAACGCGCCTGTGCTGGACTACGCGGGGCTCGCCGAGCACCCCCAGTTCTGGTCGAATGGTTACCTCCAGGAGATCGAGACACCGAATCTCGGTCGGATGCGGGTGCCGGGGCCGGCGGTGCGCATGAGCGCGACACCCTCCAGGGTGCAGGGCGGCGGGCCGGAGCTTGGCCAGCACACGGAATCTGTATTGCTGGCCGCTGGATTCACGTGGACGGAGATCGAGGCGTTGCGTGATTCGGGCGCCATACGGGCAGTATGAGATCCCCATACCGGCAGTATGGAATTTTGAGTGTGTCACGCGTGATCGTGAGGCGGGGCTGCGGTATCGTCTTTACGTGTCAGCCGAACGTCCGCGTCCCGTCACACTCATGGATGTCGCGAACGAAGCAGGCGTCTCCGTCAGCACCGCGTCGCGTGCGTTGACCGGCGCGCGTCGCGTGCGCGGTGACCTTGAGGCTCGCGTCCGGACGGCAGTGGAGACGCTGGGCTACCGTCCGAACGAGGCCGCGCGCGGCCTTCGGATGGCGCGCACGATGACCATCGGTGTGTTCTTCCACGAGCTGACCAGCCCGGTCTCCCTGGATCTGATTGACGGCCTGGGCGCGGCGGCGCACGCGGGGCGGTACTCGCTGGCTGTGACGAGCGCGCGCGGCGACCGGTCGCAGTACGCCTCGTTGTTCCAGCACCTCTACGGGCAGCGTGTGGACGGGATCGTGCTGGCCTGGCCGCTCGGTGACCTGTCGGCACACCTCGCGCCATTCGTACGTGCGGGCGTCCCGGTGATTACGTTCCGATCACAGCGAGGTGAGCCGGGGCTACCGGTGGTCTCCGCGGACACGTCGGCCGGCACCACGCAGGCGGTCAATGCGCTCGCGGCCCTGGGCCATCGAGGGATGACAGTGATTGCCCACGGCATCCTCTGGACGCCGCCAGCCTCCCGGCGTCGCAACCTTGACCTGGCGACCGAGGCGGTAGGGATGTGGCTCCGCCGCCGTTCTTCCCGCGACGCGGGACTCTCTGTCCGTGAGATTGTCACGTCCGAGTTGACTTCCGAGGATCCCCCGACGGTGTTCCTCGCGCCGAATGCGGATGTCCGCGAGGTCATCGAGTCCATCCGGGCGCTGGGGAAGCGCGTCCCGGAGCATGTCTCGGTCGTGAGTTTCGCCGATTCTCGCTTCGGCGCCACCGTGCGGTCAGAGCGTCCTGCGGTGATCGATATTGACTCCTATGAGCTGGGGCGACGGATGGGCGAGGTCGTGCTCGAAGCGATCGAGAACGGCACGCCCGACGAGGACATCCGGATCCCGGGGCTCGCCCGCTGGGTGCCCGGGGCGACGGTGGGGCCGGCGCCGCGCCGGTAGCCCCCTCCGTAGTGACGCTCGGGGTTTCCCGATGTCCTGAGTTTCAATCGGGCTGCTGCGGGGTCAGATGCGAGAGCCCTGGTCCTTGAACTGCAGCTCGTGCAGGCGGGCGTACACGCCCCCTCGTGACAGCAGTTCTTCGTGAGTGCCCTCCTCGGCAAGTTCCCCATGGTGCAGCACGAGGATGCGATCCACCGCGCGGATGGTGTTCAAGCGGTGGGCGATGATCACGGCAGTGCGCCCCACCATGACCCCGGCGAGCCCGCGCTGGATCGTCGCCTCTGTCTCCGGGTCGATGCTGGCCGTAGCCTCGTCCATCACGAGGACGATCTCCGGATTGAAGGCAGCGAGGCGGGCGAGGGCGATCAGCTGCTTCTGCCCGGTTGAGAGATTCGCGCCGCGCTCGGCGAGGAGCGTGGCGTACTGCGCCGGCAGTGCCTCGATGAACCGGTCGGCGCCGACAGACCGAGCGGCCGCACGCACCTGGTCGAGGGAGATCGACGTATCGCGGAGGCGGATGTTCTCGATGACCGTGTCGGTGTAGATCCACGGATCCTGCAGCATGAGGCCGACGTGGCGGCGCAGCCAGCGCTGCGGCAACGCGCGCACGGAGACACCGTCCACCAGGATGTCGCCCTGTTGAACGTCGTAGAAGCGCGACAGCAGCGACATCATCGTCGACTTGCCGGCGCCGGTTGCACCGACGATTGCGACCTTCTCGCCGGGGGCGATGGAGAAGTCGAGGCCCCGCGACACCCAGTTCTCGCCCTGGTACGCGAACCAGACGTGGTCGAAGCGGATCGCGCCGTGGATTTCGGGCAGTGGCCGCGCGTCCGGTGCGTCAACGACCTCCTGGGGCTGGTCGAGGATGCCGAAGATGCGCTCGGCGGACGCCATCGCGCCCTGGAGCATCGTGTACCGCTCCGCGAGTTCGCGGATCGGCCAGAAGAACCGCTGCATGTAAGCGATGAAGGCGACCAGGGTCCCGAGCGTCAGCGCGTCGCCCGCCACCCGGACGCCGCCGTACCAGAGGATGGCTCCGGTGGTGAACGCACCGAACAGCACGACCGTCGGCTCGAACACCGCGTACCAGAACAGCACGCGGAGGTTCGCCTCGAGTGAGCCACGATTGCGGCTGTCGAAATGGACCTGGTTGCGGGCCTGGCGGTTGAAGAGCTGGACGACGGTGACGCCGCTGATCATCTCGTTCAGGTAGGCGTTGATCCTCGCGATCCAGATGCGCTGGTCGCGGAACGCGTCTCGCTGCGCTGCGGCGAAGATCTTCACGAGCCAGATCAGCGGTACGACGAAGCACGTCATGATCGTGGCGAGCCGCCAGTCGAGGACGAACAGCACGATGATGATCGCGCTCACCATCAGGAGGTTCGTCAGGATCTGCACGAGGCCCTGCGAGATCACCGCTTCGATCTGCTGGACGTCGCCGGTCAGCCGCACGACGAGGCGACCGACGGGGTTGCGGTCGAAGAATGCGATCGACATCCGCTGGAGGTGGCGGAACAGTTCCATCCGCAGGTCCACCACCACGCGCTGCCCTACCCATGCCATCAGGTAGGCCTGCCCGTACCGGATCACGAATGAGGCCAGCAGGGCCACCGTGTACCACGCCGCGAGCCGCGGAAGGCTGTCGGTGCGGCCCTTCCCGATCTGCTGGTCGATGGCATGGCGGACGATCAAGGTAGGTACGAGTTCGAGGACGGCCACCGCGATCATCAACAGCGCGGCGATCACCAGCGGCGTTGTGTACGGGCGGACATACCGGCCGAGCCGCGCGGCGATCCGTCGGTCGTAGATCTTTCCGATCGCGGACTCGTCGTCGTAGAAGCTCACGCGCCGCCCCCGCCGCGAAGGTCAACGGCCCTCTGCTCCTGTGCGCGGCGCTCCGCCTCCAGTTGCTCGTGGTAGATGCGGGCGTAGACGCCGCCCGCATCGAGCAACTCTTCGTGCGACCCGCGCTCGACGATCGTGCCACCCTCGATCACGGCGATGAGGTCAGCACCCCGCAGGGTGGACGTGCGGTGGGCGATGAGGATGGTCGTGCGGCCGCGCATCACGTCATGGAGGCCGTGAAGGATCTGCTCCTCGGTCTGCGTGTCCACGTGCGACAGCGCATCGTCCAGCACGAGGACGGGTGCCTGCTTGAGCAGCGCGCGTGCGAGCGCGGCGCGTTGCTTCTGCCCGCCCGACAGCGTGACGCCGCGCTCTCCGATGTTGGTGTCGAGGCCGTCCTGAAGGTCTTTGAGGTCGTTGGAGAGCCGTGAGACCCGCGTCGCGGTCTCATACTCGGCGTCGTCCGCCTCTGGCCGTCCGTAGGAGATATTTTCGCGGATGGAGTCAGAGAAGAGGAAGGCTTCCTGCGGGACGAAGGCGATCGCGTCGCGCAACGCGTCCAGTGGCCATTCGCGCACATCGAGGCCGTCGAGGAGGACGCCGCCGCGTGATGGGTCGGAAAGCCGTACGAGGAGGCTCGCGAGGGTAGTCTTGCCGGCGCCCGTGCCGCCAACGAGGGCGACGGTCGCCCCGGCAGGGATGCGCAGGTTGATGTTGTGCAGCACCTCGCGCCCTCCGAACGCGACACTGACGTCCACAAACTCGACGGCGCCGCGGATGGGGGAGGGGAGGGCGGTCGCCGCGCCATCCACGACTGCGGGCTGTGTGTGGAGCACCTCGTTCACCCGGCGGATGGCGACCGCCCCGAGTTGCGCCATGGCGACCACCCAGCCGACGGCGGTGAGCTGGTTGGCAAGGACCGCGAGGATGAAGTTGAAGGCGACGAACTCGCCCATCGACATGCGCCCCTCTACGACATTGTGCCCGCCGACCCAGAGGACGAGGAGTGTCCCGGCCCCCGTCAGCAAGCCCATGACCGGGAAGAGCCCGGAGTGGTAGGCGGCCAGGCGCATCGAGCGGCGGCGCATGACTTCGTTGGCGGAGGCGAACGAGGCGACCTCGGCGTCCTCCTGCGCGTACGCTTTTACGGCGCGGATGCCCGCCACGTTCTCCTGTGCCCGGTCCGTGAGCAACGACAACTGTTCCTGGACTTCGCGGAAGCGAGTTTCGACGTTTGTCTCGAAGAAGCTCATCAGGCCAATGACGATTGGCAGGTAGATTAGTGCGACCAACGTCAGGCGCACATCGATGAAGAGCATGAAGATGATGCCGGCGACACCGACGACGAGGATGCGGCTCATGTCCACGATCGACGGCCCGAGGACATCTCGGACGGCCTGGAGGTCGTTCGTGGCGCGCGACATCAGGTCGCCGGTGCGCGCGCGCACGTAATAGTCGTGGTCCAGCGACATCAGGTGGCGCGCCAGGTCGTCGCGCAGGCGGTACTCGATGATCCTGGAGGTGCCGGACACCACCATGCGGGAGTAGTACCGCAGCGTGCCCTCGACGATCGCGAAGAGCACGACGACGAGCGCGTACCGGGCGAGGGAGGCCGTCGCGATGCCGTCGCGTAGGTCGTCTACCGCGCGCTGCACGACGAAGGGCGGCAGGAGTGCGGCGACGGTCGCGACGATCAGCGCGGCCAGTCCGCCGAGGTATCGCCAGCGGTAATGCAGGACATACTGCACGATCCGGTTGGAACCGGCCCGTCCGGGAGGCAGCGGCGTGCCTGCCTCGGGAGCGGAGTTCATGAGCACGTCGACACTCGCCTGTCTGCGTCGGTCCGCGATCGGGAGCGAATGAACTGCGCCGTATTGTAGCGGCGCGTTTCAGCGTCCGGCCCTGCGACGAACCGCGGATGGGTATCCGTCAGGCGCGCACTCGGATATTGACACGGTGCCAGCCGGTCGCGCCGTCAGGGTCGGGGCGCTGGGCCTTGCTCGTCTGCACATCGCCACGACCGTCGGTGGCACGCACCTCGATGATGTAGTCACCGGGCTCGGCCTCCCACTCGACGATCCACTGTCGCCAGGCATTGGTCGAGAGCGACTCGCTCAGGCGTGCGGTCTGCCATGGAGCATCCGCCTCGCCGTCGTGGCGGACGCGCACTTCGAGGGTGCCGACACCGCGGTCACCGGCCCAGGCGACGCCGGCGATCGGGACACGGCCGGGCTTCACGGTGCGTCCCTTGCGCGGGACATCGATACGGGATTGCGTCTTGATCGGGGCGCGTTTTGCCCAGCCGCGCGGGATCCAGTACGCGTCGAACGCCTCCCAGGTTGTGAGTTCGATCTCGGCCAGCCACTTCGTGGCTGACACGTAGCCGTAGAGGCCGGGCACCACGAGCCGGGCCGGGAACCCGTGCGGCCCGGGGAGTGCCTCGCCATTCATGCCGTAGGCGACCATAGCGGGACGTCCGTCGAAGGCGACCTCCGTGGGGAAGCCTGCGGTGAAGCCGTCGACTGACCGTCCGACGATCTGGGTGGCGCCGGACTTCACACTGGCTTGCTTCAGGAGCTCCGCGAGTGAGACGCCGAGCCACCGTGCGTTGCCCACCAGATCTCCGCCGACCTCGTTGGAGACGCAGGAAAGCGTGATGACCTCCTCGTTTGACGGCATCGCCAGCAGGTCGTCGAAGGAGATGGTCAACGGACGTTCCACCATCCCGGTGATCCGCAGGCGCCAGGTCTTCAGGTCCACTCGCGGTGTGATCAGCGTCGTGTCGATGCGGTAGAAATCATCGTTAGGCGTGATCAGTGGCGACAGGCCGCCGAGGTCAAGCGCTCCGGTGGGAGTGGTCCGGGCTGCGGTCTCGAACGTAAGCGACTCCCGCTGTGCCTCCACATCAACCGCCTCGCCCGCGAGTCGACGGCCGGCTACGAGCGAGGTGGCGGAGACGCCGGCGGCGGCGGCCGCGAGGCCGATGAACGCCCGTCGCCCGGGCGTCCGCTGAGTCATTGGCTGAGCGTCGGTCGGGGGAGGCTCGTCCAGCGTCCCGGCGCGATGGAGCAACCGCATCGTCTGCCAGCCGGCTGCTGCCCCGATGATTGGTCCGAGCGCGGCAAGGACCGGGGTCTGATCGGACGAAACCGGGGTGTCCATAACGGTTGCTATCGCACCGACTGCCGCGAGGGCTATGAACCCGGCCTGCCCCGCACGGGGCCGCGAACGCTCGATGACGCCCATAGCGACGCCCGCAGCCAGCGTGCTGAGCGTGACAGCGAGGATGAGGGCCGGTTTGTCGCGGGTACCGAGGGTGTCGATGACCAGGTGCGCGGCCCACCCCGGTGCGTAGTCGATCAGCAGATCACCCACGGCGATTACGGGCGCGATGGCGCCGGTGAGCCCCGCCACGAGTTCGGCGAGGCCGAGTGCAACAGCGACAGCGAGCATGCCGCTGAGGCCGTTCTGGAACGTACGGGTGCGCATGGGACCTCCGGTGGGACGGAGCGGCCCCGTTACGATAGCAGGAGCGACTCCCTGCGGTTCCGGCGCGATATGCTAGCTGCATGCCGAGCGACCGCGAATCCGCCGCAACCCTGCGCGCGCTCCTCGGGCGTCCTGCCGCGCCGATTTTTGACCTCGTCTACCGCATTTATGAGCGAGAGCTCGACCGCGCCATCCGGCGCGGTCCAATCCCGCAGCACGTCGGGGTGATCCTGGACGGAAACCGGCGGTTCGCGCGCAAGGCCGGCCTCTCCGCGGTCACCGACGGTCACCGGCGGGGAGCGGACAAGGTGGAGGAGCTCGTCGGCTGGTGCGATGACCTCGAGATTCCCGCGGTCACGCTCTGGGCGCTCTCCACGGACAACTTCAAGCGCGGACCTGACGAGTTGAAGGCGATCTTCAGCCTGATCGAGGAAAAGGTCGCCGCGTTCAGCCAGGACTCCTCCGGACAGCCACGGCGTCGCCGCGTTCGGATGGTGGGGCGCCGGGAATTGCTGCCGCCAAGCACGCAGGAGGCCATCGCTCGGGCGGAGGAGGCGACGGCGAACGATGGGCCGTACGAGTTGCTGGTGGCGGTGGGATACGGGGGGCGTGAGGAGATCACGGACGCCGTGCGACGCATGCTCGCCGACCGCATCCGCAACGGGGAGTCGCTCGAAGGCGTCGCCAGCGGGATCGAGCCGGACGAGATCAGCCGCTATCTGTATGCGCCGGACATCCCTGACCCCGACCTGATCATCCGCACATCGGGCGAGTTACGACTGTCCGGGTTCCTGCTGTGGCAGAGCGCCTACAGCGAGTACTACTTCTGCGACGTCTTCTGGCCGGAGTTCCGCCGCATCGATTTCTTGCGCGCTGTCCGCTCGTACGCGGACCGGGAGCGTCGTCGAGGCCGATAGGCGCCTACCTCAGCGCCTCGGCGATCTTCCGCGCATTCGACAGCAGCATCCCGTCGATCGTGTCGGCTCCGGAACCGGGCGCACCGAGTGAGTCACCATGGAGGTCGTCCACGATCTTCACGTTGGTCTCTTCCGCGACGCGGCGCGCAATCTTCGGGTCGATCGATGACTCCGTGAAGATGGCGCGCACGCGCTCGCGGCGGATGGTCTCCATGAGCCGCGCGATCTCGGCGGCGGAGGGCTCGACGCTTGTCGAAGCGCCGGGGATGACCGATCCCACGACTGTCAAGCCGTACCGGTCAGCGAAATACCCGAAGGCCTCGTGGTCGGTGACCATCTTTCGGTTCGCTGCCGGGATCGTGTCGATGATGGTCTGCACCTCGCGGTCGACGGCGCGGAGACGTTCCTGGTAGGCGCGTCCGTTGGCCTCGAAGGTAGCGGCATGCTCGGGGTCGGCAGCAGAGAGCGCCTTCACGATGGTGTCGACCATCGCGATGTCGTTGCGGGGATCGTGCCAGACGTGGGGGTCGGCAGAAGCCACACCGTCTTCGAGGCGGAGCTTGAGGCCGTCCGTCAGGGTAATGACGTTCGCTTTGCTCCCCTTGAGTGCCTTGTCGAGGAACGCGTCGACGCCGAGGCCATTGCGCAGGACCACCTGAGCCCTGGCGACGGATCGGGCATCTGCTGCTTTCAGTTCGAACTCGTGAGGGTCGTCACCGGCGCGAACGAGGACGTCGAGGCGCACCACGTCACCGGCGACGGCCTGGGCGAGTGCGCCCGCTGGTGCGATGGTTGCGACGACCCGGAGCCGTCCGTCGTCATCATCCTCGGTGCTGCTGCTGCAAGCCGCCGCGAGAAGTGCAGCGGCTGTGGCCAGGAGGGTGAGGATGCGGACAGGTCGGGACATCGGCGGGCTCCTCGATTGCTATGGTGTATCGATGATACACAGTCTCAAAATAGGTGGCAACCCCACAACGCATGCTCCGGCTACGCTTCGGATGGCAGGAAATGAGCACGCCGGTGATCCCTCAGACTCGTCACGCCGTCATCGCCTACCTGGCGGTCGCCGTGATGCTGCTCGCGTTCACCGTGGTGTTGCCGGCCTTCGGCGCATGGGAGCGGCGCCCCCTCCCGGTGGTACACGAGACCATTGTTGAGGCGCGTGTCATCGACGTCATCCCTGGTGAGACCGTGACCACCCCCTCCGGGGTCATCCGTCAGCAACGTGTGATCGTCGAGGCCGAGGGCCAGAGGGTGCCGGTCGACCGAGCGTTCCAGGAAGGCGGTGGCGACGCGTTCGCCCTCGAGCCGGGCGATACCGTGCTGCTGGCCAAAGTCGAGGGTGAACAGGGCGTGGTCTACCAGTTGAAGGACCGATCGCGGCGGTTCCCTGTCTGGACGCTCACATTTGCGTTCGCGCTGCTGGTCGTGGCGGTCGGCGGGTGGCGTGGTGCGCTGTCACTCGTCGGCCTGGCTTCGAGCGTGCTCGTGATCGCGCGATTCGTGGTCCCGGCGATCATGTCGGGATGGGATCCGCTGCTGGTCTGTATCGCGGGAGGCCTCGTCATCATGGCGGCGACGCTGACCATCGGGCACGGCGTGGAGCGGAAGACGGCGGTCGCCCTGGGCGCGACGGCTGCGTGCCTCGCGCTGACGGGATTGCTGGCCGCCTGGTCGGTCACGTTCGCGCACCTCACGGGCATCGCCACCGACGACGCCAGCACGTTGCAGGTGCTGGTGGGTAATGGCGTGATTGACCCGCGTGGCCTGCTGTTGGGGAGCGTGATCCTCGGTGCGGTCGGCGTCCTTGACGATGTAACGACAACGCAGGCGTCGGCAGTGGCGGAGTTGCGCGAGGCCGACCCGTCGCTGTCGCCGGCGGAACTGTTCCGTCGCGGGATGAACGTGGGCCGCGACCACATCGCGGCGACGACGAACACGCTGCTGCTCGCCTATGCGGGGACGGCGCTGCCGCTGGTCCTGATCCTGGCGGCCCAACAGCAGCCGGCGGGCGTCCTTATCTCGTTCGACGCCTTGGCTACCGAGGTCGTGCGCACGGTCGTTGGCAGCATCGGGATCGTCGCAGCGGTGCCGCTGACGACGGCGGTCGCCGCGTACAGCGCTGGCTGGGGGAGCCGCAGGAGGTAGCGCGGTCAGCGCGCGCGGAACCCATCGAGCAGCGCATGGAACGCAGCGCGGGAACCGGCATCCAGCGGAGCGTGGCGGAGGGCGAGTTCCATCCCCAGTCCGTGCATCAGGGCTACGATCGCCTGCGCTGCCACCGGTACATCGAGATCGTGCCTGAACGTCCCGTCGTGGACACATTTCTGGATCCAAGGTTCGAACTCGCGGCGGAGCGCCTCGAACCTGGACCGGCTGTGGCGTCCGAGTTCAGGGTCCCGCTCCGCGGAGGCCCAGTACTCGAGCCAGAACGCCCAGGGGAGTGCGTCCGGGTCGCTCGGCTCGAGCGATTCGTCGAAGAAGGCGCAGAGCCATCCGAAACCGGTTTGCGTCCCCGCGTGTCCGGCGATCCGAGCGCGCAGGGTGCGATCAGCGGCGGCAGACGCGTCGATCAGCAACGCGGTCCGATTCTCGTAATAGTGAGTGAGCATCCCCGTCGTCGCGCCAATTCGTCGCGCGATGTTGCGCAACGTCACAGCGGCCATTCCCTCCTCGGAAGCGCAGGAGGCGACAGCACTGATGATCTGAAGCCGGCGGTCGGCCTGTCGGTTGAGCATGTTGATCGCACCTGCTCCGGATGGTGGTTTCGGTACGTCTATTGCGGTACGTATAGCAGAGCGGCCCGGGCGACGGGGCCCCCCGTACCTGACGATCTGCACCCGGTAGAGTGCTCAGGCTGCATGGTTGAGTCGCGACGAGGAGGCCCGGATGCGGAATGCGTACCGTGTGGAGATGCTGGAGGAACTGCGCGACGATTCCCGCTCGCTGCTGCGGGGCGCCATCGACGTCCATGTGCATGCGGCGCCCGATCCCTACGCGGAGCGGCGGATGGACGCACGCGAACTCGTGCAGGCTGCCTGCGAGGCCGGGTTGGCCGCGCTGGTCCTGAAGAGCCACGAGTACCCGACGCAGGCGCTCGCGTGGGCGCTCGACCAGGAGTTCGACGCGATCAAGGTGTACGGGGCGATCGCGCTCGACCACGCGGTGGGTGGGTTGAACCCGGACGCCCTCGACGCCGCGCTCCGCATCGGGACGCGTGTGGTCTGGTGGCCGACGTTCGATTCCGCCTGGTCGCGCGACACCTTTGGCCGCTGGCACGCCAAGGCGGAGGCGATACGCGTACTGGACAGCCAGGGCGTGCTTCTGCCGGTCTGCCACACGCTCCTAGACCTGATGGCCGAACATGACGCGACGCTCTGCAGCGGACACCTCGACCCGGCGGAGACGCTGGCACTGGTGACGGAGTCACGCAGGCGTGGCATCCGCTCGATCGTCTCCCACGCGACGTCCTTCCGGATCCCGTTGGAGGTGCAGCGCGCGCTGACCGAGCGTGGAGCGCTGATCGAGCAGTGCTCGGTCAACTCATTCCGGGAGGGTGGCGACGCGGCGTTCGAAGCGATCGCCGCGGATGTCCGGGCGGTTGGGCCGGAGCACGTCGTGCTTTCAACGGACCTCGGGCAGGCGCCTAACCCGGCGCCGCCGGTCGGGTTCGGTTCGTGGATCGAGAGGTTCCTCGATGCCGGCTTCACCACGGACGAGGTGCGACGGATGGTGCAACTGAATCCCGCGGCGCTCCTCGGCTGACCGGGCGGTCGGGCGTGCTATCGTCCCGCCCGTGAACATCCTCATCATCCCCGGCGTCACCATGCCTACCGTGGACGAGGCGCTGCTTGCCCGTATTCACGAGGCGGCTGGCCCCGGCACGCAAATCCGCATCGCGGACACTCCCGGCGAGGCGATCGAGGCGATGGAGGATGTCGAGGTCGTCCTCGGCGTCATCACGCCTCCGATGTTCGCGCGCGGCAGGAGGCTGCGCTGGGTGCATGCGATTACGTCTGGTGCAGACGCCTACCTGTTCCCCGAGATGGTGGCGAGCGACATCCTGCTCTCCGGCGACAAAGGACTCGTGGGGAGCCATCTCGCTGATCACACCTTCGCCCTGTTGCTCTCGCTCACGCGTCGCCTTGCTCGCGCAGTGCAGGATGGCCCGAGGTCGTGGGAGCACCGCGTGGCCTACCGCGCGGAGGAGTTCGAGCTCGAGGGATGCACGATGGGCATCGTCGGCTTCGGCGGCACAGGACGGGCGATCGCCCGGCGCGCCGCGGGGTTCGGGATGCGTTGCATTGCGGTCGATTGCGACCCGGTCCCGCCGACGGCGGAGGTGCCGGAGGTCTGGGGGAGCGACCGGCTCGATGAGTTGTTCCGCTCGGCGGACGTGGTCACCTCCGGACTGCCGCTGGCGTCGAGCACCCGGCATCTGTTCAACGCACGGGCATTCGACCTGATGAAACCATCTGCCATCCTTGTGAACGTGACGCGGGGCGAGGTGGTGGACGCGGACGCGCTCGTGGCGGCGGTGCGGAGCGGACAGATCGCCGGGGCCGGCCTAGATGTCGCGCCGGTGGAGCCGCTGCCGGCCGAGCATCCGCTGTGGAGCACGCCGAACGTGGTGATGACGCCGCACACGGCTGGCGCGAGCCAGTTCCGCATCAGCCGGAACATGGATCGCTTCTGCCGCAACCTCGTGTCCTTCCGCACGGGCGAGCCGCTGGAAGGCCTGATCAACAAGGCGAGGGGGTTCTAGCGATGGCCAGCGAGCCCACGCCTGGGCAGATCGCTTCCGGCGAGTTCGTCCGTGTGGGCGGTGCAGCGTTGCGCGAGCAGATGGTGCGCCTCTTCGTCGCGCTGAAGGTCACCGAGGAGCACGCGGCTATTGCGTCGGACATCCTCGTCGCGTCCGACCTGCGCGGGGTGGACACCCACGGCGTAGTGACGGGGCTGCGCTACCTCGAACAGATCGAGGCGGGGTTGATCGACCCGACGGTGACGCCACGCCTTGTACGAGAGACCGCAGGGTCGGCGGTCGTCTCGAACGCGGGCGGGCTCGGCGTCGTGGGCGCTCACATGGCGATGCGTGTGGCGATCGAGAAGGCCCGCGCGACCGGCATCGGTCACGTCGGTGTGGTTGATGGGCGGCACATCGGGATGGTCGGGTACTACCCGATGATGGCGGCGGCACAGGACATGATCGGCATGGCCGTGACGAACGCGAACCGCAGCGTCCGGCCTGCCCGCGGCGCGGACCCGCGCTTCGGCACGAACCCGATCGCCTTCGCGGCCCCGGCGGGCGAGGAGCGGCCGTTCGTCCTCGATATGGCGACGAGCACGGTCGCCTCCGGCAAAGTGCGGCTCGCGCATGCCCTCGGCCTGCCGATCCCGCGCGGCTGGGCGGTGGATTCCGAGGGACGTCCGCTGGAGACGCCGCCGGGGGCGCGCGACACGTCGTGGGCGCTCACGCCGATCGGTGAGAGCGCGGACGGCGAGGGCGTGAACTACAAGGGGTATGGGCTGGCCGTGATGGTGGATATCCTCGCGGGCGTCCTGGCCGGCGGAGGTTCGAGCGCCGACCTCGACTACGGCTCGAACATGTCCTGGTTCATGGCGATCGATATCGGCCAGATGCGTCCGATCGACGCGTTCAAAGCGGACATGGACCGATTGATCCGGTACTTCGCCGAGACACGTCCGTCTGACCACGCGAAGCCGGTGATCCTTCCGGGTGACCCTGAGGCCGATGCGTTCGAGTATCGCTCGACGGCTGGTGTCCCGCTCCATCGCGACACCCTCGCCACGTTGCGCTCGCGTGCGCAGGCGCTGGGGGAGCCCTCGCTCGTCTGATTGCGAGGGCTGCGCGCGCGGCCTATGGTGCGGCGGCTCCTGGACGCAGCGGAGGTGATTTCGATGCCGCGACCGACGACCTGCACAACGCTCGCTGAAGCGGTCGAAGGTGTTCAGGACGGCGCGACGGTGATCATCCCCGGCTTTGGCGGCGCGGGGACGCCGTGGAACCTCCTGACCGCGCTGTACGAACAGGGCGCAACCGGCCTCACGCTGGTGATGAACAGCATCCAGTCCGTCACGAACGACACGCGTGTGAAAGGCGTCTCCGACCTGGTGGACGCCGGTCGAGTGAAGAAGGTGATCGCCTCCTTTACGGCGGCCACGCACCCCTCGCGGATCTCTCGCGGCGAGCAGATGGTGCGGGATGGGCTGATGGCGGCGGAACTCGTGCCGCAGGGGACGCTCGCGGAGCGCATCCGCGCCGGGGGTGCGGGCATCCCTGCGTTCTACACACCCGCCGGTGTGGGGACGCTCCTCGCCAGTGGCAAGGAGCATCGCGAGTTCGAAGGCGAGACGTACGTCCTCGAAGAGGGCATCTTCGCGGACTATGCGCTGGTCCGTGCCTGGAAGGCGGATACGGCGGGGAATCTCGTCTTCCGTCACGCGGGGCGGAACTACAACCCGATCGCGGCGATGGCCGCCCGTCATGTGCTTGTCGAGGTCGAGGAGCCGATCGTGGAGGCGGGCGAACTCGATCCGGACGAGATCCACACCCCAGGGATCTACGTCGAGCGGCTCGTCCCGATCCTGCCGCACGGCGTGCTCCGCGTGGAGCGCGGCACCCTTCCGACCACGCCGACCGCAGCGCCGTCACACGAAGCCCCGGCGACCGGTTCTGGGAAGCGACGGCTCACCCGTGCCGAGATGGCGGCGGTGATCGCGCAGCGGATGCAGCCGGGCTGGATCGCCAACCTCGGCATTGGCATCCCGACGCAGGCCTCGGACTTCGTGGACTTCGACGCCGGGATCACGCTGACGTCGGAGAACGGGGTCATCGGATACAGCCGGCTGGCGAAGCCAGGGATGGGCGACCCGGACATCGTGAACGCCGGCGGGCAACAGGTGGACATCGTGCCGGGGGCCTCGTTCGTCCACCACGCGGACTCGTTCGGCCTGGTGCGCAGCGGGCGCCTCGACGTGACCGTGCTCGGGGCGTACGAGGCGGCAGCGGACGGTTCGTTCGCGAACTGGCGGTTGAGCGATGCCCCCTGGGACAACCTGGGCGGTATCGGCGGGGCGATGGACTTGGTCGCGCGGGCGAAGCAGATCTGGCTGGCCATGGAACACGCGACACGCGATGGAAAGCCGCGGCTGCTCGACCGATGCACGTTACCGGTCACTTCGCCGCGCGGGGTGACGCTCATCGTCACGGATATCGCCGTGATCGCGGTGCAGGGCGGACGTTTCCTGCTGGAGGAGCATGCCCCCGGATACACCGCCGCCGAGATCGCCTCGCTCACCGGTGCTCCGCTCGACATCAGTCCCGTCCTGCGGGAGGTATCGGTATAGGTCTGACGTGGCATAGCGGTGACACGCTAGACTCCGGCGCGGCGTCAGGTGGCGCCCAGCCGAAGGAGGCACCATGTGTTGAGCCGGATCGACCACGTTGGGGTCGTCGCGTACTCCATCGAAGAGGCAAACGCGATCCTCGGCGACGCACTGGGCCTTGTCATCGACCAGCCGCGCTCGAAGTGGCCGGAGGGGTCGTACTTCGCGCCGGAGCAGACATACAACTTCTTCTTCAATGTGGGTGACGGCGAGACGCAGGTCGAGGTGCTCGTACCCGCGCCGGGCGCGACCAGCGGCACCGCGCGCTTCCTCGAGAAGCGCGGTCCGGGGCTGCACCACATCTGCTACGCCTGTACCGATGTGCATGTGGAGGCGGATCGGCTGGTGGCGGCGGGGCTCTCCGAGATCACGCTGCCGAGGGCCGCGGACGGACGGCGCACGGTGGCGTTTTTCCGGCCACAGGGGAACGCGGGCATCCTCACGGAGCTCGTGCCGCTGCGCGGCCGCTAGCCCGAATCGCCAGCGACGGCCGGTTCGGGGAATGGAGTGCCAAGGTCGGCCCTCCTCAATTCCCGGTGCCACGTCACGATCCCGGCCACCAACGCGGTACAGGCGACCGCCCCCACGACCAGCGCCAATGCCGGGCTCATGGACGCAGCAAGGACACCGCTGAGCGCGTACCCGAGCGGCGGCGCGCCGCCCGCGAGCATGCTACGGAACGACTCGACTCTGCCGCGCAGCGCATTGGGCGAGATCGTGAGGATGACGGAGTTGCGCGGGATCATCTGCACGGAATTCGTCGTACCGAGGAGGGCCGCCGCCGCAAGCGCGAGCAGGAACCACGGCGAGAGCGCGAGGACCACGAGGGCGGCGCAGTACGCGAGGACCCCGAAGACGGTGTAGAGGCCCTTGTAGGCCATATCCCCCAGCGACAGGATGAACGCAGCGCCGAGCAGCGCGCCGACGCCCGGTGCGGCGCTGAGCAGTCCGAACCCCGTTGGGCCGACTCCCAGCGACTCGGCGAAGACCGGCAGCAGCGCCCGATAACTCCCGAACAACGTCGCGCCCACATCGAGCAGCAGGAGGGAGAGGATGACCGGCTTCGTGCGGACGAAGTCCAAACCATCGACGAAGCTGCGCCACGGGCTCTCGATCACGGCGGGGCGTGCCATCGGAACTCGGACGCCCGTGATCGCCGCCATCGATAGGAGGTACAGCAGTCCGTTAACGACATAGACCGGTCCAAGGTCGACGTACGCGATGGCGACGCCAGCGAGGGCGGGCCCCGCGATCTGTGCCGTCTGGCCGATGGTCGCGTTGAGCGCGATCGCACTGACGAGGTTTACCGGCGGAATGAGTGCGGGAATGAGCGCGGTGCGCGCCGGCTGCGTCAACGCCGAAAATGCGCTGTTGAGGAAGGTGACCACGTACAGGTGCCAGACCTGCACCTCGCCCGCGAACGTCAGATAGGCCAGCCCCACGACGAGCAGTGCGTTGCCCACCTGTCCGGCCTGGATGAGGCGCACGCGGTCCAGGCGGTCCGCAAGGACGCCTCCCACCATCGAGAGGATGACATGCGGACCCGCCCTCGCCAGGCCGGTGAGCCCCAGGAGGAGCGCACTGCCGGTGAGGACGTATACCTGCCAGAAGATCGCCGTCTGGATTAGCTGGACGCCGATCGACGTGAGGAACAGCGAAACGGCGAAGCGGCGATAGTCACGGTGCGACAACGCGCTGAGCGCGACACTCAGGCCCGATCGCTGTTCCGGCATGAGCTGTGTCTGCGTCCCGACTACGCCTTCAGGCGCTCCAGCTCTTCGAGGATCACGGCTGGCGACGCGGGCAGATGCCGCACCCGCACTCCGATCGCGTCGTAGATTGCGTTGGCGACGGCGGCCAGCGGCGGAACGATCGGGACCTCGCCCACGCCGCGCACCCCGTACGGGTGACCGGGGTTTGGTACCTCGACCAGGACCGTCTCGATCGGCGGCAGGTCGTTCGCCACCGGCATCCGGTAGTCGAGATAACTCGAGTTCGCCATGGAGCCGTCCGGGCGGTAGACGTA
>VGPD01000040.1 GCA_016875635.1 Chloroflexota bacterium
ACCGATCGTCCCGATGTTCAGGTGCGGCTTGGTCCGCTCGAATACGCCCTTGGCCATCAGTCTCTCCCCAGTTCTTCGACTGTCCGTCGTCCCGCCGTCTTCCGCTACGCCCTCGAACCGTCGAGGACGCTGGAGCCCCCAATGAGACTTGAACTCATGACCTCGTTCTTACCAAGAACGCGCTCTGCCACTGAGCTATGGGGGCCCGTGTCGGCGTCCTGGTCGCCGTGAAAATCCGCTCTGGTGCACGGGACAGGATTCGAACCTGTGTAGCCGTTAAGGCGGCGGTTTTACAGACCGCTGGAATTAGCCACTCTCCCACCCGTGCGGGAGCATTCGCCCTGCCGTCCACCATGGGTCGAGGCCGCCGCCCCCGCTGGGCATGGAGCCCGAGGAGGGATTTGAACCCACAACCTTCCGCTTACAAAGCGGCTGCGCTGCCGTTGCGCCACTCGGGCACACCGCGAGCCCATCGGACGGGCGGCAGAGAGAACCAACCGCCCTTTCGGGCGGCCATCGAGCAGTATACGGAGGCTCGCTCGGCATGATCAACGCAGCCGTCAACGCAGCCGGAGAGGGAACCCGGCCCGCCCCCGGAATCTGAGGGGCGCCGAGGTCCCTCTCCACCCTCCATCCCCCATCCCCCCGGCGGGGGTCGGCGGCCGGGGCCGCTCGCGCCGCCGGCGAGGCGTTGCCCGCCTCCCATGGGCCCTCCGCCCGGCCCCACCTCCTATCCTCTTCCTCGCCGAAGGCGAAAGAGAGCACGATGCCAACACCCACCTTCTGGGCCGCGGGCGACCCGCTGGCCGCCGCGCGCACCCTCGCCCCGGAGATCCGTGCCGCCGCCGCGGAGACCGAGGCTCAGCGCCGGATCCCGCGCGCCCTCGTCGAGCTGCTGCGGGACGCGGGCCTCTTCCACCTGACCCTCCCGCGCGACATCGGCGGCCTCGAATGCGACCCGGTCACCGCCGCGCGCGTCGTCGAGGAGATCGCCGTCGCGGACGGCTCCACCGGCTGGGTGGTCATGCTCGCCAACCAGACGACGTTCTTCGCCGGGTACCTGCCCGCGGAGCAGTCACGCCTCTTCTGGGGCGGCGGCGCGATCAACTGCGGCGTCGCGCGCCCCATCGGCCGCGCCGTCCCCGCCGATGGCGGCGGCTACACCGTGAGCGGTCGCTGGCCGTTCGCCTCCGGCTCCTCCCACGCCGACTGGTTCATGGGCGAGTGCCTCGTCTACCCCGACGACGGCGCCGAGCCGCTGAAGGACGGCGACGGCAACCCCGTCGTGAAGGACGTGCTGTTCCCGCGCGCCGAGGTCACTGTGCTCGATACCTGGTACACGACGGGCCTGCGCGGCACGGCCAGCCACGACTTCACAGTCGAGGGCATCCATGTGCCGGAGGCGCGTATCCTCCAGCCGGGCGACCTGCACCACGACTGGCCCGCCTTCCGTGCGATGCCGCTGTTCGTGATGAACCACGGCAGCCACGCCCTTGGCCTCGCCCGAGCGGCGCTGGAGGCGGCCCTCGACATCGTGCGCACGAAGCGCGGATGGGGCGGCATCCCGTTGCAGGAGGTCGGGCGCGTGCAGCAGGCGGTCGCGGAGGCGACAGCGATCGTCGGCGCGGGCTCGGCCTACCTCTACGACACGGGCGAGGCGTTCTGGCAGGCCGTCCTCGCCGGCGAGGAGCCGGACGCCCGCGCGAGGGCGCGCGTGCGCCTCGCCGCCGCCCACGCCGCGAACGAGAGCATCCGCGCCGTGGACCTGATCCATCGCACCCTCGCGACCTCCGCGGTGCAGCAGTCGAGCCCGCTCGACCGCATCTTCCGCGACATTCACACTGCCGGCGCGCACGTCATGATCGGCCCGCTGGTCATGGAAGCCGCGGGCCGCGCCGAACTCGGCGTCCCCGTCGATTCCCTTTCTTCTAGGCTTCTGGGGATTCCGGGAGGAGCGTGCGATGGCGTCGATGCGGCATGCGACGGCGGCGGACCTCGAGCCAATGATCGAAGTGCTTGTCCGCGCGTTCGACCAGGATCCGTTCTTCCGCTGGATGTTCCCCGGAGACGGATTCTCGGCGGGGATCTCTGAGTGGTTCCACCTCGTCGTGCCGATCGCCTTCACGAAGGGTCACACCTACCTCGACACCGACCGCAGCGCTGCCACGGTCTGGCTGCCGCCGGATGTCGAGCTCGCGAGGCCCGAGGACTATCAGGCCGCGGCTGCAATCGTCGCCCAACATTCGACGCCTGATCACGCCACCGCGGTATTTCAGACGATCGGCGCCGCAGGCAGCCACCGGCCATCTGATCCGAACTGGCAACTGGTCTACGTCGGTGTAGCACCTGGCGCACAGGGTCGCGGCTACGGCCAGCAGGCGGTCGCGGGGACGCTCTCAGTCTGTGACACGCAGGGCTTCCCCGCGTACCTGCACTCGACGAACCCACGCAACGTCCCGTTCTACGAACGTCTCGGGTTCCGTGTGCTCGCTGAGGTGCCGACGGTGGAGGGCGGTCCGATCATCCGACCGATGCTGCGACAACCGAGGTAGGCTGGCGCGCGATGAATGCGCGGACGGCGTGTTACACCGACAGCGCGTCCGCGACGTCCTTGAGCCCGAGCGACTCCAGCTTCGCGCGGCTGGGCATGCTGGTGTGGGTATCCCAGCCCGCCTCCCCGAACCAGTCGTTCTTCATCGTCTCCAGGTCGATCGTGACGCCCTCGTGCGGACCGGCGGTCTGAGGCGGGTCGCCGAGGATGCGGCCGGGGACGGTGCGGCCCGCGGGGTTGTTGCCGTGCTTCACCGCGAACGCCATCCGCAGGTTCGCGACCCGCTCCCCGACGCGGTCGAGTTCCTCGTGCGTGGTGTCCCAACCGGTTACGAGGTTGATCCACTCCGGTATCCGGTCGGTCGGGGACATCGTGTAGATGAAGTAGCACATGCCCGCGCTGTTCATGACGTGCGCCTGCTCGTGCGCCGCCTTCAGCTGCGGGCCGCGCTCCGCCGTCGCGCGACGGTCCTTCGGGCCTGTCTTCATCGTCGGGAACTTGCTCGCCTTCCCCGGCGACCAGAGCGTGTGCCGTGCCGGCGTGGGGTCGAGGGCGTACGACGCCGCGAAGCCCGCGTCCAGCTTCGGGTCGTGCATCGGCGGCTCCTCGCCGTCGATCGAGGTCACGTAGTCGCCGGCGTTCCGCCCGATCTTCTGCGCCGCGATCCGCGTCCCGTCCGCGAGCAGCTCACCGAGGTGCCCCTCGCGCCGCCCGATCGCGTGCAATGCTTTCAGCACCGCGGAGGCGTTCGCCCAGGTGAGGTCGATGCCGTCCGTGTCCTCCTTCGTGAGGAGGCCGGCGGTGTAGCACTCGATGGCGAAGGAGATCGTCGCGCCGGTCGAGATCGTGTCGAGGCCGTACTGGTTGCACCAGTGGTTGATCGCGATCATCGCGTCGGTGTTGTTGACGCCGTTCATCACACCGAACGCGCCCATCGTCTCGTACTCCGGACGGTGCGTGTGCCTCGGGAAGGCGAACTCGCCTCGGTCTGAGCCGTCGACCGACTCCGCGCCGCAGGCGACCGGGCAGTGCCAGCAGGCGTACTTCTTCTCCATGCTGGCGTTGACGGTCGGCCCGTTCATGTTCGCCATCGACATCTCGTCGACGAGGTCGACGATGCCGACGCCGCCCCAGTTGAGGACGGGCGCGTCGCCGTTGATCGCGGAATTCGCGGTAATCCCAGTCGTCCCGAAGGTCGTGAAGAAGGTCTTCGAGGCCTGGTTGAACCCCTGGAGGCTGGACTTCACCGTCTGCAGCACGTCCTTCGTCTGCGCCATGATCTTCAGGTCGGGCTTCACGACGACGGCCTTCAACCGCTTCGACCCCATCACCGCACCGACGCCTGAACGAGCCGCGAGGCGTCCCCGCTCGTTCGCGATGCCGGACATGATCGACTGGTGCTCGCCCGCCGGGCCGATGAGGGCAACGGAGATCTTCTTCCCCAGCTCCTCCTTCATCCGGTCCTCAGTGTCGATCGCGAGGCCGCCCCAGTACACCGAGGCGTCGCGCACCTCGACGGTGTGGTCGTCGATGTAGATGTAGGAGGGCGTGGCCGCCTGGCCATAGACGAGGAGGGCGTCGTAGCCGGTGAACTTCAGGCTGGGGCCGAAGTCTCCGCCGCAGTTGGCGTCGCCCCAGCCGCCGTTCTTCGGCGACTTGCAGACGACCTGGAACCGCTGGCCGAACAGCGGCGTCCCGGTGAGCAGTCCCGGCATGAAGCCGAGGACGTTCTCCGGGCCCAGCGGCTCCGCACCGGCCGGTATGCGGTCGAACAGCAGCCGGGCGCCCAGCCCGTACCCGCCGAGGTGCTCCCGATACATCGACTCGGGCAGTTCCTCGACCCAGTGCTGGCCGGTAGTCAGGTTGACGTTCAGGATGCGACCATTGAAGGCGCGCTCGGACATACTCCTACCTCCCCACGAGCCGCGCTCCCCGGCGAGGCGGGCGCGGAACACTCTTTATAGCGCCTGACGCATACGGTTTGTAGGTGTCCGTGCCGGGCAGGGCGGACCAGAATGGACGGCATGATGGCCAACAACTGGACGATCGACACGCTGTCCAACGGCCTCCGGGTCGTGGTCACGCCCATCCCCACCGCACAGAGCGCCGCCGTCTCCCTCTGGGTCGGCGTCGGTTCCCGGGACGAGACGCCCGAGACGAACGGCCTCTCCCATTACATCGAGCACATGCTCTTCAAGGGCACCGAGCGCCGCCCCACGGCGGCGATGATCTCCGAGGCGATCGAGGGCGCGGGCGGCGGCCTGAACGCCTTCACGACCAAGGAGGTCACCTGCTACTGGAACAACGTCCCGTACGAGCACGTCGACACCGGCCTGGATGTGCTCGCCGACATGATCCAGCGCTCCGTGATGGATCCTGCAGAGGTGGAGCGCGAACGCACCGTCGTCCAGCAGGAGCTGCGTCGCGGGAAGGACTCCCCGGGCAACTGGGTGACCGAGCTGATCTCGGATGCCACGTACGGCGACCAGCCGATCGGTTGGCCGATCGGCGGCACGCTCGACACCGTCGCGGCGATGCAGCGCGATGACTTCTTCGCGCACATGGCGACCTACTACCACCCGCGGAACGCCGTGCTCTCCGTTGCCGGGAACGTCGACGCGGCGCGCATCATCGACCTCGCGGGCAAGCAGTTCGGCGGCTGGGCGCAGGCCGAGCCGGTCGCGCGGCACGCCGCGACGGCGGAACGCCCCGCCGAGTACATCCGTCTCGACGAACGCGAGATCGAGCAGAGCAACCTGGTGCTCGCGGTGCTGGGCATCGGGCGCAGCGATCCGGACAAGTACACGCTCGACATCATGAACACGGCGCTCGGTCGCGGCATGTCCAGCCGCCTCTTCACCGAGGTGCGCGAGCGTCGCGGCCTCGCCTACTCCGTCGGCTCCGGCTCCTCGCGCTACCGCGACATCGGCTCCGTCTCCGTGAGCGCCGGCGTCACGCGCGAGCACCAGGAGGAGGCGCTCCAGGTGATCGTCGCGGAGTTGCAGCGGCTGGTGACCGAGCGGATGGGCGACGAGGAGTTGAAGCGGACGAAGGACTACGCCGCCGGCTCATTCCGCCTCGGACTCGAAACGCCGATGTCGTTCGCGCAGCGCCTCGGCGGACAGCTGCTGCAGGATGGCGAGATCGAGCCGCCCGACGTCACCGTCGCACGCCTCCGCGCCGTCACGGCCGATGACATCCAGCGTGTCGCCACGCGGCTGTTCAGGGAGGCGAAGTTCTCGCTGGCGGTGGTCGGCCCGTCCGCCCCGGCCGATCGTCTCGACGCGATCCTTCACGGGGCGTAACGACACGCGGCGCCTGACGCGCGGGTCAGGCGCGCTTGCCTACCGCGCACGCTCCCAGCGGACCGTGCCATCCTCGGCCTGGTGCATCAGCAGCCGGCCGTCCTCCCGCAGGAGGTCGAGGTGCGCGAGCGTCTCGCCGATCGCGCTGCGCCGCTTGAACATTCCGAACGTCGAGTACGGGCGGTTCCACGTCACGCGCTCGGCGATCTGGGCGGCCGAGGGCGGGACGCCCTCGACGCTGTCGATTGCCGCGAGGACTTCGTGCAGCCGGTGCTCGTGGTGCTCCGCGATCACGCGGCAGCGCTCCGGCAGGTCGTCGATCGTGTCCTCGTGCGCGGGCAGCGCGAGCCCGGTGTCGAGGGACGCCACCTTCTTCAGCGACGCCAGGAACTCGCGCAGCGGGTTGCGGTGGGCCTCGTCGCCTTCCTGCGAGAGGGAGACGTTCGGGGTGATGCGGGAGAGGACGTGGTCGCCGGTGAGCGTCAGTTTGTGTTCCGGGATGTAGGCGCAGAGGTGTCCCGGCGTGTGGCCGGGGGTCCAGACGGAGACGACCAGCCAGCCGTCGAACACGATCTCCTCGCCGTCGACGAGGCGGCGGTCGGCCTCCGCGTGCAGTTCCCAGGAGCGTCGCTCCGTCTCGGAAGCAGCGTCCGGCTTCGCACCCGCGTCCATGCGACCCCACGGGGGGCCACCCCGGCTCTCCTCGAGCCCGCGTTCGAGCTCCTCCTCCGTTAAGCCGTGCCGGCGCATCCACACGCCGCTGCGCGTCAGCCAGTCGTCGTCGCCGTGGTGGCTGGCGGCGAACCAGTCCACCTCGATGCCCATCATCGTCACTTCGCAGCCGGGCGACTGCCGCTTGATCCAGTTCGCGAGGCCGAGGTGGTCGGCATGGGCGTGCGAGACGAGCAGCCGCTGCACGTCCGAGGGCGCGTACCCGATCGCCTTCAATTGCGCGGTGAGCGCCGTCTTCGCCTCGGGCGTCCCGTAGCCGGAGTCGAAGAGGGTGACCCCGTGCTTGCCGGCAAAGGCGTACGGCATGATCCAGGGCAGCGCGTTCGAGGTCATCGGTGTGCGGAGGCGCCAGAGCCCTGGCACGATCTCACGCGGCGGCTCAAGCGTGGACACATCAAAGTCAGGCACGGGTGCTCCATCTCGGTGCGCGCCCCGACCATCGAGGGTCGTTAAAGGTCGCGCCTGTCATCGATGGTACGCGGCGGGACAGGTACAGGGAGTATGGAATTGCGTCAGGCGCCCCGCGAGGAAGGTTGACGGGCGGCAGACCAGCCGCCACAGTCCCCGCACGGAGTCGCCGATGCCGGACGGGGATGGACAGAAACGGCCGGATACCGCCCAGACGGCACCCTTCGGGCTCCGTGACCTCGTCCTGTACTTCGGGCTTCTCGGCGCTATCGGGTTCGGCGGGCCCGCCGCCCTGGTCGGCTACATGCGCCGAGACCTGGTCGAAGACCGTCAGACACTCGACGAGGACACCTTCAACCTCTCCCTCGCACTGGCCCAGATCATGCCCGGCCCGCTGGCCGCCCAGACTGCAATGGCGATCGGCTATTTCCGGGTTGGGGTGCTCGGCGCCACGCTCGTCGGTGCCGCCTTTATTCTCCCGTCGTTCCTCATGGTGCTCGCACTGAGCATCGCCTACGTCGCTTTGGGCGGTTTGCCGTGGATGCAGGCGCTGTTCTACGGCATCGGCGCCATGGTGATCTCAATCATCGCGATTGCGGCGTATCGCCTCGGCACCGGCACCAACAAGCGAGACCCGTTGCTCTGGGGGGTCTTTGCGGTGCTGTTCGTCGCGACCGTGGGGTCCGGCACGGAACTCGCCGTCCTCTTCATCCTCGCCGGACTCCTTGTCGCGCTCGTCCGAGCGTGGCCGGGCACCTCGCGCGGCGTTGCGCTTACCGCCTTATGCGTCGGAGGTGCAGCCCTCATCTGGTCCATCGAACGCGTACTCCTTCAAGCCGCCGCGCCCGGAAGCGATGCACCCCTCCTGGTGCACATCCTGCTGTTCTTCACGGAAGCGGGTGCGTTCGTATTCGGCAGTGGACTGGCGATCGTCCCGTTCCTGCGCGAGGGCGTCGTCCAGGAGTTCCACTGGTTGAGTGAACAGCAGTTCCTGGACGCGGTGGCGGTGGCACTGGTCACGCCCGGTCCGGTGGTGATCACCGTGGCGTTCATCGGCTATCTCGTGGCGGGAGTCGCGGGGGCATGTGTCGCCGCCGCGGGCATCTTTCTGCCGGTCTACTTCTTCACGATCTTGCCTGCACCGTGGTTCAAGCGACATCGCGAAAACCGCCAGTTGAGGGCATTCGTCTCCGGCGCGACGGCCGCCGCCAGCGGTGCGATCGGCGGCGCCGTCGTCGTCCTGGCCCAGCGCGCCATAATCGACGCGCCCACGGCGGCGATTGCGGTCGTGGGGTTCGCCCTGCTCTGGCGGTTCCGCGTGCGCGAGCCCTACCTCGTCGCCGGGGCTGGTGTCGCGGGCCTGATCCTCTGGCCACTCGTCGGAGGCTAGGGCAACAGTTCGAGCCCCAGCGCGAGCGCGCGGCGTTCGAGGTCGGTCGAGAGGACGCGCGCCGCCTCGTCGGGCGTCAACGCTGCAATCCCGGCGAGCGCACCGTCCGGCGATGGCTCTCCGCTTACCTCGACGGCAGCGACCCGGAGGAACCCCGTCGTCTCGCTTCCCCTCACTGGATGGCGCATCCGCACCGGCAGCCGCTCCGCGTGCAATCGCGGGGTGCGCGCCGCAACCGCGAAGCGTGAACGCACAAACCGCGTGACACCGTCCGCGAAGCCCTCGTCCGGGTCGGGCGCGTCGAGCGAGAGCAGCATCGGCTGGGGCGCGTCCGGCCAGCGCGCGAGCAACAGTGCACCGTCCTCGACGCGTCGCACGACGAGGAGGATCCGCTCGGGGTCGGCATCTGGCTGCGCCGCGCGCCGGACGAGCACGTCCGGGCTGGCCTCGATCCCGCCGGTCGAAGATGCGGGGCCGGTCACGGCTCGAACACCACGGCGGACTGAAGCGCCGCCGCGTCCACCGGGCCGACCGCGGCGATGTGCAAGGCGCTCCCGCGGATGACGCGAGCTGCCACCCGCGCGGCCTCCTCGATGGTCACCGCCGCCGACCGCGCGAGCGTCTCCTCGGGCGTCTTCATCGGCAGGTTGAGGATCGCCTGCGATCCATAGAGCGCGGAGACGGACCGGGTGTCTTCCAGCCGCAGCTGCGTCCGTGAGCGAGAGACCGCCTTCGCGCGCTCGAGCTCGTCCGCCCCCACCGGAATGCAGGCGCGCGCCAGTTCCTTCGCGATCTCGCGGGCCGCCTCGACCGCCCGCTCCGGGTCAACGCCCGCGTACACGCCGAACATCCCGCAGTCGTGCAGCGTCGCCATGTAGGAGTGGATGTCGTAGCAGAGCGCGAGCTCCTCGCGCAGCCGCGCGAACAGCCGCGACGACATCCCTTCGCCGAGGATCACCGAGAGCAGGTCGAACGCGTACCGGTCGTCGTCATTGGAGGCGACGCCATGCAGGCCGAACGAGAGATGGACCTGCTCGGTCTCCTTGTCGTGCACCGTCACCAGCGGGTGTCCGGTGCCGGGGCGGTTGGGTACCAAGGGCAACGGGTCGCCGGCGCGCCAGTCCTCGAAGGCACGCCCGACCATCTCGCGTACCTCGGACGGGTCGACCGCCCCCGCGATCGAGACGACCGTCGCGTTCGGGACGTACTGGCGGTGGTAGTAGGCACGGATCGCCTCGGCGGTCATCGCCTCCACCGACTCCTCGGTGCCGGCGATGTCGCGCCCGTGCGGCTGCCCCGGCCACAGCGTCTCGTCGAGCAGCACGCCGACCTGCTCCGTGGGCGAGTCCTCGACGGCGGCCAGCTCTTCGAGGATGACGTCGCGCTCGCGCTCGATCTCGTGCTCCGGCAGCATCGAGTTCCGGATCATGTCGCCCAGGATGTCGATGGCGCCGCCCAGATACTCCGGCGTGACCTTCGCGTAATAGACGGTCATCTCGCGGTTCGTCGCCGCGTTGATGTTCCCGCCGATGCGGTCGATCTCCATCGAGATGTCCAGGGGCTTCGGCCGTCGCTCGGTCCCCTTGAACAGCAGGTGCTCGAGGAAGTGCGACAGCCCGCCCTCCTCCGGCGTCGCCTCAAACCGCGACCCTGCCGCCACGTAGATCGAGGCGGACACCGACCGCGCGTACGGCATCGGCGTCACGAGCAGCCGCAGCCCGTTCGCGAGCGTGATCAGTTCCGGCGTCGCAAGGGGCAAAATCTTCGGCAAGGGGACCCGTTTCCGGTGGTTGGGAGACCTTGGGCCATCCTACCGGGCGTTATCGGACGGTCAAACGTCAGGTTTCGGGGAGGGTATGGTTCTGAACAGCCACAGGCGCTGTCTGAGGGGACAACGGGAATGACGTCACAACAAAAGCACGAGCGCGACATCGAACGCGATGTGCCGCCGAGGCAGTTCGCGGAGAAGCTGAGGAGACTCGCTGACTGCATCGAAAACGGGAAGCCGTTTCGGATTCAGGTGGCCGGGGAACGGGTCTCGGTACCGCTTTCGGCGACGATCAGCATCGAACATGAGCGACTCGGCGACGAAGAGGAACTGGAGTTCCAGCTCCGCTGGCCAAGGGGTCGCTAGCAGCCCCTACCCCTCCCAGAGCACGTCACCTTTGAGGTCGGCCGGGTGCGACTTCGAGGCGAAGACGGCGTACTCCGCCTTCGACGCGCCGATTGTCGTCATGGGGCCGTGGCCGGGGAGGACCAGCGTTTCGTCCGGCAGCACGTACAGCCGCGAGGTGATCGAGGCGATCTCCTGCTGGAGATTCTCGGACGTCTGCGTGCGGCCGGGGCCGCCAGGGAACAGCGTGTCGCCTGTGATCAGCGCCCCGCCCACGAGGAAGCAGGTCGAGCCGGGCGTGTGCCCCGGCGTGTGGATGGCGCGCACCGTCGCCCCGCCCACCGCAAACGTCGCTCCGTCGGCGAGCGGCTGGACATTGCGCGTGGCGTTGAGGTTCGTCTCGGTCGCCCCGCAGAAGACGGGGGCGGACGTGTGCGCCCGCACCACGTCGAACCCGTTCCAGTGGTCGTTGTGGTGGTGCGTCACCACGATCCGCTCGACCGGCGTCTCGCCCAGCGCCTCGACGATCGCCTCCGCACCCTCCGGGACATCGACCACCGTCACAGCGCCACCCGAGGCGGCGCGCAGGATGTAGGAGTTGTTTCCGAACCGCCCGAGCGACGGCAGCATCTCGATGCTGACTGTCGCGTCCTGATAGACCGTCGTCTCCATCACCGTCCCCCTCACATCTTCGACGGCCGCTGGCCGAGGCCCGCGCGACGGCCGTCCGTCCAAGCCAGCCCTTCCTCGGCGAGCCGTCCCAGCAGGATACGCACTCGCGCGCGCTCCTCGGCGGTCGTCGCTCCGGCACGCTTCGTGAGCGCCGGCAGGGTGACCGATTCGCCCGCTGCGTCACGCAGCACCTGCATCACCCGCCCGCGCGCCTGGCGCTCCGAGCCCTCGAACGTCCCCTGCGCACTCACCGGCGCCGCCACCTCGCCGGCCGCGAAGCGCGGCTGTGCGGCGCACATCGAGGCCACCACGCAGACCTCGCAGTGCGGACGCGGCGTGCAGACGCGCGCGCCGTAGTCCATCAGCGCCGGGTTCCACCGCGCGCCCTCGCCCGCCGGGAACAGCGCCGCCGCCGCATCGATCTCCGCGCGAGATGTGTCCCGTGCCGGCTGCAGGTCGCCGGACACCAGCCGTCCGAGGACGCGCACGATGTTCGTGTCCACGGCGGGCGCGTCGTCGCCGAAACCGAAGGTGCGCACGATCGCCGCCGTGAACGGCCCCACGCCCGGCAGCGCGAGCAGCGCCTCCGGGTCACGCGGGAGCGCCCCCGCGTGCTCCTCCATGCACCGTCGAGCCGTCTCGTTCAGTCCGACGGCACGACGCGGGTACCCTGCGCGGCCCCATGTCTGCAAGACGGCGGCGCGGTCGGCGCGCGCGAGGCTCGCCAGCGTGGGGAACGCCTCCATCCATCGCGCGTAGACCTCGAGGACGCGCGACATCTGCGTCTGCTGCGCCGCCACCGCCGCCACCAGCGCGGCGTACGGGTCGCGCGCCGTCCGCCAGGGGAACGGCTGCGCGTGTTCGTCGTACCACTCGAGGAGCCGTCGCTGCACCGCCCGGCGGCGCGCCGGTGGGAACGCGTGCGGGCCTTGCTGCAGCAGGTGGTCGGGTGTGCTGCGAGGCATCGTCGGCGGAGCGTAGCCGGGGGCCTCGTCGTGTACCATGCGCCGCCGAGGGGTGGTGCGTCATGGTCGCTGCGAAGAAGCCCGTTGCCCGGAAACCTGCCGCGAAGAAACCAGCGGCTCGCAAGCCCGCTCCAAAGCGCCCCACCTCGAAGCCCGCGGCGAAGAGGCCAGCCGTGAAGAAGGCCGTCGCCAAGAAGGCGCCAGCGCGCAAACCAGCCGCGAAGAAGCCAGTTGCAAAGAAACCCGCGGCGAAGAAGCTCGCTGCAGGCAAGCCGGCAGCGAAGGAAGCTCCGGCCCGCAAACCTGTTGCGAAGAAGGCCGCGCCGAAGACGGTCGTGAAGAAGATCGCCGTCAAGAAAATCGTAACGAAGAAGGTGGCCAAGAAAGCGGCCGCCACACCTGCGGCCAAGCCCGCCGCCGCTAGGAAGCCCGTGACGAAGAAGCCCACCGCCAAGGAGAACGCCAAAGAGACCATCGAGTCGCGTGTCAACGTCGTCAACGACCACCTGACGCAGCACGTGGTCGTCGTCCGGCAGTTCACCCGCACCTTCCCCACCTCGAATGTCTGGGTGCTGAAGGACGGTCGCGAGGCCGCCCTCCTCGACGCGGGCTACGGCGACAAGCAGTCGATCGGTGAGCGCTCGAAATTCTTTACGAGCGAGATGGGCCACCTCAACTTCACGACGATCGCGATGACCCACCACCACTACGACCACTCGTCGGGCGCGCGCCAGCTGCGTGAACTGCTCAAGGCCGAGACGGCCATCAACCCCGTGGACGAGGTGCTGCTCCACACGCCCCCCGCGCCATCACAGGGCAACGAGGACCTCCCGGACGAGGAGGACCTCGCCGAGCGCGTCGCCGCCTGGCGCGCCGAGGCCCTCGCGACACCGATCGACCGCCCGCTCGCGGACGGCGACACGTTCAAGGTCGGCGGGCTCACCGTGCAGGCCGTGCACACGCCCGGCCACACCGCCGGCCACAACTGCTACTGGGTGGAGGACCTGCGCATCCTCTTCACCGGCGACAACATCCTCGGTGTGGGGACGAGCGCGATCGGCCCGCCGCCCGCCGGCGACATGAAGCAGTACCTCGACTCGCTGCTCCGCATGCGCGAACTGCAGGCCTCGCTCTTCGCCCCCGGCCACGGCCCGACCGTGACCGCCACCGACGCGAAGGTGCAGGAACTGCTCGACCACCGCGCAACGCGCGACCGGCAGATCATCGATCTCATCGACCGCGGCTACACCACGGACAACCAGATCCGCCGCGCCCTGTACCCGGAGATCCAGAAGGGCCTCCGCCGCTCCGCCGGCGGCCAGGTGCGCTCCCACCTCGCGAAGATGGTGGGTCAGGGCATCGTGACCGTGGCCCAGGAGGACGAGGGCAAGGTCTGGCGTGTCGCTCTGACCAAGTAGGGCGGACGTCGATGACCCTGGGCGAAGCGCGAACGCCGTCGGCGAGATTCCACTACGCGTGGGTGATCGTCGGTGTCACGTTCGTCATTCTCATCGCGGCGGCCGGCGTCCGGTCGGTGCCGTCTGTATTGATCGTGCCGCTGGAAGAGGAGTTCGGCTGGAGCCGCGCCACGATCTCGCTCGCCGTATCGATCAACCTGCTGCTGTTCGGCGCGCTGGGCCCGTTCGCCGCCTCGCTGATGGACCGCGTCGGGATGCGTCGGATGATCGTCGCCGCCCTGTCGATCCTCACGGTCGCGGTCGCTCTGACCACTCAGATGAACCACCCCTGGCAGCTGCTGCTCCTCTGGGGCGGCATGGTCGGCCTGGGCGCGGGGGTGATGTCGGGCTGGCTCAGCGCCACCGTGGCGACCCGCTGGTTCGTGACGCGCCGGGGCGTCGTGGTGGGCACGCTGACCGCGGCGGGCGCGACTGGCCAGCTGATCTTCCTGCCCCTCCTCGCCCGGATCGTTGAGACCGCCGGCTGGCGTCCCGCGGTGGCGCTGGTGGCGATCACGACCGCGCTCATCGTGCCCCTCGTCGTGTTCCTGATGAGGAACTTCCCAGAGGACCGTGGCCTGCTGCCGTACGGCGCGCTGTCCGAGACCGACATTCCAGCCGGACGCGCACCAATCGCGGGGAACCCGTTCAAGGCGGCGGTCGAGACGTTGGCATCGTCCGTCCGGGACCGCAACTTTCGGCTCCTCGCCTTCTCCTTCTTCATCTGCGGCGCGACCACCAATGGATTGATCGGGACGCACCTGATCCCGATGGCGCACGACCATGGACTGACTGAGGTGACCGCAGCGAGCCTGCTCGCCGTCATCGGTGTGTTCGACATCATCGGGACGATGGGGTCGGGCTGGCTCTCCGACCGGTTCGACAACCGCCGCCTGCTCTGCTGGTACTACAGCCTCCGCGGTCTCTCGCTGCTGTTCCTGCCATTCGCCTTCGAGGCAGGTGTCCCCGGGGTCGCCCTCTTCGTGGTGTTCTACGGACTCGACTGGGTGGCGACGGTCCCACCGACCGTGCGGCTCACGGGTGACCTGTTCGGAGCGCAGCGGGTCGGCACGGTCTACGCATGGATGCTCGCCTCCCATCAACTTGGTGCATCGATGGCGGCGTATGCAGCGGGCGCGATGCGCACGTCGCTCGGGGACTACCGGCTCACCTTCTTCATCGCGGGCGGCCTCGCGCTCATCGCCGGGATGCTCGTGCTCCAGGTCGCCCGTCCCACGGACAAGGCCGGCAGCGAGGCCAACGTGTCCAGCAAGACGCCCGAGGCTCGGTTCAGCACCGGGGGCTGATCGACGTCCTCAACCGCGCTGTTCCCGAGTGGCCCTGACTCATCCGGCCAGACGGCGCGGGGTCAGTCCCCCGTGACGTCCACGAGCAGCGTGCCATCCGGGATCGCGCCGCTCGGGAACAGCGCGAGGAACGGCTGGTTCACGAAGTCCGGCGCTCCGGCGATATAGCCGATCGCGGCGCCGCTTCGGAACACCCAGAGGGAGCGCACCCGCACCCCGGGCGTCGCGACGGCGAGCGTGATGTTCCCGCCGCCCCACTGCGCGAGCGTCACACCGGACGGCGCGAGCGCGCCGCGGAAACCACCGCCCTCCGGACTGCCGGCCTGCGTGACGGTCACCGTCACGGTGCTGGCCGTGCGGTGCCGGAAGCGATCCAGCGCCGACACCTCGAGCGTGACAGGCCCCGACTCGGGAGCCGTGAATGTGGTGGTGGCGCCGCTTGAGGCGAGCGCGATCGCGGGGCCGCCGGTCTGCTTCCATTCGAAGGTGACGGCGTCGCCCTCGGGGTCGATGGCCTCGGCGGTGAGAGAGACCGGCGCACCGGCCTGGACGCTGCGGTCGGCGGGTTTCGTGAGTACGGGTTTCAGGTTGCCGCCGTACAGGTTGATGAGCCAGGCGACTTCGGCCGCGGAGGCGCTCGGGCGGCAGGTCGTGAGGTCATTCCGATCGTACGACGGCCACATCAGGTCACCCCGGGTATCGGAATGGCCGAAACCGATCGCGTGGCCCATCTCGTGGGCAAGAAGGGTACGCAGGCAGACTTCCGGTACGTTGAGGTTGTTGTCGAGGAAGATGTCGGTCTCGTCGAAATATCCGATGGCGGAGCCAGGCGAGGTCAGCCAGCTGCCCCGCGTCAGGCCGGCCTGCGATCCGGTGACGATGTTCCGCGCGTCGTCCCACCCGATCTCGTTCACGAGGTCACCCATCGTCACCACGGACGTGGCGCAATCACCGACGTAGCGGACGCCGATAGCGGCGTCGATGCTGTTCCACATCTCCACGGCCAGGCGGACCGCGTCGCGGAACTGGGTCGCGGTCACCGTGGCCGGCCGGTTCGCATCAAGTGTGCAGAACGGCACCGGGCTCGCGTTGGCGGGCCAGCGGACGACCTGGCCGTCGCGTGAGAAGTTATCGATGATGAGCTCGGCGCCGGTCGACCGGTCGCCGCCGCCCGGGGCTGCACCGGGGCTGTCGAATGACGCCTCATTCGGCGCATCCGCTGCGGCCGGGGAGGCGAAGCGGGGCGCGAAACAGAGAGCGGCGAAGACCAGCACCACGGCAGGGAGGCTCGCCCGCCGGGCTCGCGAGGTTTGGTACATATGAGCTCCTGGGCGACAGGCCCGACGACCGCCATGCGGCCATTCGAGTATCCCTACTAAATCGAGATCGGCGGCAGGCAGTTCGTCGGGAGGGGAATCTGACGAAGATCGCCCCGCTTCTGCCGGCATGAGATAATCCGTGCGGTTCCGCTCGCGCAGCCGAAGGGTGTCGCTGCGGTCGGACTGATTCAGATTCACTGACACCGCCTCGGGCGGGGTTTCGGGCAATATCGTGACGAGTTCAACCACCGAGGCGAACGCCTGGGGCGTCGTCGGTCAGGATGCGCCGGTCGAGGTGCTCCGACGGGCGATCGCCGGGGGCCACCTGGCCCACGCCTACCTCTTCGCCGGGCCTCCCGGCATCGGCAAGGCGCTGCTCGCCCGACGGCTCGCCCAGACGCTCGTCGCCCCGAGCGCCGAGGACCCCACCCTCCCTGACCTCACCTCCCGCGCCGCGCAACAGATCGAGGGCGGCGCCTCCGCCGACATTGAGCGGATCGCCATCGGTGGCATCTGCGACGAGGCCAGCCACGACCACTCCACCGACCGCTCGACCCGGATCCGCATCTGCCAGATCCGCCGCCTCGAACGGGTCGCCTCGCTCGCCCCGTTCGCCGTCTCGCGCCGCGTCTTCGTCATCGATGGCGCGGACGACCTGCAGCCCGAGGCGGGGCACGCCCTGCTGAAAACGCTCGAGGAACCACCCGGCGACGCGCTGCTCCTCCTGCTCGCCGCTGACATCGACGCGCTGCTCCCCACCATCCGTTCGCGCTGCCAGGAGATGGTGCTCCGCCCGCTCTCACACGCGCGTCTCGCCGAGGAACTGCGCGCACACGCCGCGCTGCCTGCGGGCGAGGCGTTCGCCCTCGCGCGCCTCGCCCACGGCCGCTACGGCCTCGCCATGCGCATGCACGCCGACCCCTCCCTCGCCGTCCTCCGCCAGTCCGCCACCGAGGAGGTGCGCCGGCTCGCCCGCGCCGGCCGCAACGAGCGCTTCGACGTCGCCGACCGGCTCGGTTCCGCCTGGTATCGCGAGCGCGAGAGCGTCCTCGTCACCGTCGACCTCTGGCGCGACTGGTGGCGGGAGGTACTGCTGGCGACCTCCGGCCTCGCGGCGCTCCCGGAGGCTGTTGAGGATGCTGCGGGCCTGACGCCTGCGGATGCCGTGCGCGCGTTGCGCGCCGTGCAGACCGCGCGCCGGCATCTGCTGGGGAACACCAGCGCTCCGCTCGCCCTCGAGGTTATGATGCTCGACCTCCCGACGTTGAGCGCCCAGCGGGGCGCACCGGTTCCTTCGACGGCAGGTGTCGCATGACCACTCAGGTGCGCGCGACGCACGTCGGCGTCCGTTTCGTCGAAGCCGGCCCGATCTCCTACTGCTCACCCGGCGACCTGGCGCTCGGCGTCGGCGACTACGTCGTAGTGCGCATGGCGCGCGGCGAGCGGCTCGGCTGGATCGTCGTCGGGGCGGACCAGGTCCTCGCCAGTCTCGTCGATGGCCCGGTTCGGGTCGTCGACCGTCTCGCCTCGGAGACCGATGTGGCCACCTGGCGCGCGCAGACCGAACGGGCGAAGGCGGACGTGCTGCGGGTGCAGGCCGTCGCCGCCCGCATCGACGCCCGCGTGCGGGTCGCCGCGCTCACCTACGACCTTGCCGGCGAGCACGCCGAGCTGACTTACACGGCCAAGGAATTCAACGGCGAGGAGCGGCTGCACCGCGAGGCCCGCCAGTTCCTCGGCGTCGCCAACCTTGAGGTCGAACAGGTCGGCGACCGCGACCGCGCGAAGGCGCTGGGCGGCCTCGGCCAATGCGGGCGCGGCCTTTGCTGCGCCACCTGGATGACGGAGTTCCCCGCGATCTCCATCAAGATGGCGAAAGACCAGGGACTGGCCCCCAACCCCACGAAGATCTCCGGTGTGTGTGGCCGCCTCCTCTGCTGCCTCGCCTTCGAGGTGGATGCGTACCGCGAGATCGTCGGCACGCTCCCGAAGGTCGGGAAGCGAATCACGACCCCGGTCGGACGCGCGAGGGTGATCTCGATCAACGCGATCAACGAGACCGTCCGCCTGCGCATGGACGAGTCGGGTCAGGTGATCGAACTCGCCGCCGAGACCATCCGCCGCCAGATGGGCACGGCCATCCGGCCCGAAGAGCTCGATGGCGACGTCGAGGAAGCCGTCCGCCGCGAGGACGAGGAGCGCCGCGCGCTCTTCCTCGCCGCGCTGGAGCCGACCGACCGGCGTTCCGGCCGCCGCTCCAGCCGTGCGGCGTTCGATGCCACCGGCCGCGAGGTGCGCGACGAGCGCCCGCTGCGCGACCTCGACTCGAGCGCCGTCCCCGAGGACCGCATCGATCTCCCGCGCGAGCCGCGAGCCCCACGTCCCC
>VGPD01000041.1 GCA_016875635.1 Chloroflexota bacterium
GGGGAGGCGGTGGAGGAGCGAAACTGGGAGCCCCACCACCACTGGGAGCCCCACCACCACTGGGAGGCGGGGGAGGCGGGGGAGGCGGGGGAGGCGGGGGAGGAGCCCCACCACCACTGGGAGCCCCACCACCACTGGGAGGGGCCTGCGCGTACGTCAGGGCAGGCCCTACGTACCCGGCCAGGATCGTGGTGATGCCGAAGGCTAGCGCTGCGCGCCAGAGACGACGCTTGACTCGCGCTCGGGGACCTAGTCGACTCATCGAAGTGCCTCTCCCTCGGGTTAGAGAGCCCGTGATCTGCTCAACTGCTACCGCCTCGGTGTGGCGGTGGCGGTTGCGGTTGGTGCTGGCGTCGGCGAAGGTATTGACTGCGTCTTTCCTGCCTCGCAACGGAATCCATTGGTGAGATAGACGAATGACTGCTGCACCGGCTCGAGTTCCTTTCCGGTGACGGTGATCGCGTACGAGCGCTGGTCGTTCGGGCAGACCCAGCCGCCGATGATGCCCACACCGTCGATCGTGCCGCGAGTGTCGCGCGTGACGAACGTGCCATAGGAACCGGGCTGGCTGTCCACCGTCAGGCCCTGCCCGGCACCCATCGCCTCGAACTTCGCCTGGGTGAGCGACTGCAGGACGTTGAAGGCGCCGACGACGGACTCCTGCGAGGACAGTGGCGGCGTCACCTTGTTCCAGACGAGCAGGAGGCTGGTGCCGCCTGAGGTGGCCAGGACACTGCCACCATCCCTCGAAGCGTCCTTGCCGCTGAGGCCCGCGGCGGTCAGTTTCACGTTGGACGGCACTGGTAGCCCGAAGCCGTAATCCTTGTACTCAGCGATTGCGACGGGCGTCGGCGTTGCAAAGCGGGCGATCCCGTTCTTGTCGATGACGATCGCTTTGTTCAGCGCCTCGACCTGCGTCGTGAGTTTCTCTACCTGTTTCTTGGTCTCGTCGTCTCCCCCGGAGCAGCCTGCCAGCGCCACGACAGCAGCGCTTGCGATTGCCAGCAGGACCAATCTTGCGGACCTCATGGAACACCACCTCGCCCGTTCGCCCATTCTTGGAGGGGTCCAGATTACCCTCTGTAGCAAAAGTTTTAATCGTCAGCCGCCCTATCATGTGCCAGCCGAATTCAGGAAACTGCTCAGACGAGCGGGATCCGGATGGCGGTGCCACGTTCCACCCTGCCGTCTACCCAGATCGTGACGCCCATGCCAGCGACCAGCCGGTGTGTCGTAGCGAGGCCGAGACCATCACCGTCAGACTGGGTGACGCCGGCCGGCACCCGGTACCGCTTGTCGAAGACCGGCACCCGGTCTGACGGGGTGATCGCGATGCCGTCGTCGACGACGCTGGCGACGACCCACCCTTCGCCCATCTCCTCGGTGACTGCGATGACCGGAGGCGTGGTCGGCCGGTGGTCCTTCATCGCGTTCTGCAAGAGGTTCACGAAAACACGGAACAGTGCCGACGAGTCGCCGGCAACCCGCGGCAAGGGACTGAGCCGCATGGCCGCACCGGCCGATCGGACCTGAACCTCCAGCGCCGTGAGCGCCTCCTACAGGACGACATCGAGGTCCGCCTGGCCCTGCCGAGGGAGTGCGGCGGGATGAAAGGAAGGCCGGCCGAGCGCGTGGTCTACTAGGTCGGTCGCCCGCGCGGAGGTAGCGGCTGCACCGAGTACCGCATCCCACGCCGGTTCCGGGAGCGCGCCGAAGCCATCCCCCCGCCAGCAACTCGAGCGTGACCTGCACGGTCATGAGCGGCCCCCGGAGGTCGTGGGCCACGCCGGCAACCTCCGCGTCGCGAGTGCGCCTCAGTTGCGCAGCAACTGCGAGGGCGGCTGCGACGGCGATGGCGGTGAGGAGGTGCAGAACCATGGCGATACGGAGGTAGTGGAACTCGACCACCTGCGCGAGGGCGACCCAGGCGAAGCCGGTGAAGATCAGAGCGGCCATGAACACGTTATCGATCAGGGGTGCGATGCGGTCACGCCACGCCTGTGACATTGACGGCACCAACATCCGCCAGGGCAGATCGCGCCGAACTAACCGCTGCGCCTGCAGAATGCGTCACCCCCACCCGTTGCGGGCATACGATAGGAACCACATCTGAGGCGCACGCATCGGTGGTTCCCTGATCTCTATGAGCAGCGCAGATCCCCTCCTCCGAACCCTTAAGGGTGCGCCTTGATGACCGGCGGCCCCGAGGATGTAGCGCTGCGCCGACGTATGGCAGCAGAACTCCCGGATGGGCTCGTCGCCCACATCGACCGCGTCGTGAGCCTCACGGACCGGCTCGCGACGCTCCACGGACTCGACGTGGGGCTGGCGCGGCTGATGGCGCAGGGACACGACCTGGTGCGTGCCATCCCGCCCGCCGAACTCGTCAAGCGGGCAGTCGCCCAAGGGCTCACGGTCGACCCGGTCGAGCGAGATGTCCCCGTGATCCTGCATGGCCCGCTGGGCGCCCTCGAGTTGAGCGAACGGTTCGGGGTCACGGACCAACGGGTGTTGGACGCGATCTGGTGGCACACGACCGGCCACCCCGAGTATGGCAGCGAGGCATGGGCGATGTTCGTCGCGGACAAGGTGGAACCGCACAAGGTGGAGCGCTGGCCCGCGCTGCAGTCTGTCCTCGACGCCGCACTTGACACGGATGGCCAGGCGGCATCCCTCGAGCGTGCTGCGCTCCTCTACCTCGACCTGCGGCAGGACGAGGCGGTCCGCGATCGGCTCCAGGTGCACCCGATGGCGACGCTGACGCGCAACTACCTCCTCCGGCATATCAGGTAGTCGCGCGCTGGCCGAGTCTCGCAGCGGTTCGTGGCTACTCGATCGCGTGATCACGTGCTGACCTCCAGCCTACCCTCGCTTGAGCCCGTCGGTGGACCGACAACGTAGTTGCGGGCGGAACACTCAGGCCAGCCATGCTTCCAACAGGCCTGGAATCCCGCCCGCACACACCCGAGGCAGACGCGATCCTCGGGCACACGGACCAGGCCAGCCGCACGCTAGCGGCGGCTGGGAGTCCCCCTGCGGCGAGTTGAGCGACAAACAAGATCATCTTTAAGCGCTTTGTAACTCCAGTCCGACGCGCGTGATGCCGATCCCCAGGCCCCTCGGTAGGTTGGACGAAGGGATCAGGGGAGAGAGGAAGGCATCACGATGCAGCACAGTCACCTTCAGCAGTGGGGAGCGGCGTACCTGCTGCTCGGGCTCTTCCTCGCGAGTTGGTTCGGACAGTTAGTAATGGGTGTCCAGCATTTCAACTCCGAGGCAGAGACCCACGGCGAGGCGGTCGAGTGGAGCGCGTTCCTTCCATACTTCTTCACGACGAGGTTCGAGAACTGGCAGAGCGAGTGGCTCCAGTTGCTCGTGCAGGCGGTCGTCCTGCTGGGCATGAAGCACATGATCTTCGCCGCGGACGCCGAGGATATGGAGACCGTCCAGCGCGACTTGATTGCGATCAAGCAGGCGCTGGGCCTGGAGGTGGACGAGCCGGGAGGGCACCACCAGACGGAACCACACCGAAAAGGCGGGTAGCGCGGTCGGAGCCCGCCCTCGCTCGTGAACAACGAGGACCTGCGGGTGCCGGGCTTCGTGTGTGTGCAGGCGCCTTCTCGGTTATGCGACGGGGAAGAGGGCCGCGGCAGCTTTGTCCGCAACCTCATACAGCGGCGTGCCCCAGAGGCCCAGGACCACGACGGCCGCGAGCAGCGCTCCCGTGGAGAGATAGCCTGTGGGGGTGAGACGCCAGCGCGTTGCGTCGCCGTCAGGCTGGTAGAGGTACATCTGCTTGATGACCTGCAGGTAGTAGTAGAGCGAGACGGTGGAGGCGACGACCGCCACCACCACAAGCCAGAGGAAGTCCGCCTCCACCACGGTCTGGAAGAGGATGAACTTCGTGAAGAAGCCGACGAGCAGTGGCATGCCGGCGAGCGAGAAGAGACCCGCCGTCATGACCAGCGCGAGGTAAGGGTTGGTCTGCGCCAGCCCCTTGAAGTCGGTGATCTCTTCCTTGCCCGTGCGGTTGTAGAAGTGGATCACCGCCACGAAAACCGCGAGGTTGGTGATGAGGTAGCCACCGAGGTGGGCCAGCAGCCCGCCCGCCGTGATCTGCGAGATGCCGACGAGCGCCATCAGCATGAAGCCGACCTGGGCGATGGAGGAGTAGGCGAGAAGCCTCTTGATGTTGCGCTGCTGCAGGGCGACGAGGTTCCCGAGCACCATCGTCGCGGTGGCGAGGACGGCGATCATCCATTGCCATTCGTCGATGGCGGGGAGCAACGGGCCGGAGAACCAGCGCAGCAGCAGCGCGAACGTCGCGGCCTTCGAGGTGGCGGAGAGGTAGGCGGTGACGGGGATCGGCGCGCCTTCGTACGCGTCCGGCGTCCACATGTGGAACGGGACGGCGGAGGCCTTGAAGCCGAGGCCCGCGACGATCAGGACGAGGCCGAGGACGAGCGAGCCACGGACGTCGGAGAGGTCGCCGCCGAGCGCAGCGGAGATGTCCGCGTACTGCGTCGAACCGGCGACCCCATAGATGAAGGACAGGCCGTAGAGCAGGAACGCTGAGGCGACGCCGCCCAGGAGGACGTACTTCAGCGCGGCCTCGCCGGAGCGCGGGTCGTTCCGGCCCAGCGACACGGCGATGTAAAGCGAGAACGAGAGCACCTCGACCGCGAGGTAGGCGGTCAGCAGGTCCTGTGCGCCGGCCATGAAGGAGGCGCCCGCCGTGGAGAGCAGCAGCAGGGCGAAGAACTCGCCGGGGTGGTTGACGTGGGCCTCGATGTACTCGTGCGCGCCGATGACGAGAACGATCGCGACGATGCAGAAGAGGACGCGGAAGAACGTGGTGAACGAGTCGACGGTCACGAGCATCGCGAAGTCGCTGGTGGTGTCCGCCCAGATGAGGCTGGCCGCCAGCGCGGCGACGAGCCCGGCGACGGTGATGAGCGGCAGCAGGCGGTAGCCGATCTTCAGCTCCTTGCTGAAGAGGTCGGCGAAGACGACGAGGAAGGCGGTCACACCGAGCAAGATCTCGGGCAGCAGCAGCGAGTACTGCATGTTCAGATCGTTGCCCAGAATGTCCGTCACGGTCGTTCTCCCATCCCCGTCTTGCCCGCGCCCCGGAGGCCCTCGCTAGAGGGTCACGCCCGGGATGTGGATGATCGACGGAGTGATGCGGTCGATCCACGGCGAGGGCCATAGCCCCAGCGCCAGGATGGCGACCGCCAGGACGGTGGCCCCGGCGCGCTCCATCACGGTGATCTCGTGCAGCCCGGTCCAGCGCGGGTTCATCTCGCCGAAGAAGGCCTGCGCCAGCATGCGCAGCAGGTAGGTCGCCGTGATCGCCGCCGTCAAGACGGCCAGACCGCCCACCACCGGGTACGCACGGAATGCACCGATGAAGATGTGGACCTCGGCGATGAAGCCGGAAAGTCCGGGCAGGCCCAGCGAGGCGAGCGACGCCAGGACAAAGAAGGTCGTCCAGATCGGCATCTGCTTCGCCATCCCGGAGAAGTTCGGGATGTCACGGTTGTGCGACTGGTCGTACATCCCTCCGATCAGGAGAAAGAAGAGGGCCGTCATCAATCCGTGCGCCGTCATCTGGAGCACCGCACCGGTCCAGCCGATGGAGTTGAAGGTACCGAGGCCGATGAAGACGTAGCCCATGTGGGAGACGGAGGAGAAGCCCATCAACAACTTCATGTCCGTCTGCCGCAGCGCGCTGATGGCGCCGTACATCGCGGCGACGATGCCCACGACGACCAGCGCGGGAGCCCAGTACTCGCCGCCCTGGGGCATCATCTGAAAGCCGAGACGCAGGACACCGAACGCGCCGACCTTCATCAGCACACCGGCGTGGAGCATCGACACTGCCGTGGGCGCCGAGGCGTGGCCGTCCGGCGACCAGGAGTGCAGCGGGAACATCGCCCCGAGGACGCCACAGCCGATGACGACGAGCGGGAAGAACGTCTTCTGGAAGCTCTCCGACTTCTGGGCGGTGATCAGCGTCTCCATGTCGAAGGTGCCGGCGCCCACGTGGGAGAAGAGGGCGAAGATCGCGGTGAAGATGAAGATGGAACCGGCCATCAGCATCATCATCAGCTTCATCGCGCCGTATTCCTTGCGCGTGGAGCCCCAGACGGCGATGAGCAGGTACATCGGCAGGAGGGCAACCTCGTAGAAGAGGAACCAGAAGAAGAGGTCGGTCAAGACGAAGACGCCGAAGACGCCCGCGACCAGGATGTAGAGCAGGATGAAGAAGTCCTTCAGGCGATCCTGGATCTTCCACGAGACCCACGTCGCCGGGACGACCACGATGCCAGTCAGCAGCACCAGCGATGCGCCGATGCCGTCGACGCCGACCTTCAGCTGGATTCCCTTCTCGCCGAGGACGCCGACGTTCTCCATCCACGTCCACGCGAGGACGCCCTGGAAGATCCCGCCGTCGTCGCTGAACTGGTAGCGGACGAAGACGTACAGGGCCATGACGAACATGGCGAAGCTGGAGAGGGCGGTGAGGCCGACAATGGCCGACCGCTCCCCGCTCGGGGTGAGCATGAGGAGGAGGGCTGTGCCCAGAGGCACCGCCATCAGCGCGAGCAGGACGTAGCCGTCGTTCGCCGTCATCGGTCTCCCTCGACTCCTGCTAGCTGTTCCCGATGGCGACGAGGGCGAGCGCGAGCACGCCAAGCGCCATGCCGAAGGCGTAGTTGGGGATGCGCCCGGTCTGCAGGAACTTCAACCGGTAACCCAGGTAGGACACGGCCTGAGCGCCGCCGTCGACGCCCGTCTCGTTCACGACCTTCTTGTCGAACCAGGCGATCAGGGAGCCGGCGCCGAGGATCACGCGGTTGATGATCCCCTGGTACAGGCCGTCCATGTAGTAGCGGTTGACCAGCAGCGCGTGCAGGTCCGGCGCCCACTGACGCGCAGCGACCGCGCGCCTGGAGTCGCCGTGCCAGTACGCCCAGCCGATGCCGATGCCGACCAGCGACATGAGGGTCGCCGTGCCGGCGAAGGCGTAGTCCGGCTCCGTGAAGTGGTGCGCGTGCTCCAGGAACACGTTCGCGCCGATGCCGCCCGGCAGCCCGAGCGCCTGGCCGACCTGGTCGAAAGCGAGGAACCCGGAGACCGTCGCGAGCACCGCGAGCAGCGCGAGCGGCGCGTTCATGATGATCGGCGACTCGTGGGCGTGGTCGAACGCGTGCTGGTCACGCGGTGCGCCGAAGAAGGTGAGCAGTACCAACCGGGTCGTATACACGGCGGTCAGCATCGCCGTGCCGGCGAGCGTGACGTAGACGGCGACCGGCGCGTCTTTCAACGTCGCGTGGAGGATCTCATCCTTCGACCAGAAGCCCGCGAAGATCGGGATGCCGGCCAGCGCGAGCGAGCCGACGGAGAAGACCGCCGCGGTGAACGGCATCTTCCGGCGCAACCCGCCGAGGCTCTCGACCTCCTGGCGGTGGGTCGCGTGGATCACGGAGCCCGAACCGAGGAAGAGGAGCGCTTTGAAGAAGGCGTGGGTGAGCAGGTGGAACATCGCGGCCCCGACGGCGCCCGAACCCAGTGCGACAAACATGAACCCGAGTTGCGACACCGTCGAGTACGCGAGGACCCGCTTGATGTCGCTCGTGACCAGGCCCATGGAAGCCGCCATGACGGCGGTGATCAGACCGACGTAGAGGATGACGTCGCGGGCGATGAGCACCTCGGCGTAGACAGGCGAGAAGCGGGCGACCAGGTAGACGCCTGCGACCACCATCGTGGCGGCGTGGATGAGCGCGGAGACCGGCGTGGGGCCTTCCATCGCGTCGGGCAGCCAGACGTGCAGGGGGAACTGCGCGGACTTACCAGCGGCACCCATGAACAGGAAGATCATCGAGACGGTGAGGTAGGTCTCATCGATCTGGCCCGCCTTGGCGATCGCGATGATCTCCTGGATGTCAAAGGTCCCGGTGGCGCGCCAGAGCAGGATGATGCCGATGAGCAGGCCGACGTCACCGATGCGGGTGGTGATGAACGCCTTCTTAGCCGCCTCGGCTGCCGACTGGCGTTCCCAGTAGAAGCCGATGAGCAGGTAGGAGGCGAGGCCCACGCCCTCCCAGGCCAGGTAGAGCTGGATCAGGTTGCCGGAGACCACGAGCGTGAGCATGGCGGAGACGAAGAGACAGAGGACCGCGAAGTACCAGCCGTACCGCTGCTCCCCGTGCATGTACCCGACCGAGTACACGATGACCATCGTCGCGACGATCGTGACGACCGGGAGCATCACCATCGTGATCCCGTCGACGAAGGTCGAGAACTCGATGATGAAGAAGCCCTGGCCGATGTTCACCCAGTCGAACGAGAAGACGTTGGTGCCGTCCGGTTCGAAATGGCCGCCGTTGAAGACGGACGTGTAGTCTACGAGGACCAGGAATACGAGTCCGACCACCGTGGCCATGCCAAGGGCTGCAAGGAAGTCGCCGCGGCGCGGCAGCAGCGGGTTCAGCAACGCGAGGACGATGAAGAGCGCCGCCGGGATCGCCGGCAACACCCACACCTGCTCCATGCCGAACTCGATGCCCACGATGGGCGTCCTTCCCGCCTCCGGCGCCAGAAGCCCCCCTTACGCGGGGCCCGGCTACCGATGGCCTACCACTTCAGGCTGCTCGCCTCGTCCACGTTGGCGGTACGGCGCTCACGGAACAGCCGAAGCACAATGCCGAGCGCCAGACCAACCTCGGCCGCGGCGACGGTGATCACGAAGAGCGCGAACACGAGGCCACTGAAGGCCTCCGTGTCGCGGTAGGAAGCGAACGTGATGAAGTTGATCGCCACGCCCGCGAGCATCAATTCCACCGACATCAGGATGAGGATCGCACTGCGGCGCGACAGCACCCCGAAGAGGCCAATCGCGAACAACAGCCCGGAAAGGACGAGGAAGTTCTCGATGGGGATCACGAGCGGGCCTCCCCTCGGGCCGCACTGTCGGCCTCGGCGCGGCGGGCGTTGACGAAAGCACCGGTGAAGGCGATGTCCAGCAGTACGGCCACGATGACCACCGGCAGGCTGAAGTCACGGAAGAGGCGCGCGCCGAAGTCCCGGAACGGGACGATGGAGGCCTCCGGGCTGCCCCAATGCGCGTCCAGCACCAGTGCGATGAAGACGCCGGCGATGAGGGCGGCGACCCCGAACGCGAACGGCTTCTGGGAGCCATCGGTGACCACCGGGTCATCCTGGGCATTCGTCATCATGAGACCGAAGAGGAGGAGGATGACCACGCCGCCGCCGTAGACGAGGACCTGCACCAGGGCAAGGAACTCGGTCAGCAGCAGTAGGTAGATCGCCGCGACACCGAGCAGCGTCACGACGAGGCAGAGCGCCGCATGCACGATGTTCTTCATCAGCACGACACCGGCCGCGCCCGCGAGGAGCACCGAGGCCGCGAGGAAGAAGACAAACTCCGGCGCGGAGATCCGGTCGACCACCAGCAGCGCGGCAAGCACGACGAGCACCGGCGTGGCGCCGAGCGCCAGCACCGTGCCGCCCGAGATGATCGTGCGGTCAAACTGCGACGGCAGAGGGAGTCGGTCGAACACGCGCGCCGTCCTTAGTCGTCTCTTACTGCTCGTTGGCCTGGCCGACCACGGGCACCCATTCCTTGATCCCGCCGCCGTGGGAGAGGGACAGCAACTGCTGCAGGTCCATCACCAGGTCCTTGCGGTCGTGCACGGAGAGCTCGTGTCCCTGCCAGGTGTTGTTCATTGCGATCGCGTCGAAGTTGCATACCTCGACACAGACGTTGCAGCGCATGCAGCGCGCGTAGTCGATCCAGAACTTGTCGATGATCTTGCGGCGCGACGAGTTGCCGCCGGTCGACTTGTGGTTCGGGTTGTCCTTCATGAGGACGGTCATGCATTCCACGGGGCAGGCGCGCTCGCAGGCGTGACAGCCCGTGCAGAACGGTTCGTCGACTTCTTTGTCCCACAGCAGGAGCGGGAACGCCCGGTCGCGTTCCGGCAACTCGCGGTGGTAGTTCGGGTAGTCGCGGGTCACGGGCTTCCGCGCGAACGTGGAGAGCGTGACCATCAGCGATTTCGCGATGCCCCTCATCAGACGGCCTCACTTCGCATCGTGCGCGCTGCCCCCGGAAGCCGCCGGCTGCTGGCCACCGCGCGGCCGGTAATGGAGACAAGGGCGAGCAGTCCCCCGACACCCGCCACCGTCAGGAACGCGTCCGGCAACTCGTACACCTGCACGAAGCCGACCACGAGCACCTGGACGAGGCTCAGCGGGAGCAGGATCTTCCATGAGTAGGACATCAACTGGTCGATCCGAAGGCGCGGGATTGAGGCGCGCACCCAGAACACCAGGAAGATGAAGATGCCCGACTTGGCGGCCATCAGGACCAGCTGGTAGCCCTTGCCGAAATCCTCGCCGAACGGCCACGAGTAACCGCCGAGGAAGACCGCCGCCGTCAGGACCGAGAGGATCCAGAGGCTGGCGTACTCGCCCAGCATGAACATCGACCAGCGGATGCCGGAGTACTCGACGAACGGGCCGCCGACGACCTCCGACTCACCGATCGGGATGTCGAACGGGGGGCGGTTCATCTCCGCCAGGGTCGAGATGAAGAAGACGACGAAGGCGAGCGGCAGCAGGGCGACATACGGGACGTTCGCCTGCCCCTCGACGATGTCCTTCAGGTTGAGCGAGCCCGCCAGCATCGCGACGGTCACGAGACTGAGGACGAGCGGCAACTCGTAGGAGATCGCCTGCGCGGCGGCGCGCATGCCGCCGATCATCGCGTAGCGGTTGTCGGAGCCCCAGCCGGCCATCACCCAGCCGACGATGTTCACGGAGGAGACCGCGATGAAGTAGAGCAGGCCGAGTTCCAGCAGCCGGATATTCACGTCCAACAGGAACGGCAGCGAGACGAACCCGAGGAAGATCGGGATGAAGACGAAGTACGGGGCGAGCTCGAACGTCCACGGGTCAGCGGCGTTCGGGCGCAGGTCTTCCTTGCCAACGAGCTTCACGGCGTCCGCGACCGACTGCAGCAGGCCGAACGGCCCCGTCTTCTGCGGGCCGACGCGCTGCTGGAACCGTGCGAGGATCTTCCGCTCGCCGTAGATCAGCCCCATCGCGACGACGGTCATCACCCCGACGATGAGCCCGAGGCGCGCGAGCGCGTCAAGCCAGACGTTGATCTCGAAGCCGAAGAGCGAGTTGTTCACTAGCGGTCGACCTCGCTCAGCACGATGTCGATGGAACCGAGCACCAGGATCGCGTCAGCGACGTACTGGTCCACGGACATCTGACGCAGGGCCTGCAGGTTGGAGAGGCAGGCGCTCCGCACCTTCAGCCGGTAGGGACGGTTGCCCCCCTTGCTCACCATGTAGATGCCGTACTCGCCGCGCGGGGCTTCGGTGCGGATGTAGACCTCGCCCGGCGCGGCGCGCAGCATCCGCGGCATCTTGTCCGGGACGATGATGCCGGACTCGAGGCGCTCCAGGCACTGCTCGATGATCTTCACGGATTCGCGCATCTCGAGCAGGCGGCAGTAGTAACGGTCGAAGACGTCACCGTTCTCGCCCGTGATGACGTCCCAGTCGACGTCCGCGTACTTCAGGTACGGCTCCTCGCGGCGCACGTCGAGCGGCACGCCCGAGGCGCGGATGGAGGGGCCAGACATCCCCCAGTCGATAGCGTCCTCGGCGGAGATTGTCCCCACACCCTCGGTCCGGGCGCGGAAGATTTCGTTCTGCGTGAGCAGTTCGTCGAAGTCCTTGATCCCCTGACGGGTGCTCTTCAGCACCTCGCGGACACGCTCCTTGAAGTTGAGCGGGACGTCCCACGCCAGCCCGCCGGGACGGAAGTAGGCGTACATCATCCGGTCGCCCGAGATCTCCTCGAATAGATCGATGATCGCCTCGCGTTCGCGCCACGCGTAGATGAACGGCGTGCCGAACACGCCGACGTCGATGCCGAAGGCGCCGAGGAACATGAAGTGCGACGAGAGCCGGTTGAGCTCACAGAGGATCATCCGGATCCACTGCGCGCGCTCGGGGACCTCGAGGCCGGCCAGCGCCTCGACCGCCATGACGTAGGAGAGCTCCGCGTTGTGGGCGGCCAGATACTCCGTGCGGTCCATGAATCCGCTGCCCTGACGGAAGTCCATCGTCTCGCAGAGCTTCTCCGCGCCGCGGTGGAGGTAGCCGATGTACGGCACGACGTCCTTCACGACCTCGCCGTCGATCGTCAGCACCATGCGGAACACGCCGTGCGTGGACGGGTGCTGCGGGCCGACGTTGATCAGCAGATCCTGCGTCTCGAACTCATGCTGCGGAGAGGCGACCACTAGCGGTCCTCCTCGGTGTAGCCCATGCCCTCGCCCTGAAGCACTTCGATCTCCGCGAGGGGATGCGACTTGCGCAGGGGGAAGGTGTCGTCCATGTCTTCGGGCATCAACAGCGTGCGCGGGTCCGGATGGCCGCGGAAGCGCACGCCGAACATCTCGGCGGTCTCCCGCTCCAGCCAGTTGGCGCCGCGCCAGACCGCGGTCGCCGTGTCGACCGTGAGGTCGTCGTTCGGCAGCGTGGTCTTCACGGTGAGGTTGTACTTCTTCGCCGTCGAGTAGAGGTGGTAGACGATGTCGATCCCCTCGTCCTCGTTGTCGACGGCGGTCAGCGAGCGCAGGTAGTCGAAACTCACCCCGGCATCGCGCTTCAGGGCGCGCAGGGCCCGAACGACCTCGTCACGTGGGATGTAGACGATGAGGTCGAGCAGGCCGCGCTCCGCCCGGACGGTGACGCCGGAGAGCGCGCGGTCGACGTCAGACCAGATCGTGCCGGTCAAGTCCTGTGTCGTCATCGGCCGGTGCTCCCGCGCTCCTCCATGACGAGTTCCTGGAGAGCGAGGAGCGAGTCGAGCAGCGCCTCGGGCCGCGGCGGGCAGCCGGGGACGTACACGTCGACCGGGATGATCTTGTCGACCCCCTGCAGGACGCGGTCGTAGCGGGTGTAGGGCCCGCCGTTGGTCGCACAGGCGCCCATCGAGATGACCCATTTAGGGTTCGGCATCTGGTCATAGAGCAACTTGACGGCCGGGGCCATCTTCTTGGTCACCGTGCCCGCGACGATCATCACGTCGCTCTGGCGCGGGGACGGCCACGGCACGATGCCGAAGCGGTCCAGGTCGTAGTGCGACATGTACGTCGCGATCATCTCGATGGCGCAGCAGGCGAGGCCGAACGTCATCGGCCAGAGGCTGGATTTCCGGCCGGCGGCGAGCAGCAGGTCCAGCGGCGCCTGCACGATCCCGGGGAGGATCTGCTTGTAGAGCGCCTTGCCGGGGATGACCTCCAGCGGCGCGAGGCGCGGGGCCTCGCGCGGGTGCTCACCCGGGATGACGGGCAACACCGGGAACGCCGGTTCGGTGACGGGTGCTGTCGAGGGCGCTTCGGGCGCCGCGGTGGTCATCTCTACCGCCACTGGAGGGCCCCCTTCTTCCACGCGTAGCCGAGGCCCAGCGCGAGGATGCCGATGAACAGGAGCATGAGCCAGTAGGCGAAGACGCCCACACTCAGGAAGGAGACGGCCCATGGAAAGATGAACACGGCCTCCACGTCAAAGATGACGAAGAGGATGGCGTATAGGTAGAAGCGCATACCCACGTTCGTGGAGGCGCGCCGGAGCGGGAGCATGCCGCATTCGTATGTGGTGCCCTTGTCCCGTCCCGGCGAGAACGGGGCGAGCAATCGAGAGGCGATCAGGGCGGTAAAGACGAGAATGAAGCCGACGGGGACGGCGAGGAGAACCGACACATAATTCGAGAAGAGTGCGTTGGCCTCGTTCACCGGATTCTCGGCCTTCCAACGCGCCTTCGAGGGCATACAAACACAGCACCGCGAACGGCAATGCCCACCGAGACCGGAGCGTAGGCGCGGGTGTAGTGAGTGTCAACGAATCCGAGATGGGCGCGCGCCAGAGCCCGCCGCAGGAGGAGCACCCCGGCCTCTGTGGCCCCCGGATCCGGGGCGCGCCCGGCAAAGCGAGAGCCACCCGGGCGGGTGGCTCTCGTGGCGCGGCCTCGACACCACCCGAAGGTGGTGCGGCTTGTCGAGGTCGCGAGACTGGCCCCGGTGTCGGGGCTACTTGACCTTCGCGAGCTTCGGCGCGGCCCCGCCGTTCACGATGGCCTTGAGGCCCGCGGCGGCGGTGAACTTCGGCGCCTTGCTCGCGGCGACCTTGATCGCCTCACCGGTCTGCGGGTTGCGGCCCATGCGCGCCTTGCGGGCCACGCGGCTGAACTTGCCGAGGCCCGGGTACGCGACGTCCTCGCCAGCCTTGACCTTCGCCTGGATCACGTCGCGGAAGGCGTCCAGCACCTTCTCAGCGTCGCCGTTACCAGTGCCGGCCTGAGCGGCGACCAGCGCGACCAACTCGCCCTTCGTCATTTGATCCTCCAGGGACTCCCTGCCGCTGCGGCCCGTCCGGACCAAACGCGGCTCAAGCGATTACGCAGGTCATCATTTCCTCTCGGAGTCGACATGTCAAGGGTATTTCGCCCGATCAGAGCCCGATCGGCCAGTTTTTCCGCCAGATCGAGCGTCACGACCTCCGCAACGCCAGCACTCGCAAGGGATTCAAGGCTCGCGTGGCGCGAATCCCAGACGGCGCACGGGGTTGCCGGTCTGACATCGGCACGCCTCGACGCAGCAAGTCGGACCTCCGGACACGCCCGGGCAATCCCCCGCGGGCCGTCCGCTGCATTACCTTCCGCCCAAGCGAGGAGACGCCGCCATGCCCCAAACCCACGAACCAGCCCCTGACTCACTGCCGAGCCCACTCCACGGAATCCGCGTGCTCGAACTCACCCAGATCGTCGCCGGGCCCTCGTGCGGGCGGATCCTGGGCGAGATGGGGGCGGAGATCTTCAAGATCGAGCCGCTCGATGGCGACCCCTACCGGAACACCTTCAACACCATCCCGGACGAGGGGAAGCGCTTCCAGTCGCTCAACCTCAGCAAGAAGAGCGTCGCGATTGACCTCCACCAGCCCGAAGGCCAGCGGCTCCTCCAGCGGCTCGCGCAGGACGCCGACGTCCTGCTCACCAACTTCCGCTTCGGCGTCCCCGAACGCCTCGGTTTCGGCTACGAGACGCTGAAGCAGATCAACCCGCTCCTGATCTACGCGCGCGTCACCGGCTTCGGCTCGAAGACCGAAGCGGCAAGCAAGCCAGCCGGTGACGTGATGATGCAGTCGTACTCGGGCCTCACCGTGAACGGCGGCAAGCTCAACGAGGACGGCCTGCCTGTGCTGGCCGTGAACACGATCGCGGACTACGCCGCCGGCATGGGTTGTGCGATCGGCATCCTCGGCGCGCTCATCGCGCGCCAGACCACCGGGAGAGGCCAGATCGTGGATGCCTCGCTGCTGCGTGGCTCGCTGGTCCTGCAGGACACGGCAGTCATGCGCGAGCCTGTGTACGACGAGGTGATCCGCGACCCGCTGGTCGCCGCGATGCAGGCGGTGCTCGACCGTGGCGGCTCTTTCGCGGAACTGCTCGCGGTCCGCAACGGCACCCGGCGCGGCGGCTTCAATCCGACCGCGGTGATCTTCAACGGCCCGCGCCAGGCGAAGGACGGCGTGGTCAGCCTCGGCGCCCTCACACCCGCGAACCGCGAGGCGGCGCGTCGCGCGCTACAGGTGACGGACGAGGAGATCGCAAGCATCTCCGACCCGTCGCTCCCCGACCACGAGGAGCGCGTGGCCACCGTGAAGGCGCGCATCGCGAGCCTCTTCCGCACGAAGACCTGCGCCGAGTGGGTGGCGATCCTCGACCGCGAGGGCTGCCCGTCCGCGAAGGTGAACATCCCCGAGATGATGTCGGACGACCCGATCGTGAACGCGGAGGGACACATGGTGGACCTCGTCCACCGCGTGACGGGCCCGCAGCGCGTCGTCGCACCGCTCGTCGATCTCTCCGAGACGCCGACGCGGATCCAGCACGCCGCCACATCGCTCGGCGAATACACGCGCCGCGTGCTCACGGGCGCCGGCCTCACTGATGCCGAGGTCGACCGACTCGTCGCGGACGGCGTCGTGCGGGAGTACACGCCCCGCGCGTAGCGAGGCCACCCCACGCCCGGCCGCGCTTCAGGCCCGCGCGGCAAGCCACCGGCGGAGCAGGCGCGCCGTGGCAGCCTCGACCGGCGCCGCCGGGTCGTGGCGCGTGGCCTCACGCGCGGCACGGTCCTGGGTGGCCGCCTCCGCATCGAGGATCGAGGCGGGGCGCGCCTCGATCTGGCCGACGACGGCGAGACAGGGACGGCCGACATCCTGCGCGACCGCGGCAACGTGCGCCACGGCCTTCCCGTACGCGGTCTGGACGTCCAGCGTGCCCTCTCCGGTCACCACGAGGTCGCACGCCTCGACGCGCGCGCGCAGGCCGACGACATCTGCGACCAGCGCCGCCCCCGGCACGATGCGTGCGCTGGGGACGGCGGCCAGCAGGCCGCAGGCGAGCCCGCCGCCGGCCCCCGAGCCGGACATCGGCGTCACGTCCAGGT
>VGPD01000042.1 GCA_016875635.1 Chloroflexota bacterium
TGGCACGCTCGACGTGACGCAGGTGCGGCCGGTGCAGGCCTACCTCGCCGGGCTCGCCGCGGAGCGCGGCCTGCCGCCGAAGATCCTGGTGCTCCACCAGTTCCTGCCGACGATGCTCGCCGGCATGACGGACCTCGAACCGTCGCCGGACGTCGACGTGGTTGTGGACATGGACGGCTTCGGCGGGCAGCCGGAGAAGCTTGGTGGCTACAACCGCTACGCCCGTGCGCCATACTCGGAGTACAGCGGGTTCAAGCTGTTCTTCCACTGGGACACGCCGCTGTTCACGCCCGGGCAGCTGATGGCGCTGGACCAGCCTCCGCACTACATCGTGTACCAGTAGTGCAGACGCCAGCCGGGCTGTGCCTACTGCGATCTACAGATCGAGGGCGTACCGCAGGGCGTTGTCGAGCGCAGCGAGTTTCTCGTCGCTCAACGATCCAGCGCGGTTGAGCAGTCTCGAACGGTCCATCGTCGCGATGGTCTCCGCGTTGGCGACGCAGGACTGAGGCAAACCCTCCTCGGTCCCGAGGGGGACCTCGCCGGGCAGCCCGCGCGATCTCCGTGTGACAGGCACTACGAGCATCATCTCTCGAGCGCGGTACCCCGCCTGTCGGGAAACCAGGACGACCGGCCGCCGCCCGGCTGGCGGTTCGAGGTCAGCCCACCAAACGTCGCCTCGGACGAGTGACTGGTAGCGCCGCGCTACCACTGGTCGCTGAAGGCGTCCGCGGACGCAGCCTCCGCGACCGCGATCTCTTTCCGAGATTCCGGCATCTCCCGGTAGGCGCGCTCGTACTGGTCGTCGAGGCGCTTCCGCTCGGCGGCGTCGAAGTAGGACTTCGCCGTGAGCCGCAGGAACTCGCTGCGGCTGATCCGCAGGCGCTTCCGCTCGCGCTCGATGGCGCGGAGGAGGTTGGTATCCAGGCTGATGGCGATGCGCTCGGTCACGCTTGAATCATACCACGGTAATACGAAATTCATACCGAAGTATGATTGTGACGGGCAGAACGATGGGTCGGCGATCCCCCGGCGGCCGATCATTGGCATACGGGCGTGGCAGTCCTACTCGCCGCCGATCTCGAGGATCGAGCGGGAGACGGCCCCGCTCCGGAGCAGGTCGAACGCCTCGTTGATCCCCTCCAGCGGGAAGCGCTTGGTGACGAGGCCCTCGATGTTCAGCTTTCCCTGCTGGTAGAGGCTGAAGATGCGAGGCATGTCCGTGTTGAACCGCGCCGAGCCGTAGAACGAGCCTTTCAGCGTCTTCTCCTGCGCCCAGATCATGCCGGAGATCGAGATCTGGTCGGTGGGCGGGATCATCCCCACGATGACCGCGGTGCCGCCTCGGCCTGCCATGGCGTACGCCTGCTCCGCCGTGACCTTCAGCCCGATCGCCTCGAAGGTGTAGTCGGCGCCGCCGCCGGTGATCTCCTGCACGGCCTTCACGGGGTCGGTGTCGCCGGCGTTCACGATGTGGGTGGCGCCGAACTGCTTCGCGACAGCGAGTTTCGCCTCGACCATGTCGACCGCGACGATGTGCGACGCGCCGGCGAGGCGGGCCGCCTGGATGATGTTGAGGCCGACTCCGCCCGCGCCCACGACGGCGACCGTCGACCCCGGCGCGACCTGCGCGGTGTTCACCACGGCACCGTACCCGGTCATCACGGAGCAGCCGACGAGTGCCGCCACGTCGAGGCCGACGCCATCCGGCACCTTCATGAGGCCGGTCGCCGGCGTAACGGAGTACTGGGCGAAGCCGCCGGTGTTGGTCATCGCGCTCACGGCGGTGTCGCCGCGTTTCAGCGCCGGGCGGGCCGAGGTGCGCCCGGTCGTCCTCGTCTGGCAGAGGTTGGGGTGGCCGGAGTCGCAGTACTTGCAGTGCCCGCACGGCTGGACGAAGCCCATGATCACACGGTCGCCCGCCTTCACGTGGGTGACACCGGGACCGACGCCTTCGACGACGCCGGCGACCTCGTGTCCGAGCACCATCGGGAGGCGCCCGGGGTAGGTGCCCTCGATGAAGTGCAGGTCGGAGTGGCAGACGCCGGCGGCGACGACGCGCACGAGCGCCTCACCCGCGATCGGTTCGTCGATGGTGAGTTCCTCGATCGTCAGCGGCGTCTTCGGAGCGTTGAGTACGGCAGCCTTCACGTGGGGACCCCATCGCGTCCAGTCGAGCATGTCCTGCGGCGACCATGCCGCGCGCATACAGCGTGTATGGGACGCCCGGCAGTGTACCGCCCTTGCGTCGGGCCGGGCGGCAGCCGTCCTCAGCGGGCAGCCGCCATTTCCGCGAGTTTGGCGACGGTGTTCATGTTGCGTGCCTTGCCCGAGGCGGCCGCGCGGATCTTCAACTTCGAACGGCCCTGGCCGCTCGGATAGTGGATGTAGATCTCGCGTTTGCCGAGGCGGATGAGTTCGTCCGCCTGTCCGCTGACCCCGGTCAACGTGTCCGCCGGCGGCGCGGCGTCCAGGAAGATCGCGACGGTGAACGTGGGCGAGGCCTTCGGGAACGGGTTCGTCGCGAGGAGGGCGGCCATCTCCGCGGCGGTGCGCACGAGGACGCCCACGGGCTTCCCCCCGTACGCCTCCAGGTCAGCCTCGAGTCGCGCCTGCACCATCTTCGCGGGTTCCTTGCTCTCGAATACGACGTTCCCGCTGGCGATGTACGTCTCCACGCGCGTGTACCCCGCGGCTTCGCACATCGCCTTCAGGTCGCTCATCGGCAGCTTTCCCGTGCCGCCGACGTTCACCGCACGCAGGAGCGCGACGTAGGCGGTCATCGCGCCCCTCCTACATCGACGCCGGTGAGGGCTTCGAGGGCGCGGACGAGCGCCTGTGTGCCGGTGTCGCCGCCGTGGCGGCCCTCGACGACGCCGAAGAGCTGGTGGACGAGGGAGACGCCGGCGAGCGGGACGTGGAGGGCGTCCGCGGCTTCGAGGGCGAGGCGAAGGTCCTTCTGCTGAAGGGCGACCTTGAAGCCGGGGGCGAAGTCGCGCGCGACGATCTTCGGGCCGAGGTTGCTGATCTGCCACGAGCCCGCCGCGCCCGCGCTGATCGCCTCGAGCATGACGGCGGGGTCGACGCCGCTCTGCTGGCAGAAGACGAGCGCCTCCGCCATCGCGAGGTTGTTCAGGCAGACGGCGATCTGGTTGCAGAGTTTCACGGTCTGTCCCGCACCTACCGGCCCGCAGTGGGTGATCCGCTGCCCCATCGCCTCGAATACCGGCCGTGCGCGTTCGAGCGTCGCGGCTTCCCCGCCCACCATGATCGAGAGCGTGCCGCTGATCGCGCCCTGTTCGCCGCCGGAGACCGGCGCATCGAGGTAGTCGCCGCCGCGTTCACGGACGAGCGTCGTGAGTCGCCGCGTCACGTCCGGCGAGATCGTGCTCATGTCGATGACGACCGATCCCGGGCGGAGCCCCTCCAGGACGCCGGGCACGCCGTCGACGCCTTCGATCACGGCCTCGACGTCGCGGGTCGCGGTGACGCAGACGACTATGACGTCCGAGCGCGCCGCGACCTCGGCGGGGGAGAGGCCGGGCTGGACGCCCTCGGCCAGGGCAACCTTCGCGGTGGTGCGGTTCCAGGCGACGACGGGGAAGCCGGCGCGCAACAGGTTCCGGGCCATCGGCAGCCCCATGATGCCGAGTCCGATGAAGCCGACCGTCTCCGCCATGGCGTCCTCCACCACTCGTGCGCCGTTTGACGCCGGGCCTGGACGATACCTCCCCCTGCCGATTTGGTGATGCTGGTCAGTGGCGACGTGCCTCCGACGCTGCGATAGTGACGCAGGCCCCCCGTCTGACGAGGGCCTGTGAGAGGAACCCACCATGCGTCTGCTTCGCCGCCTGCTGTTCGTCGCCGTCATCGCGGGTGGGGTCGCCGCCGTCCTGCGCCGCCTCGGGTTCCTCGGCAAGGGGGAGTGAAGCCCGTCGTGCGCATGCTCCGAGGGGCAGCAGGACTGCACCTGCGGCCACTCGACCTGTCTCTCGCCCGCGATGGCGTAGCGAGGGCGTCCCCGGTGACTATCCTGGCGGTCGATGGCCGACTCAACCAAGTGGACCCGTGAGCAGAACCTTGCCGCGTTGCGGCTGTACCGTCTGCTGCCCTTCGGCCGTTTCCACCAGCGCAACCCCGAGGTCATCGCACTCGCCTCGCTGATCGGACGCACTCCGAGCGCGGTTGCGATGCGCCTCTCCAACTACGCCAGCCTCGACCCCATGCTGCAAGAACGCGGGATCAAAGGGCTCGCCGGTATCAGCGACGATGCCCGCGGGCTCTGGCGTGAATTCGAGGCTTCGCCGGAGGACGTGCTGTTCGAGGCAGAGGCCGCGGTCGCTTCGATGGAAGCGCGTCCGGTTGAAAGTGCTGGAGATACTGACGCTGTCTCCCTCGAAGGTCGAGAGCGCGAGGCATCCGTGAAGGTGCGGGTCAACCAGCGGCTGTTCCGAGAGATGGTGCTGAACGGCTATGGCTCGACATGCTGCGTGACCGGGATTGATCAGCCCTCACTGTTGGTGGGGAGTCACATTATTCCGTGGGCAGAGGATGTGGCGGAGCGGTTGAACCCTCGGAACGGGCTCTGCCTGAACGCCCTGCACGACCGCGCGTTCGAAGTGGGGCTGATGACGGTGAGCGACGATCTGCTGGTGCAGGTGGCGCCGAAGGCCCCGCGCGCCCCGAGTCTGTCGCGGTGGTTGGGTGAGTTCGACGGTGCGCCCCTGCTCTTCGGCGGGCCGCTGCGACCGGATGCGACGTTGCTCGCGAGGCATCGCGCGCGGTTCGTGGCGGCGAGGTAAGAGTGAGGCTCGTACCGCCTCGGCTTTGCCCGAGGGCGGCCCCATCTCCTGCCCTTCCCCTCGGGGGAAGGGAGTTGAAGAAGCGCGAATCACCCCACTCCCCCCGGCCCCCTCGCCCCTCAAGGGACGAGGGGGAGCCGGAATCGGAGGAGGCTCCGGTGCTTGTGGCTCGACAACGAAAGAGGCCCGGGCGTGAGCCCGGGCCTCTTGTCTGCTTCGCGCGGGGCGCCCTCGATGTGAGGGCGCGGCGGGCGGCTAGCCCCGCGGGAGACCGAGGCCTCGCGTGGCGATGATGTTGCGCTGGATCTCGGAGGTGCCGGCGGCGATCGTCGAGGAGACGGTGCGCAGGTAGGAGGTGCTCATGGAGGCCTCCATGGGCGCGCGTTCGTCCTTCGCGTCGTAGATGTTGGCGTAGAGGCCGAACACACGCGTGCCGGTCAGGGCGATCTTCTGGCTCATCTCCGAGTTGAACAGCTTCGAGACCGAGGCCTCGTAGTTCGGCACCATGCCGCGCGTCTGCATCGAGATGATGCGGAACGAGAAGTTGAACATCACGTCGACCTCGATGTAGCGGTCGGCGATGGCGAGGCGGTTGGCCTTCGCGCCCGGGGACTTCGCCTTTCCCTCGTTCGTCTTCATGTAGGCGGAGAGGCGGTCGAGGGTGCGCTTGCCATTCACGGCGCCGGTGATGTTCGACCGCTCGAAGTCGAGCAGCGTCATGCCGACGTACCAGCCGCGGTTCTCCTCGCCCACGCGGTTGCGGACCGGGACGCGGACATCCTCGAAGAACGTCTCGTTGAAGTGGTGGCGGTTGCTCATGTCGATCAGCGGGCGGACGGAGAGGCCCGGGGTGTGCTTGTCCATGAGCAGGAAGGAGATGCCGCGGTGCTTCGGCGCGTCCGGGTCCGTGCGGACCAGGGCGTAGAGCCAGTCTGCGTAGTGCGCGAGCGACGTCCAGATCTTCTGGCCGTTGATCACATACTCGTCACCGTCGCGGATGGCGCGGGTCTGGAGCGAGGCGAGGTCCGATCCGGCGCCCGGCTCCGAGTACCCCTGCCGCCAGTCCACCTCGCCGGAGAGGATCTTCGGCAGGTGCTCGGCCTTCTGCTCCGGGGTGCCGTGGATGATGATCGTCGGCCCCAGTTGGGAGACGCCCTGACCACCGACCGAGGGCGCGCCGGAAGCGGCCATCTCCTGCTTGAAGATGAACTGCTCCATCGGGCTCAGGCCCGCGCCGCCGTATTCCTTCGGCCAGTGCGGGGCGATCCAGCCCTGCTGGGCCAGTGCCTTCGTCCAGTCCTCGGCGGCCTTCTTGTGCTCGGCCACCGGCGAACGACGGTCGCGCTCCCATGAGCCTTCTTCTTCGCCGTCGCCGCCGCTGTAGCGCTTTGGGAGGCTCGATGTGATCACGCCACGCACGCGCGCGCGGAACGCGGCCTGCTCGGAGTCGTCTGCCCAGTCCATGGGGGTGTCCCTTCATCGTGACCGCCCGCAGGCCCATCCGTGTGGGTCGTCGAGGTCAGCCCGCGCGGATTCTAGCGCAAGAACTGCCGCGCTGAAATCGGTTGCCGCTGCCGACATAATTCAATGTGACGCTAGGTGGCCCAGGGGAGCGTGCCCGGTCCGCTCCGTGCTCTGTCCCATCACCTCACGTAGCCGTGGGGGCACCTCGGATGGCCCGGCCTGCCAGTCCTGGGCGTTCCGCAGGCGGATGCTGGAGGCGTGCAGCGAGGTGTCCCAGATGCCCCGGAGCGGCGTGAGGCGGCGCATCAGGCGGAGTTCGACGCCGTCCTGCCGCAACGCCTCGATGAGGTCGCCCACCAACTCCGCGCGGGTGGGGCGGACGGTTTCACGGCTCACCCACATCCCGGCGTCGTACAGGTTCTCGAAGGTGTCGGACGGGAGGTGGTAGCGCGTGACCGAGGTCGTGTGCATCCGCTCCAGCCAGTCCCACTCGATGCAGGCGACGGCGCGGACGCCGTCCCGCCCGCCCCAGTAGCGTTCGAGGTCGGCCTCGGTGGTGGTGGGGAGGGGCCAGTAGAGGATGCGCGGGCAGTCCCTCGGGAAGAGTTACATGCACTGGTGCGCCTCTTCGATCCCCCAGACGAGCGGCGCGGTGATCTCCGGCCGCGCGGGCATCAGGCGCGGCTCAAACACCTCGATGTCGGGATCCTCGGAGAAGTGGAAGAGGGGCAAGGGGAGCCTCCGGGTGGGGTGCGATGGGGGGATCGTACACTCGCGATAGGCCTAATAGATTGTGGAGCCAGAGGTTCTGATGTCAGAAATCATCGCGCTCAGCAGCTTGGTCGTTGCACTCGTTTCTGCGTGGCTGAGTTGGCAAGCGACACAGACCGCCGATCGAGCGAACAGCATCGGCAACCGAGCCAATGACCTGTCACAAGATGCAAACCGCTCTGCCGAAGATGCTTCCGCTGCTGCCATCGAGGCCAACCGGATCGCCGGACGAGCCACAGTGGAAGCCCAGCGCGCGGCCGATGCGGCTGAAGCGTCACTTGCTCTGCAACGGGACGAGGCAGCGGCCCTGCACGCAGATCGCCAGAGCGCACTGACCGCGAACGTCTTGCCGCTAATCTGGGACACTCGTGTCAGAGCAGGCGCTCTCCAGGGGATTCAGTTCAAGAACTACGGCCCCGCTGTCGCACGAGACGTCACGGGTCTCTTTACGCACGGCGACGGCTGTCTTTCCGTCACGTGGCCGGCGATCGCGAAAGACGAGCTAGCCGTACGGAGCCACGGCTATGAACCGTGGGCAGTAGATGCGGGTGACCGGCCGCCACAGGTACGGCCCGAGTGGGAAGTCGCTGCGCGTGCCCTCTGGACGAACGAGGACGGGAGTCAAGGTGACTCAGGCTGGCTCGTAGTGCCGCGGAGGTAACTCCTTACTGATTCCCAAGGATCAGCGTCGAGGTGGCGGAGAACCAGCCGCCGGGGCCGTGGACGAGGCTGGTCTCGACGTCGTTGACCTGGGCGGCGGCTTCGTGGCGGAGCTGGCGGACGGCTTCCTGGATGGCGAACATGCCGTACATGCCGGTGTGGGTGTAGGAGAGACCGCCGCCGTTGGTGTTCACGGGGAGCGCGCCGCCGGGTGCCCCTCGCATCTCCTCGAACCAGGGGCCCGCCTCGCCGGCGCCGACGAAGCCGAGGGCTTCGAGGCCGTAGATCGGCGTGTGGGAGAAGGCGTCGTAGAGCATCAGGTGGTCGATGGCGGAATGGTCGAGGTCGGCCATGCGGAACGCCTCGGGGCCGGTGATCTTCGCGGCGGCGGTCCAGTCGGAGTAGTCCCACATCTGGCTGATGTTCGTGTGCTGCACGGACTCGCCGCGGCCGAGGATCCAGACCGGAGGCTTCGGGAAGTCCTTCGCGCGTTCCTCGGAGACGAGGACGAGCGCGCCGCCGCCGTCCGTGACGAGGCAGCAGTTGAGCAGGTGGAGCGGCCATGCGATCAGCCGCGAGTTCAGCACGTCCGCGATCGTAATCGGGTCGCGCATGAGGGCGCGCGGGTTCATCGAGGCCCACTGGCGAGTGGAGACGGAGACGGCGGCGAGTTGCTGCTCGGTCAGGCCGTACCGCTGCATGTAGTGGACGATCGGCAGGGAGAACATCGAAGGCGGGCCGAAGACGCCGAACGGGGCCTCGAACTGGCCGCCCGGCGTGCTCGCGCCGCCGCCGAAGCCGCCAACGCCCACGCGCGACCGCCCGGACTCGCCGTGCGTGACGAGGACGACGTCCGCGTAGCCCGCGGCGATCGCGGCGACGGCGTGGCTGACGTGGATGAGGAACGAGCAGCCACCGACGGAGGTGCCGTCCAGGTAGCGCGGCATGATGCCGAGGTACTCGGTCAGTTGCGCCGGGGAGACGCCCGCCGTGGCGATGCCGTCGACGTCGTCGAGGGTGAGGCCGGCGTCGGCAAGGGCGTTGAACGCGGACTCGGCGTGCAGTTGCAGCGTCGAGTGGTTGGGGAGGTGGCCGACGGTGTCCGTCTCGGCTGCGCCGACGATGGCGACTTTGCGGCGCAGGGCGCGGGAGTCAGGCATGGGGAACTCCTCGGAGGATCGACGCTAAACGAGGCGGAACTTCGGGAGGGTGACCTTCTCGTTCACGGTCTCGTAGACGATCTCGACGGGTGCGTCGGCGGGCAGCGTCTCCGGCCGCGGGTCGTCGATGAGGATATTGGTCATCATCTTCGGCCCCTCATCGAGGGCGACGACGGCGATCACGTAGGGCGCGGCGAACGCCGGGTGCGCGCGGTGCGCGATGACGTAGGAGTGCAACTTCCCCTTGCCGGAGACGGTGGTCCATTCGACGTCGCGCGAGTGGCAGCCGGGGTGCGGGCAGAATGGGCGCGGGTAGAAGTAGTGGCGGTTGCAGGCGCGGCAGCGCTGGATGCGGAGCTCGCCACGCTGGAGGCCGTCCCAGTACTCCTGGGTCTCCGGCGTCGCCTGCGGCAGCGGCTTCTGTGGGTTCATGGCGCCCCCTCGATGCATCCTCGACGCTGCGCTCGGCCTCGATGTGCCGAGGGCCGGTCAGCCGCGCGCATTCTAGCGCGCGAGGAGGGTGAGGAGCGCGCCGCCGAGGAGCGCGATCAGCCCGAGCGCGGCGAATGCCTGGATCGCCGGGCGCACCCAGCCGCGTGAGGGGGCGTCCCAGGCAACATCCCAGGCACTGTACGGCGCCTCCTCGGAGAGGTCGGGGTCGAGGTCGCCCTCGGTCGATTCGGTCCAGCGGTCACTCATGCAGCCAGCGTAGCCTGCTCTTGCCGGACTATCCTCGATGTGCGGCATGTGCTCGGTGTCCCGGTATTCGAAGAGTGGAGGCGGCATGAGCATCATCGTGCAGCGCGAGTTCCAGGTGGCGGCGGCGGAGCGGCGGGAGTTCGAGCGGCAGAGCCGCGAGGGGCTGTGGCCGGCCTTCCTGCGTTTCGGCGCGCCGATGGTGGCGTATGGGACGTGGACCTTCGGTGGTCCGAGCGACGTGGTCGTCACGCACACCGCGTACGCCGACCTCACGCACTGGGCGGCGACGCGGCAGGGCGCGGGCGCCTACTACCAGGATGCCGCGATGCGCGCCGAGATCGATCCGTACCTCCGCATCTACGGCGAGCGCGCCGAGATGGTCGGCAGCAGCGTCGCCCACCTGTTTGAACTGGACGACGCGGTCTCGCGGCCCCGCCCGGTCGCGCGGCAGGCGGGACAGGCAGTGCTTGAACCGCCGCCGACGTTCGGGCGAGGCTCGGTGATCTCGGAGCGGACGCTCTCGGTGGCGCCCTCGAGCATGGCGGAATTCCGGCGGCTCTCCGCCGAGATCATCTGGCCGTGGTTCGAGTCGCACGGCGGCCGTCCGATCGCGCTGGCGCACGATCTGATGGGCCCCTCCGATGAACTCACCACCTGGTACGCCTTCCGTTCGCTCGCGGAGTGGCACCGTCTGCAGCGCCCGTCCGTAGTGGGCGCTCCCGCTGACGTGGTCGCCGCTTTTGCGGCACGGTCGGCGCTGGTGCACCAGCGCGGTGGGCGTCTGCTTACCATTGGCACGGATTTCGGACGCATGGTCTAGGCCGATGTCTCTTGACGCGCCTCCCTCCGCGGTACTACCGCCGCTTCCCTCGGAGGTGATGCTGGCCTCGGTCGAGTCGCTCGCGGTGGAACTCGCGCGGGCGGCCGGCGAGGAAGCACGGGGGGCGCTCGGGCGCACGATCGATGTCGGCTACAAGGCCGATCGCAAGGGCAAAGAGGACACCGGTGACCCAGTGTCCGAAGTGGATCACGCGGTGGAGGCGCTGATCCGGCTGCGCGTGGGTGCGGAGTTCCCCGACCACGCGATCCTCGGCGAGGAGGTCGAGTCCCACCCCGCCACGGCGGAGGAATGGGTGTGGGTCGTCGACCCCGTGGACGGCACGGCCAATTTCGTGAACGGCTTCCCGCTCTTCGCGGTCTCGATCGGCGTGTTGCATCACGGCCGTCCGGTCGCCGGCGCGATCTGGTGCGCGAGTACGCCCGCGCTCCGTGCCGGCGTCTATCACGCGCACCTCGGCGGCCCGCTCGCGCTCGACGGCGTCGAGGTAGGCGGGCGGTCGACGGTGGTGAAGCGGCGGCTCGCGGCGGCGCCGGGCGGATCGTCCGGCGGGACGCGGGAGTGGGACCACCGGGTGACGGGTAGCGCGGCGCTGGAGTGCGCGTACGTGGCCGCCGGCATCTTCACCTCCGCGCCGTTCTGGGGTTTGAAGATCTGGGATGTGGCAGCAGGCGTGGCACTCGTGCGCGCGGCGGGGCTCGAGGCGTGGACGCGTGACGGCGGGACGTGGCAGCCGTTCGAGCGTTTCGCTGCACCATCGAGTGCGCCGAAGGGACAGGAGCGCGAGCCGAGTCTGCGCGACTGGCGCGCGCCGCTGGTGCTCGGGACGCCCGAGGCGACGCGGCTGATCCGCGAACACACTCGCACGTCCGGCCTGCTCGCGCGGCTGCGTCGCCGCGTGATGGCACGAGGGCATCGATGAGTACGCGGCTGGCGGGGATCGCGGACGAGGTGCGCGTCGCGTTGCGCGCGCCGATCGTGCCGTCGCCGGTCGCCCGGATCGTGGCGGCCGCGCCGGGCTACCTCGAGGTGGTCTGGCCGCGCGTCGCGTCGTCGGTGGGGACGGCGGGGTTTCTCGGTTCGGCGCTCTACCTGGCGGACATGGCGCTCACGGAGGTCGAGGCGGTGTACGAGCCGGTGCTGGACCGGGAGGCGCTGCACGAGGCGGGCGTGGACGACGAGGAGGTTGCGGCGCTGGTCGACGTGGTCGACTGGTTCCACTACGGGCAGCCGCAGTTGTTGCTGCTGCTGGCGGCGCTCGCGGAGGCGTTCGGGCGCGAACGGGTCGGTGGCTACGGGAAGGCGGAGCCGCGCGCGGTGACGGAGCGCGAGCGCGCACACCTCGCGCTCGACGTGCGGCTCGCGTCGCCGGACGCCGGGCTGCTGCCGGAGATCGCCGCGGCGCTGAACCTCGATGCCGCGCCTGACCTCTACCGCGCGGTCGCGATTTGCCCTACGTACCTCGGCGTGGCGTGGGAGGAACTCCAGCACCTGGCGGCGTATCCGCCGTTCCGGCGGCGCGGCCGCGGCCTGTATTTCTATGCCCGTTCGGGCGCGCGCTTTCTCGCGGAACCGCTGGAGGCGGACCCCGCGGCGTTGCGCGCGGCCGGCCTCGAGGACGCGACGATCGAAGCGGCCAGGGCTGCCGTCGACGACTCGCTCTCCGCGGTCGCGATGATGGTGATGCACGCGGAGGCGATGCGGCTGGGCCTCGGTGTGCGCACGCGCGAAGTCGTGCAGGCGTAAGGCGAGGCCTCGATGGCGACGCTGAGCAACCCGTGGCACGCGGACGCCCCCTGGGTGGAGGACGCGCTGCGCGAGGCGTCGTTTGGTGAGCTGCGGTTCATCCCGTACTCCTCGAACGATGTCTATCTCGCGCGGTTGTCGCACCCCGAACATGGCGAGGGTCTGGCTGTGTACAAGCCGCGCGACGGAGAGAACCCGCTATGGGACTTCCCCGGCGGTCTCGACCGGCGCGAGGTGGCGGCGTACGACTTCGCGCGGCTCCTGGACTGGCCTGTCGTGCCTCCGACGGTGCTCAGGCCGGATGCGCCGCGCGGGGTGGGTTCAGTGCAGTTGTTCATCGAGCACGACCCCGCGCAGCACTATTTCGAGCTCCGCGAGGGCGACGCGCACGATATGGCCCTCGTGCGGATGGCGGTCTTCGACCTGCTGGCGAATAACGCCGATCGCAAAGGCGGGCATGTGCTGCTCGACCCGACGGGGCACATCTGGGGGATCGACAATGGGCTCTGCTTCCATGAGGAGCAGAAACTGCGGACGGTCATCTGGGACTATGCGGGGACTCGCATCCCGGAGGCGTGGTGCGAGTCGATCGCCCGCGCGCGAGACGCGATCATGTCGGAGGCGCCGGAGGCGGCTCCCCTGCTTGCGGCGCTGAGCCGGCGGGAACGGCGGGCGCTGCTCGCACGGTGCGAGGCGATGCTGGTCGATCCGGTGCTGCCGGAGATGTATCCATGGCGCTGCGTGCCGTGGCCGGTCGTGTGACCACGAATCTGACGAATAGCTGACGTCCGGCCACGGGGAATCTTAATGAAGTTGTCACCTATTCCCGGGCCCGGGAATCGCCCTGTATGGTTTTCTGATTGATATCGAGACTCTAACGCAGTCCGGCGGGCCGGCCGGATGTCTTCCAGGAGCCCCGTGGAGTCACGAAAGCGTCCCGCCCAGCATCCTGCCTCGCAGGGCGTGGTTCCTGATGGGATGCCGTTGCCCCTGGACGCTCGCCCTCGTCCGGTGGAAGGCGATCTCCCGCTGCCCCTCGATGACTCGCTTCGGGGCGCGCGCATCCTGGTGGTCGACGATGAGCCGACCATGCGCGAGGTGGTCGGCCAGATGGTGCAGGACGGTGGCGCGGAAGCAGTCAGCGTGGGTTCCGGAGAAGCCGCGCTCGACCTCCTGAGGAATGCCGATTTCGACCTGGTGATCCTGGATGTGGGGCTCCCGGGGATTTCCGGGTTCGACACGCTCCGGTCGATCCGCGAACGGAGCGACATCCCGGTGATGATCGTGACCGGGGCCGGCAGTCTCGATGAGCGCGTCACGGGCTTCGACCTGGGCGCGGACGACTACGTGGTGAAGCCGGTCGAGATTCCCGAACTGAGCCGCCGTGCGCGAGCCCTCCTCCGTCGGGCTCGGGCGAAGGGCGGACAGACGGTCGAGCAACTCGAAGGTCCGGACGGGCTGGTCCTCCGGCTGCGTTCGCACGAAGCGCTGGTCGGTGACAGCCCGCTGGACCTGACACCCAAGGAATTCGCGCTCCTGCGGCTCTTGCTGGACCACCGCGGCAACGTTGTCCGGCTCGATGAGCTGTCACTCGCGATCTGGGGATACGGGACGTTCGGTTCGCGGAACTTCGTGGAGGCACATGTCTCGCGCCTACGCGCCAAACTGGCGCAGCATGGTGTCGAGCACGCCTTGAAGACAGTCCGTGGCGAGGGGTACGTGATACGCTAGCGGGTTTCGAGTTACTCCGGCAAGCGGAACTCGACGGTCTCCTCCGCCACGACGACCGGTTCGATGCGCGTGACGCCGCGGGCACGCAGGTCATCGATGATCGGTTGCAGCAGGTCGTCAGGGACCGAGGCGCCCGCCGTCAGGCCGACGACCTCGACGCCGTCGTACCACCCCGGGTCGATCTCTGCGATGCCGTCGACGCGGTAGGCCGGGGTGCCCATCGCGCGGGCCACCTCGCACAGCCGGACGGAGTTCGAGGAGTTCGCGGAGCCGACGACGATCACGAGGCCGGCGCGCTCCGCGAGCACCTTCACGGCGGCCTGCCGGTTGGTGGTCGCGTAGCAGATGTCGTTCCGGATCTGCGCGTCCGGGAATCGCTCGCGCACCGCGGCGATGGTGTCCGCCGTGTCGTCCACGGAGAGCGTCGTCTGCGTGACGACGAAGACGGGCCGGCCTGGTTCGCCGAGGGCCTGCACGTCGCGCCGGCTGTCCACGACGCGTGTGCGGTCCGGGGCCTCGCCCTTGGTCCCCTCGACTTCGTCATGCCCCTCGTGTCCGACGAGGAGGATTTCGAAGCCGTCCTTCGCCGCCTTCTTCGCCTCCAGATGCACCTTGGTCACCAGCGGGCAGGTGGCGTCGATGACGCGCAGCCCTCGATCGCGGGCGGCGGCGATGACGCCAGGGGCGACGCCGTGCGCGGAGAAGACAATGCGCGAGCCAGCCGGGACATCCTCGATCGACTCAACGAAGATCGCGCCGCGCTCGCGGAACCCGTCCACGACGTACTTGTTGTGGACGATCTCGTGGAAGGCGTAGACGGGGCCGGTCTCCGCATCGAGCACCTGGTTGAGGACATCGATGGCGCGGACGACGCCGGCGCAGAAGCCGCGCGGTTCGGCAAGCAGGATGGTGTGCGGCATGCGGCGTCCTCCGCAGCGATCGTAACAGCGCACGCGGTTATGCCTCGACGTCCCTCCCGCGCACCACGGAGGCGGCCCGCGCTGCGGCTGCGCCGAGGAGGAGGCCGCCTGCGAGGGCGATGAGGACGGCCCACGCAGGGGCGAGGCCTTCGATGCCGCTGAGAGCGTCCCGGGCGCCTGGCGCCGCCTCGGTGTCTCGTGCGAGCGGGGGCGCCGGGGGTACGCCCGGAGTCGGTGTGTCGGTGATCCGCGCGTCGAGCAGGACGCCCGTGGCCGAAAACAGCCGTTCGATCGACTGGCCCGGCCCGGGGGCGGGAATGGTGGCCTCGCCGTCCTCCACGCCCTCACCGTAGGCGATCGCATCGATCTCGCGGCCGTCTGCAGCCACGAGGGCGACCCGGTCGCCTGCGTTGCCCAGGCCGTTGCCGATCGCGCGACGCAGGCGGATCAGCGGCACGCCTTCCGGGATGCGCGCTCCTGGCGAAGCGATGACGACGACCGAGCCAGGGTCGACCGTGTAGGGAGGGAGGGTGTTCCCGGAGCGCCGGTCACGCACGGAGAGCCCCGCCAGCACCGCGGGTTCGGCGCCGGTGTTCATCACCTCGATCCACTCGAACTCGCCGTCAGCGCCTGCCTCGTCCGGGTTGCTCATGACCTCGGTGATGCGGAGGTGGCGCTGGGCGGCGGTGGCGGCGCGCGGGTCGGCTGGCTGCACGCTCATGATGGCGGTGCCGGTCTGAGGTGTGGGCTGCGCGGCCGCTGCGGACGCGTCCGACTGAGCGGGGCGCGGTGTGCTCACGGGGTCGGGGGCCGGGGTCTCTGC